>NZ_JBHJWQ010000046.1:0-37255 GCF_042266885.1 Streptomyces sp. NPDC056061 | reverse complement strand
CTTGCGGCCGGTATGCCGACGCAGCCGGTAGCACAGACGGGCGGGCAGGCCCGGCCGGAAGCACAGCAGACCGGCCACCGAGAGACGTCCCCGGCTACGGCCGGACACCTTGACCCTCGGGGTGATGCCGCGCCGGCCCCAGGTACGGCTCTTGGGCGGCCGACCGGTCACGCCCGCTTCGTCCTCGAAGCAGATGAACGCGCCGGTCGCCGCCCGGAGGGTTTTACCTCCTGCCAGGTCGCCTCCCGCCATGCGGTGATCGCGTCCTCGTCGCGTTCGACGGCGGGCCGGGCGGGCATCTGCACGCTGTAGCCCATGCGGTGCAGCAGCCGAGTGACCCCGGAGACGCTGTAGGAAACGTGGAACTTCCGCCCGATCAGCGTGCGTACCCGCGCGGCGGTCCACACCTGGTCGTCCGCCCAGCCGTGCGCGGCCGGCCCCTCATCAAGCCACATCACGAGCTTGGTCTGCAGGTGCGGGCCGAGCCGACAGCCGTAGCCGCAGGGGCCTCTGGAACGCAGCGCCTCGCGTCCGCCCGTCCTCCAGATGCGGCGCCACGGTAGACCGACTTCTCACTCACCCGTAACTCCCGGGCGATGCACGGGACTTCCACGCCCTCATCGAAGAGGTCAACGGCCCGCATCCGTACCTCTTCCCGGCGCCCACGCTGCTCGGCGGACAGCCCGCCCCCGTCCGGATACCGCATGCCTCCGGCGTACCAGCCCGGACGGACCGCGTCACCCCTCCCGACACAAATCCAGACCCCGAAACGCCGAAATCAGTAACCAACAGCGTCCCAGTGATGGTCTCCGGCCCCCGCTGTCTGTCCCCCCTTCAGCATCACCGGGAACCCGCCGTGTGCGACTGGGATCTCACATCGCGGCAGAGGGTCTGAGAGGGTGTGATGGCAGAGCCGTGGTATCCAGCCGCCTGTTCTGGCTCGTGCAGCGCCAGCAAGCGACGAGGGACGGAAGATGCTGACGACCGCGGTGCCTCAGCTGGCTTCCGGCGTATCGCCGTCGGGTGCTCCGACGCGGCGAGGGGTGGTGGCGGTGTTGCGGCCGCCGACGCCCAGTGCGTTCTTCGACTTTCGCACGATGAGGTCGGCGGCTTCGTCCAGGGCGAAGCCGCCACCACCTCAGAGGTGATGACGGCTGTGGAGTGGTGGGTGGGACAGGCGCGGTGTGCCCCGTGCTGGCACCCCCGGCGGCGTCGATCCTTGTTCTGTCGTGCCTCGCATGGACTATTACTCACACCCACCTATAGGGCAATTGGTACAGGCCGAGCAGTTTCCGCCTTGGCGTTTCACGAGTTCCCTCATAATGTGCTGCTCGGCGGGGTCATGCAGTGCCCGAGGCGTCACCATGCACACGGTCTTGTTGCCGAGCTCGCCTCGGAAGCCATGGAAGTCTGGCCCGAGATCCCGTACGAGCATCTCGTGCGCGGAATCGCTAAAACCGTCCTCGGATTGTTCGCATTCCGCCTGTCGGATTCGCTGAGGGTCAGGAGTCATAGGTGCCGCCGCATGGATCCGGTACGTGGGCGTCATACGTGAGGTCGTAGGTGCTGTCTATACGCCGTAGCGCATATCCGTGATCTGCAAGAACTTCGAGTCGATTCAAGTCTTGGCGCATGTCAGTCCCTCGCGAGTGATGTCTCCCAGGTTCATCTATCATTGCCCACTCTGGGAGCCTATCGACTCGTATGGGCAATCGTCAATAAAGTCGTTTGTGAATGGTTGATCTATCGCTACTTGATTGCCTAGTCGACCCAAGTCGGGGCCCAAGGAACTGCTCGACGATGACGATCAGGCGGCTCCGCCAGCGCTTGCTGGATCGACGATGACCTGCCGCGTCGGGCAGCTCGCTTTGTCCGCCGGCCTTGTTTCGACTCGCAGAAGTCCTGCACGATGCCGCCACCCCCTTGGCTACACCGATGAGCAGGAGATCCGCGGTGAGGATTCTGTAAGGATGCTTGCATCGAAACGGTGAAGATCTTCGGAGAGCTCTACTGGTGCGACGGCGAGTGGAAGTTACGTGCAGTCGGCCAGGGTGCCCCGGCTTGTGGTGTCCACTGACGGGTCGGGGGCGGTCGGGCATGCCGGAGCACGTTTGCTGGTGGACCTCGCCGAAGCGACCGGGCTGACGGCGGCGTACTCCACCGTGCTCCGGCCGCGCGGCACCGGCCATGACCCAGGCCGGATCGCTACCGATCTCGCAGTGATGCTCGCCGACGGCGGCGAGGCGATCGCGGATCTGGCCGTTCTGCGGGACCAGCGCGAGGTGTTCGGCCCGGTGGCCTCCACGCCGACGGCTTGGCGGCTGCTGGCCGCCGTCGACGAACGCATACTGGACCGCCTGCGGTCGGCCCGCGCCGCAGCCCGGGAGGTGGCCTGGCAGCAGGCCGCCGAGACCCGCACCGCGATACCCGCAGTGAAGACTGCGGTGGAATCATGCTGCCGACGACCCGTCAGCCCGATGAGCGGGTGCGCTGTCTCTCGCCAGAACGGCAACACGGAACACCAGATGAGGTGCACCCAGTGTCGCGCGCACCGCAACCTGCCGAAAAACCACCGCCTTGCCACGCTCCGCCGATACACCCACCTCCGACAAGGAACCGATGGCTGCGACTGGCCTCTGCACATGTGCGTAGCCCTGGTTGAGGACAACAGCGGTGGACTCAGCTACACGATCAGGTGCCCAGGCCAGCAGCGGATTCGATCGACAGGAATACGCCTGAACGTCGATGAGGTGAACCGACGGTTCCGGGGCCGCAGAGAGTTCCGGGAGCTGTTGGGAAGGATGTGGTGCCGCCGACGGTGTGGGTGCACACCGAACCTGCCAGGCTGACGTACCGGTGCGCACCCGTTAAAGACTTCGATCCGAGGAGTCCTCGGTATGCCTGTATGCCTGCGGTGTCGGCTACTTCGAGCGCTGCGGCCATGTCCTATGGAAATACACACTAAATAAGGTGATCTTGCGCCGACCGCCATCCTCCGCGCCGCTGTCAGTGGTCACACCTAAAGTTCAGACAAGCAAGCTGGCACTGGAGGGACCATGGTGCGAAGCGAAGCTACGTTCGACTCGGGTGAGCTTCAGCGGAACTTGGACAAGGCGGTGGCTGGGTGTCGGAGCAGTCTGCCAGGGCCGAGGCGACCACGATGACCGGTACCCCGCATCCCGACTGCTCGAATGCGATGGCGGTACCGTCAGTGGAGACAACGCGCACTTCGGATGTGACAGTTGACACAGAAGCTTCTCCGGTTCGGACAGAGCGCCCCGTGTGGGGCGCCTGGTGCAGATGAGACTCCCCGGAGACCGAAGACTCATCGGTGCTGCTATCGCGGGTCGGGACCCCGGTCTCGCCCGCGTCGAGCGTCGCCCGCGCACCGTTCGGCCGCCGCGTGGATCGCGTGGACGTAGGCGGCGTCCAGCGCCTGCACCTCACCGGAGAGGTCCTGGAAGGGAACGAAGCTCCGGTGGTCGCTGCCACGGCTCAGCATCCAGGCCGTCCACGCGTCGTGGACGTCTGAGCTAAGGCCGCCCGGATCCTCGGCGCCGGCCTCTGGGAAGCAACCTGAAGGGCGGTGAGAGCCACACATGACCTGTCGAGATCACGACGAGATCTTCTTGAAGTCCTCGCCCTCATGGTGCTGGCCTGCGTAGATAGCAGCAGGAAGGGGGCTGGCCTGCGAACCTGCTTCTTTCCGGTGCTTTCGCAGTGGTGCCGCTCTACGCAGTCGATTCTCCCCAGCCGCCCCCGTGGGGCTTCATTCTCCCCAGATTCTCCCCAGCCACAGCCTGCCGCCGACGGCACGCTGTGGCTGGGGAGAACGCTCACGCAGGGCCTGAGCCGTGGCAGTGCACCGTCACGCAGGGCAGGCACGCGGGCGGCCACCGCAGCCGCCCGCTCCTACTCCGCCCGGAGTTCAAGTACCAGGCACTGCTCAGGGTCGAGCAGGGGCGCCGCCAGGCCGACCGTGGCGAGCGCCGCTCCCGAGGCGCGGACCGACCCCGTGGTGATCCACGGTACGGCGGTGCTCGGGTGGGACGCAGGAGCCTGGAAGTCCTGGCAGACTGCCACGGTGTAGGTCGTGTCCGGGGCGAGTCCGGGTAGCCGGAGTCGAGCCGCCACGGAGCCCTCGGAGGACTCCGCCTGGAGCAGGGCGAAGACGGCGTGGCGCTCGTCGTCCGAGACGACCCCGTGCAGGTACGCCGAGGGGTCCGGGTGATCGACGCGGACGGTCCGGCCGTTGTGCAGCAGCGGTCGGAGTCGCTTGTAGAGGGCCGTCCACGCGGTGAGGTGATCGAGCTCTTCCTCGGTGCACGTGGTGATGTCCCACTCGATGCCGGCGTGGCCGAACAGCGCGGTCGCCAGCCGGATCTGCAGCGGGCTTGTGCGTCCCGTGGTGTGGGCGGTGGCCGCTCCGACGTGGCTGCCCATGAGCTCCGGCGGGACGAAGAGGCCGGTGTACCGCTGGATGCGCTGGCGTTCGATCGGGTCGTTGGTGTCCGACGCCCAGATGCGGTCGGTGCGCTCCAGGATTCCGTAGTCGATCCGGGCCCCGCCGGACGAGCAGGACTCGATCTCGACGCCTGGGTGACGTGCCCGGAGATCGTCCAGGAGACGGTAGACGGCCTGTGTCTGGGCGTGGACGCCCGCTGTGCCTGCGTGGACGGCTTCGAGGAGGTCGCGGTTGTGGTCCCACTTCAGGTACGCGATGTCGTACTCGTCGAGCAGGGCGTGCAGGTGAGTGGCGATGTGGGCGTACGCCTCGGGGTGGGCGAGATCCAGCACCTGCTGGTTGCGGGCCGCCGGTGCCGCCCGGTCCGGGGCGGCGAGGATCCAGTCGGAGTGGGCGCGGGCCAGGTCGGAGTCGGGGTTGACCATCTCGGGTTCGACCCAGAGCCCGAACTCCATGCCGAGCGCCTTGACCCGGTCGACCAGGGGGTGGAGCCCGTCCGGCCACACCACCGGGTCGACGGTCCAGTCGCCGAGTCCCGCGCTGTCGTCGCGGCGGCCGGCGAACCAGCCGTCGTCGAGGACGAAGCGTTCGACACCTACCTGTGCGGCGCGCTCGGCCAGCGCGGTGAGCTTGTCGAGGCGGTGGTCGAAGTAGACCGCTTCCCAGGTGTTCAGCATCACCGGGCGAGAAGTCTTCGGGTGGCCGGGGCGTGCCCGCAGGTGCAGGTGCAGCCGGTCGGACAGTCCGTCCATGCCGGCCCCCGACCAGGCGAAGGAGACCCACGGGGTCCGGTAGGCGTGGCCCGGTGCGAGGCGGATCTCGCCGGGAGCGAGCAGCTCGCCCGCACCCAGGACGGGCCGGTGCTCGGGGAGCCGTTCGGTGTAGTGGACGTGGTTGCCGCTCCAGCTGGCGTGCACGGCCCAGACCTGGCCGTGCCGGAAGCCGAATCCCGGTTCGCCGACGAGGAAGAGGCCCGTTGCGTCGTGGCCGGTTCGCCCCCGGCGGGACTCCCGCGTGGTGACCCCGTGGGCCAGCGGACGGCGTTGGGGCGAACGCTCGCGGGCCCAGCGGCCGGTGAAGTCGAGGACCTCGGCCGCCTCGTCGCCAACCGGGAGCAGGCACGCGGCCTCGCCGAGAACGTACATGCCCGGTCCCGTGTTGGTGATCTCGTGCCGCAGCCGGACCACACCGAACGCGTCCATCTCGACGATGGTCGACACCGTGAGGCCGACCGTTTCGTCATGGGAGCGGACGGCGAGGCGCCCGCCTTCTCCGTCCACGCCGGTGACGGTGACCGGCTCGGTGAGGGCGAGGCGCAGATGCGGCGGCACGCCGTCCCGGTGGCCCGCGATGCCGGGGCGCCCGACCCAGCCGTCAACCTGCTGGGGGAGGAGCCGGAGCCGTACGGGGGCGTCCACCGAGGCGACCGGCCAGGAGGGGCGGAGGCCGAGCAGTAGCTGAGCGGTGTCGCCCAGGTCTCCCGGGTCGGCGCCCCAGTGCAGGACGGTGGGCAGGCCGGGGCCCGCGACGTCGAGGATCAGGGCCGTTCCGGCCGCGCGGAGCACGGCCGGAACGGGGTGGTGCAGTGTCATGCGTTCGCTTTCCGGAGGGGAGGGATCACTCGCCGATGACGTTCAGCTCGGCACAGGAGGTCCAGGGGTTGCCGTTGATCTCGGACAGCGCCCGGAACCGTATGTAACGGGCATTTTTCGGAGGGAAGTTGATGGTCTTGAGGGTCTTGTCGGCGGCGAACGTGCCGGTGGCCACCGGGCTGCCCCACGTGGTGCCGTCCGTGCTGACGTAGAACTCGTACTGCCCGACCGTCCCGTTCGTGTAGGAGTCCTGGCGGGGCAGGTAACTGAAGCCCGAGACGACGTGGGACGCCTTCATGTCGAGCTGGATCTCGTGCGGGCAGGCCGGGGCGGGCGAGACGTTCGACCAGCGGGTGTGCCAGAGGGTGGCCATGCTGCCGTCGAGGACGTTCGCCGCCGGGGTGTTCTCCGCGGTGACCTCCTCGCTGTCGGTGTACGCCACGGTCCAGCCGGTGCGGGGAAGGACGCGTGGACCGCCGCCGTCGAGCCGGACGTTGAAGTGCGCGGTGCCGTTCATGGTGAGGCTCAGGACGAGGGTGCGGGTTGCCGGGTCCCAGCTCTGGCTCTGGGTGTACGGGCGGGTCATGCCCTGGTAGTCGTCGAAGACGACGGCGGGCCGGCCGCCCTTCCAGGTGCCGACGATCGTGAGCGTCACGTTGCGGATGTCGCGCGAGGAACGGTCCGGGAGGGTCTTTCCGCCGGCGGTGGGGATCGAGCCGTCGGCGTTCACGACCGGGTCGCCCGCGGCGTCCAGCCTGGGCGCCATGTAGTTCTGGCCGAAGGCGACGGTGGTCGCCTGGTCGGTGACAAGGGAGAGCGCGTTGGTGAGGTCGAGGCGGTAGTTGAAGACGTGGACGCCCAGATTCGAGGGGTTCTCCTGGACGATGACGTTGGTGTGCTCGTCCGAGCTGATCGTCACGGATGCCGTGGGCACGTTGGTCGGGGAGAAGACCACCGCGGACTTCTGCCGGACGTCCATTGCGGGGCTGGTGTAGTACCACTGCTTCGCCGCGCCGTCGGAGCGCACGAGCCAGCCGTTCCCGGCGCTCGCGAAGCCCGGGTACAGGCCGTCGTAGTAGCTGGTGGGCTGCGGGGCGGTGACGGTGGTGAACCCGGCGAGATCGGCGGCCGGCATCGTGCTGGGGACCAGGGACGGCAGGCCGTACCGCCCGTCGGTGGCCATCGCGTTGTTGAGTGAGTGATTCCAGCCCGGGGTGGAGAAGTTGGCCGCTCCCTTGGCGAGGACCTGCTGCTGGCCGGCGACCTCGGACCGGGTCGGAATGCGGATCCAGCCGTTCGTCACACCCTTGAGGAGCGGGTAGACGCCGAACTGCGCGCCCGCGTAGCGGTGGCCGAGAGCTCCGTTGGTGAAGTACGAGGCCTCGGAAAGGAAACAGGTCGCGCCCTGCGACAGGTCGCGCACGATCGACTGGACCTGGAGGGGCTGCGGGTACTGCAGGATGTACTTCCAGTCCTGGTGGCCCGAGCCGCCGGGGAAGACTCCCCTGCCGTCCAGACCCCACTTCCACCAGTCCGTGGAGGAACCCCAGTTGCCGGCGTAGCCGGTGAGCCACAGGCCCTTGATCAGCGCGTCGGTGCTGTCGGTGGCGAACGACTCCTTGTTCATGAGCACCAGGTTGGCGGCGTTCGCCTTCATCGCGGGGAGAAAGGCGGCGTTGTTCTGCATGTAGTCGAGCATCATGCCGTCGGTGCCGAAGATGTTGGTGTCGGTCCAGAAGAAGTACATGCCCAGACGGCCCGAGACGTCGAACAGGCTGATCAGGTAGTCGCTGAGGTTCGGACCGTTGTAGAGCTCGGCGGCGTTGAGGCCCTTGAACGTGTTCGGGTGGGTTCGGGCCCAGGTCTCCCACTGGCTCACCGGGATGAGGCTGGTGTTGCCGGTCTCGCCGTTGGCCACCTGTGCGACCACCGGGATTCCGGCGGCCTCCGCGGCGTCGAGGCGGGACTCGATCCACTCCGTCGTCTCCGGAACGTTCCGGAGGTGATGGCCGCCGATGAGGTTGATGTACGCGTACGGCTTCAGCCAGGCGGGGACGGTGTCCCACAACTGCTGGAGCGTGCCCTGGTACGGCTCGTCGCTCTGGCCGAGGTTGATCAGGTGTGCAGGGTGAGTGGCGTCGATGGTGGCACGCAAGGCCCCTCGCCCGGACGCTGCCGCCGCGGCGGTGGAACCCATCCCTGCGGCGTCCAGCACACCCGGCACGGCCAGACCGGCGCCGAGGCCGGCGACCGCGCCGAGGAACCGTCGCCGGCCCAGCCGGGTGCCGAGGGCGTCGTCGGGTCGGGTGGGGGAGTCGTCTCGATGGGTCATGGCATCGCTCCTCGGCTCGTGGCCCCGTCGGGACCCTGTGGGGGTGGGCAGCGGCACGCTAGAGGAGGCACGGCGTGGCTGGAAAGCGTTCCGGAGCAGCGGTGGCAATGGCTCCATATCCCGCCGTGCACCGCTGGCACCGTGACGCGGCTCGTGACGCGGCTCGTGACGCGACATCTCAGCCAGGGGTTATGAAAGTGCAGCTCAGAGGCTTTCGTAAGCCTTGCGTGGCTGGATTTGGTGGCCTACGGTCCTCGCAGCCTGTTACGGAAGACAGATTCGAAACAGGCCTGCAATACCTGGAGAACATCGAGCGGCCAGACGGCGCCAGGGCCGAAAGCAGGCCACCGCCCCACGGAAAGGCAGAGGTCTTTGACCGCGCTCGTGCCCGGTGTCGACACCACCGGCAGGACCACCACCACGGCGTGCGTCGCCGCACTGCACGCCATGGGTGAGGCGACGCTCAGCGAGCTGGCCACCGCCAGCGGACTGTCCCGGCCCACGGTCAAGGAACGGCTGGCCGGTCTTCCCCACCTGGTCGAGATCACCACCGGCGCCGAGCACGGACAGTCCCCCACGCCCAGTGGCGGCCGGCCGGCCGCGCGCTTCCGCTTCCGCAGCGAGCACGGCTTCGTGATCGGCGCCGAGCTCGGCAAGCGTCACGAGCGGATCGTCGCGTGCGACGTCGGCGGACGCATCCGGCACGTCAGCGAGCACCGTGAACCGGCGCCGTCGACGGGCCGGGAACGGATCGCCGGTCTCCACCGCCGCGTGGTCCAGGTGGCGATCCGACTGCAGCCCGCCCATGGCTGCTGGCTCGGCCTCGGTGTCTCGCTCACCGGCGGAATCGGCCCCGACGGACGACTCTGCTACTCACCCCACCACCCCGACCTGCAGGGCCGTTCCCCGGCCGACGCCGGACTGGTCTTCGGCGACGTACCGGTCATCGTCGAGCACGATCTGAACGCCGCGGCCATCGCCGAGCACGCCTATGGTGCCGCCCGGCACGCCGACTCGTTCGCGCTCGCACTGGCCTGGCACCGGCTGGCGGCCGGCATCGTCCTGGACGGCCGCGTCCACCGAGGCAGCCGCAACATGGCCGGAGAGCTGAACCTGATCGACGAGGGTCCCGCGGCTCCTTCGCACTGGGACGAGCTGGAGACCTTCCTTCCCGTTCTGGACGCGGCCGAACGCGGTGACCCGGACGCCACGGCGGAACTCGACGGGTTCGCCGCCCGCGCCGCCCGCCACATCGCCTATCTCACCCTGGTGCTCGACCCCCAGCTGATCGTGCTCGGCGGGCCACTGGCCCGCCGGCGCATCCTCGCCGACCGCATCGAGGCGCACGTGACCTCCCTGCTGCGGAACGCCTACCCCATCGACCTCGCCGTCACCCAGTTCCCCACGCTCGGCCCCGTGCTCGGCGTGCTGCAGACGGCACTGGCCAACGCCTTCGGCACGCTCCTCGGCGATCCGGCCTTCCCGGCCCGGATCGACATCGGACCGCTGTGCCCGAACGAGGCCCCCAGCAGGAAGCCGGTTCTCCCGCCCGTCCGGTGAACCCGCCCCCGCACCCCCTGTCACCCCGAGCTCGACCTCACGCACCGAGAGGAAACTCGTCATGCGCAGAATCCGCATCGCCACCGCCGTCGCCACTGCGACCGTGATCGCCGTCACCGCCACCGCCTGTTCCGGCTCCGACACCGCCGGCGGCTCGGACGGCCACGTCACGATCACCTACATGCTGCCCACCTCCTGGGCGGGCGTGCCCGGCTTCCAGGAGAACGTCGACCTCTGGGAGAAGCAGACCGGCAACACGGTCAAGCTCACCCCTGTTCCCGACGCCAACTACGACTCCCTCGTGCAGGCCCGCCTGGCGGCCAAGAGCGGCGTCGACATCTTCGCTGGCCAGGACACCGCCAAGGACAAGGCCGCGATCATGAAGCCGACCACCGGACCGTGGGTCGAGCGCCTCAACCCCGACGTCCGCAAGGCGATCACCTCCGCGGACGGCAAGATCTGGGGAACCCCGAGCGCCGACGGTGTCAACGCGACCGGCGTCATCTACAACAAGGACGTCTTCGCCAAGGCGGGGATCACGAAGCCCCCGACCACCCTCGCGGAGTTCGAGGCGGACCTGAAGAAGGTCAAGGCCGCCGGAGTCACTCCGCTCTTCCTCGCCGGCAAGGACGGCTGGACCCTGCTCCAGCACCGCAGCGCGGCCAACGCCTCCTTCCAGGGCGCTGACCCGCAGCTCGCCTCCAAACTCGACTCCAACAAGGTCAAGTGGAACGAGATCCCCGGCTTCGACGAGGAGTACGAGGCGCTGGCCGGGTGGGCCGAGCAGGGCCTGACCAACGGTGACGTGCTGACCGCCACGTACGACGCGTCGACCGCCGCGATAGCGAACGGCAAGACCGGCGCCGTCATCAACGGAACGTGGGCTCTGGGCGCCATCGTCAAGGCCAACCCGAAGGCGAACATCGGCTACTTCCTGCTGCCGGGCGCCGACGGCAAGAGCACGCTGGGGCTGCAGAAGCCCAACCTGCTCAAGGTCGCCACGTTCTCCAAGGCCGGCGAGCAGGCCCAGGACTTCCTGAACTTCATGATCGCCCAGCCGCAGGCGCAGAAGTTCCTCGACGCCAACCCCGGCGTCTCCGCCTTCACCGACGTCAAGGCCACCAAGCCGACCGGCGGCGTCGCCGACCTGCAGAAGCTCGTCGACCAGGGCGGCTTCGTCGTCCCGCTCGACCAGCAGTCCGTGATCCCCCAGCCGCAGGACGACCTCATCGCCGCCTACCAGGAGCTCCTCGGCAAGCGGATCGATGTCGCGAAGTTCGGCGAGCTGAACCAGAAGGCATGGGAGAGCGCGGGCAGCAAGGCCGGCGCGGCCGGATTCTGATGACCACGCCGCACACCACCCGGCAGGGGATCGACCGCACCTACCGGTACGCCTACCTCGTACCGGCGGTGCTGGTCTTCACCGTCTTCTTCCTCCTGCCGGCCTTCTTCGGAATGTACCTGTCGCTCACCGACGCCTCGACGTACGTACCCGAGACGAACTACGTCGGACTGGACAACTACCGCACGCTCTTCGGTGACGGCACGGTCCTGTGGAACGCCACCCGCAACCAGTTCGTCTACGCGGCCCTCGTGACCGTCGGCAAGACCGGCCTGGGCGTGGCGATCGCCTTCCTGCTCAACCGCGCGTTCAGGGGAAGCCGCGCTCTGCGCGCCGTCGTCTACCTGCCGATCATGTTCTCCACCATCGTGGTCGGTCTCCTCTTCAACTACATCCTCAAGGCCGACGGCCCGGTCAACGCTCTCCTCGAACCGTTCGGCCTGGCCCAGGACTGGTTCGGCAGCTTCGACCTCGCGCTCTACAGCGTCACCGCTGTGGACACCTGGATGGGCGTCGGCTGGACCGTCGTCTTGGTCCTCGCCGCCCTCCAGGCCGTACCCGACGAGCTCGTCGAGAGCGCGCAGCTCGACGGGGCGGGGCCGTGGCAGGTGACACGGCACATCAAGCTCCCGTACATCCGGCACGCCATCTACCTGGCCGGCCTGATCACCTTCATCACCGGGATGAAGGCGTTCGACCTGATCTACGCGACCACCGGCGGCGGTCCCGGCACCGCGACCGAGGTCCTGACCAGCTACGTGTACAAGCAGCTCAACACCGGAGCACTCGGCTACGCCGCCGCGGTGAACGTCTTCCAGTTCGTGACGATCACCGTCGTCGCCCTGGTGATCAACCGCTTCGTACGCAGGATGGAGGCGAGCCCGTGACCCCGCGCAGCCCGCGGCGCCGGCCCGGCAGGGTCCTGGCCCAGACGGCCACCTACGCCCTGGCCATCCTGGTGGCCCTGGTGTTCCTGGCCCCGCTGTACCTGGTCCTGCTCACCAGCCTGAAGAGCAGCAACGAGGCCCAGACCATGAGCTTCGCCCTGCCCCGCTCCTGGCAGATCGACAACTACCTGACCGTCATCGAGACCGGGGACGCGCTCCAGGCACTGATGAACAGTGTGCTCATCTCGGTCGCGGTCACCGCCGGAACCATCCTGGTGTGCTCGCTCGCGGCCTTCGTGATCGCCCGGCGCCCGGGCCGCGTCACCGGCGGCGTGTACAGCTATCTGCTCACCGGCCTCATCGCCCCCTTCGCGTTCATCCCGGCCATCCGCCTCCTCCAGGAGATCGGGCTCGGCGGCTCGTACACGGGTCTGATCCTCACCGACATCGCCGTGCAGATCCCGTTCATCACCCTGATCTACGTCGGATTCATCCGGCAGCTGCCCCGGGAGATCGACGAAGCCGCCCTCCTGGACGGCGCGGGATCGCTCCGCCTGTTCTTCACGATCATCTTCCCACTGCTCAGGCCGGTCAGCTCGACCGCGCTGATCATGGTCTTCACCTACGCCTGGAACGAGTTCCAGAACGTCCTCTTCCTCATCCCCGACGCTGACCGATGGACCCTGCCCATGAGCGTGTTCACCTTCCAGACCACCCATAGTTACGACTACTCGCTGGTCTGCGCCAACCTCGTCCTCACCATGCTGCCCGTGGTGGCGGTGTACCTGGCGGCGCAGAAGTACATCGTCAGCGGCATGGTCGCGGGAGCGGTGAAGGTATGAGCGACACCAGCACCAGGCCGGGCGAGCCGGCCGAGCGCTTCGCCCGCTCGGCCTGGTTCCGGCACGACCGGTTCGGCATGTTCATCCACTGGGGTCCGTACGCCGTCCCGGCCCGCGGCGAATGGGTCCGCTCGCACGAGCAGGTGAGCGTCGAGGACTACCGATTCGCCGTGGACGGCTTCGGCGCCGAGGACTACGACCCGCACGCGTGGGCCGAGCTCGCCGAGGCGGCGGGCATGAAGTACGCGGTTCTCACCGCCAAGCACCACGACGGGTTCTGCCTGTTCGACTCGGCCCTCACCGAGTACAGCAGCATGTACAACGGCATCGGCCGCGACCTGGTCCGTGAGTTCCTCGACGCGTTCCGGGCCCGAGGCATCAAGGTGGGCCTCTACTACTCCCTCCTCGACTGGCACCACCCGGACTACCCGCACTACGGCGACTTCATCCACCCCGAGCGCGAGAACCCCGCCTTCACCGACCACAGGCCCGACCTCGAGTCGTACCGCCTCTACATGCACGGCCAGGTCAAGGAGCTGTGCAGCAACTACGGACAGCTGGACATCCTCTGGTTCGACTTCTCCTACGAGGGGATGGGACCGGAGGAGTGGGGCGCGCAGGAACTCATCGAGACCGTCCGCGCGCTGCAGCCCACTGCTCTCATCGACAACCGCCTCGAAGCCGACGGCGGCGGCCCCGGCTCGATCGTGACGAACTCCCCGACGGACTACAGCGGCGACTTCGCCTCCCCGGAACAGCTCGTCCCCGTCGAGGGCATCCGCGCCGACGACGGCACCCCGGTGCCCTGGGAAGCCTGCGTCACGATCAACAACAACTGGGGCTACGCCGCCGGCGACGACCTGTGGAAGAGCCCCGAGCAGCTGATCACCAAGCTTGTCGAATGCGTCGCCAAGGGCGGCAACATGCTGCTCAACGTCGGCCCCGATCCGCGGGGCCGGATCCAGCCCGAGGCGATCGAGCGTCTGCGGGCGATCGGCGCGTGGCTCGCCGTGAACGGAGAATCCGTCTACGGGGCCGGCCCGGCCGGCCTGGACACGCCCGAATGGGGCTACTACACGCGGACCGACACCGCTCTGTACGCCCATGTGCTGCGGGCGCCGATCGGCCCGCTCGCGCTGACCGGGGGCGTCGACAAGGACGCGATCACCCGGGTCTCGCTGCTCGACGGCGGCGGCGAGCTGCCGCTGTGCGATGCCTGGGTCGTGAAGTCCTACCCCGACATCCCCTTCGTCCAGTTCGGGGAGGTCGGACACTTCACCTATCCCCTGCCCGATCCGGTCGACACCGTCGTCAGGATCGACGGCGCCTGAGGGCCACACCTCCGCAGCCCGCATATCACCACGGAAGTTCCCGACTGCGACAGGAGATGTCACATGAAGCTGATACGCCTCGGAGAGCCCGGACGAGAGATTCCAGCTCTGCTCCTCGAAGACGGGAAGGCGCTGGATCTGCGCGCACTCACCGGCGACATCGACGGGAACTTTCTCGCCGGTAACGTGATCGGCCAAATCGAGCAAGCCCACGCCGCCGGCCTCCTGCCGGTGCTCGACACCACCGGAGCGCGGTTCGGCGCCCCGGTGGCCCGCCCCGGCAAGGTGGTGTGCGTCGGCCTCAACTACCGCGACCACGCCGAGGAGACCGGCGCGCCGGTCCCCGAGCGGCCCGTGGTCTTCATGAAGGACCCGTCCACCGTGGTCGGTCCGTACGACGACGTGTTGATCCCGCGCGGATCGGTCAAGACCGACTGGGAGGTCGAGCTCGCCGTCGTCGTCGGCCGTGAGGCCCGCTATCTGGAGAGCCCGGAGGAGGCGGCCGGTCACATCGCCGGGTACGCCGTCAGCCACGATGTCTCCGAGCGGGAGTTCCAGCTGGAATTCTCTCCCCAGTGGGACCTCGGCAAGTCCTGCGAGACCTTCAACCCGCTCGGCCCCTGGCTCGTGACCCCCGACGAGGCGGGCGACCCGCAGTCCCTGGGGCTGCGCCTGGCGGTGAACGGCGAGGCGCGCCAGCAAGGCTCCACCAAGAACATGATCTTCGACGTCGCGTACCTCGTCTGGTACCTGAGCCAGTACATGGTGCTGCGCCCCGGTGACGTCATCAACACCGGAACCCCGGCCGGCGTGGCCCTCGGCCTCCCCGGCACCCCCTACCTGCGCGCGGGCGACACCGTCGAGCTGACCATCGACGGGCTCGGCACCCAGCGCCAGACCTTCAACAACGCTTGAGAGGCATCGAGTTGTCCGCCACCGCACCGCGGATCACCGCCGTCGACACCTACGACATCCGCTTCCCCACCTCGCGGGATCTGGACGGGTCCGACGCCATGAACCCCGACCCCGACTACTCCGCCGCCTACGTCGTCCTGCGCACCTCGGCGGAGGACGGCCACGAAGGCCACGGCTTCACCTTCACCATCGGCCGTGGCAACGATGTCCAGGTCGCCGCGATCGACGCACTGCGTGAGCACGTGGTCGGCAGGCGTGTCGACCGGCTGTGCGCCGACCCCGGCGTCCTGTACCGCGACCTCACCGGCGACAGCCAGCTGCGCTGGCTCGGTCCGGAGAAGGGCGTGATGCACATGGCGATCGGCGCCGTCGTCAACGCCGTCTGGGACCTCGCCGCCAAGCGTGCGGACAAGCCGCTCTGGCAGTTCCTCGCCGACGCAGACCCCGCCTGGCTGGTCTCCCAGGTCGACTTCCGGTACCTCACCGACGCGTTGACCCCCGACGAGGCACTGGAGCTCCTGACCAAGGGCAAGCAGGGAGCGCCCGGCCGCGCCGCCGAGCTGCGGCGCCGGGGCTACCCCGCGTACACCACCTCTCCCGGCTGGCTCGGCTACTCCGACGAGAAGCTCACCCGCCTCGCCAAGGAGGCCGTCGCGGAGGGCTTCACCCAGATCAAGCTCAAGGTCGGCGCCGACCTCGACGACGACATCCGCCGCTGCCGCACGGCCCGCGCCGCCGTCGGACCGGACATCCGGATGGCGATCGACGCCAACCAGCGCTGGAACGTCGCCGAGGCGATCACGTGGACGGACACGCTCGCCGAGTTCGACCCGTACTGGATCGAGGAACCCACCAGCCCCGACGACATCCTCGGCCACGCCGCGATCCGACGCGGCGTCCATCCTGTCAAGGTCGCCACCGGAGAACACGTGCAGAACCGGATCGTCTTCAAGCAGCTGCTCCAGGCCGAGTCCATCGACGTCCTCCAGCTGGACTCCGCCCGGGTGGCCGGTGTCAACGAGAACCTCGCCATTCTGCTGCTCGCCGCCAAGTTCGGCGTCCCCGTGTGCCCGCACGCCGGCGGCGTCGGACTGTGCGAACTCGTCCAGCACTTGTCGATGTTCGACTACGTGGCGCTCTCCGGCACCACGGAGGACCGGGTCATCGAGTTCGTCGACCACCTGCACGAGCACTTCCTCGACCCGGTCACGATCGACCGAGGCCACTACCGGGCCCCCGCCGAGCCCGGTTTCTCCGCCACCATGCGGCAGTCGAGCCTCGACGCCTACCACTACCCCGACGGCGCCTTCTGGGCCGCCGACCTGGCAGCGTCGAACCCGGAGGCCCGCGCATGAGCACCAAACTCCACGGCCTCACCGCCCTCGTCACCGGCGGCGCCTCTGGCATCGGCCTGGCCACCGCGACGCTCCTCGCCGCACGGGGCGCGGACGTCGCCGTCCTCGACCTTGACCCGAGCGGCGCCCCCGCCCCGCTGCGCGGTTTCACCGCCGACGTCTCCGACGACGAGTCGGTCCGCCGTGCCGTACGGGATGCGGCGGAAGCGCTTGGCGGGATCGACATCCTGGTCAACAACGCCGGCATCGGGGCCGCCGGCACCGTCGAGGAAAACTCCGACGAGCAGTGGCACCGGGTCCTCGACGTCAACGTCCTCGGGATCGTCCGCACCACCCGGGCGGCCCTCCCGTACCTGCGCACCTCGTCCCACGCCTCCGTCGTCAACACCTGCTCCATCGCCGCCACCGCCGGCCTTCCGCAGCGCGCGCTGTACTCGGCCAGCAAGGGCGCTGTTCTGTCCCTCACCCTGGCGATGGCTGCCGACCACGTCCGCGAAGGCATCCGGGTCAACTGCGTCAACCCCGGCACCGTCGACACCCCGTGGGTCGGCCGCCTCCTCGGCGCCGCACCCGACCCGGCCGCCGAACGCGCCGCCCTGAACGCACGCCAACCCACCGGCCGCCTGGTCACCGCCCAGGAGGTGGCCGCAGCGATCGCCTACCTCGCCTCCCCGGCCGCCGCCTCGGTGACCGGAACCGACCTGGCTGTCGACGGCGGCATGGCGGGACTGCGTCTGCGACCGGAGCCCACGCAGTGACCCCGCTCGGCCGCAGCGCCGTCCAGGTCACCGAGCTCGCCTTCGGCGCCGCAGGGATCGGCAACCTGTTCACCCCCGTCACCGACACGGAGGCCGAGCAGGCCGTGCACGCCGCCTGGGAGGCGGGCGTACGGTACTTCGACACCGCCCCGCATTACGGCCTCGGCCTGTCCGAGCGGCGTCTCGGCGCGGCTCTGCGCTCCCGGCCGCGCAGTGAGTACGTCGTCTCCACCAAGGTCGGCCGCGTCCTGGTCCCGACGCCCGGGGCCACGGGAGACGATCTCGCGAACGGCTTCGCCGTGCCCGCCACGTACCGCAGGCGCTGGGACTTCAGCGCCCACGGCGTGCGCCGGTCGATCGAGGACAGCCTGCGACGGCTCGGCCTGGACCGCATCGACGTCGCCTACCTGCACGACCCGGACGACCACCTCGACCGGGCTCTCGACGAGGCGTACCCCGAGATGGCGCGAATGCGGGACGAGGGGACGGTCGGCGCGATCGGCGTGGGCATGAACCAGGCCGCGCCGCTCGCCCGCTTCGTCCGCGAGACCGACCTCGACACCGTCCTCCTGGCCGGCCGCTACACCCTCCTCGACCAGGACGGCTTCACCGAACTCCTGCCGCTCGCCGCCGACCGTGGCGTCGGTGTCGTCATCGGCGGCGCGTTCAACTCCGGCCTGCTCGCCGACCCTCGCCCCGGGGCCACCTTCGACTACACGACGGCACCCCTCGACCTGCTCTCCCGCGCCCTGGACCTCAAGGCTTCGTGCGAGCGCCACGGCGTACCGCTCCGGGCCGCCGCACTGCGCTTCCCGTTCGGACACCCGGCCGTCGCGAGCGTCCTCGTCGGCCTCCGCAGCGCTGCCGAGGCCCGCGACGCCGCCGCCGTGCTCGCCCACCCGGTCCCGGACGCTCTCTGGGCGGAACTCAAGGAACGCGGACTGCTTCCGGCCCACGTCCCGACCCCCGGGGAGGCCCGCTGATGCGCGTCGCCCTCTTCCTCACCTGCTTCAACGACACTCTCTTCCCCGGCACCGGCCACGCTGTGGTGACCGTCCTCGAACGCCTCGGCCACACGGTGGACTTCCCGCTGGAGCAGACCTGTTGCGGGCAGATGCACTTCAACACCGGCTACCGCCCGGAGGCCGTCCCGATGGTCGAGCGCTTCGCGCGGACCTTCGAGGAGTACGACGCGGTGGTCACCCCGTCGGCCTCCTGCGCCGGCATGGTCCGCGACCACCACCCGGTCCTCGCCCGCGACCACGGGACGGATGCCCTGCGGGCACAGGTCGTCGAACTGACCTCTCGCGTATGCGAGTTCACCGAGTTCCTCACCGACGTGCTGGACGTGACGGATGTGGGGGCGCGCTTCCCACACCGAGTCGCCTACCACCCCACCTGCCACTCCCTGCGCGGCCTTCGGCTGGGCGACCGGCCGTATCGGCTCCTGAGCGCGGTGAAGGACATCGAACTCGTCGACCTGCCGACCGCCGACTCCTGCTGCGGCTTCGGCGGCACCTTCGCCCTCAAGAACGCCGAGACATCGAGCGCGATGCTCGCCGACAAGACCGGGGGAGTGCTTGACAGCGGCGCCGAGGTCCTGTGCGCCGCCGACAATTCCTGCCTGATGCACATCGGTGGCGGACTGTCCCGCCAGGACAGCACCGTACGGACCATGCACCTGGCGGAGATCCTCGCCGCCACCGCAGGAGGCACACGATGAGCGCGCCCACGGACCGCGGAGTCGTCTGGCTCGGCTCACCCTCCTTCCCCGAAGCCGCCCGCGACGCGCTCAAGGACAGCCGGCTCCGTGCCAACCTGAAGCGGGCCACCTCGACGATCCGCGACAAGCGGCTCGCCGTCGCCGCCGAACTGGATGACTGGGAAGAGCTGCGGACGTCCGCAGCCGCGATCAAGAAGCGGACCGCCCGCCATCTCGACCACTACCTCGTTCGGTTGGAGGAGTCCGTCACGGCCGCCGGCGGCACTGTCCACTGGGCCTCGGACGCCGCCGAGGCCAACCGCATCGTCGCCGACCTCGTCCGGGCCACGGGCGAGCGGGAGGTCGTGAAGATCAAGTCGATGGCGACCCAGGAGATCGGGCTCAACGAGTACCTCGCCGACGCCGGGATCGCCGCGTACGAGGCGGACCTCGCGGAGCTCATCGTCCAGCTCGGTGACGACCGCCCCTCCCACATCCTCGTCCCGGCGATCCACAAGAACCGGACCGAGATCCGCGACCTCTTCGCCGCCGAGATGGGCCGCTGGGGGCGCCGGCGCCGGAAGGCCTCGGTGACGAGCCGGCCGAGGTCGCCGAGGCGGCCCGCCGCCACCTCCGCGAGAAGTTCCTCAGCGCGAAGGTCGCCGTCTCCGGCGCGAACTTCGCCGTCGCCGACACCGGGACCGTCGTCGTGGTGGAGTCCGAGGGCAACGGCCGGATGTGTCTGACCCTCCCGCAGACCCTGATCACCGTCATGGGCATCGAGAAGGTCGTTCCCACCTGGTCCGATGTGGAGGTCTTCCTCCAGCTGCTGCCCCGCTCCTCCACCGGCGAGCGGATGAACCCGTACACCTCCACCTGGACCGGCACCACCGACGGCGACGGACCGTCCGCGTTCCACCTGGTCCTCCTCGACAACGGCCGCACCGACACCCTCGCCGACACCGTCGGCCGCCAGGCCCTCGCCTGCATCCGCTGCTCGGCCTGCCTCAACGTCTGCCCGGTCTTCGAACGGACCGGCGGCCACGCCTACGGATCGGTCTACCCCGGCCCGATCGGCGCCGTCCTTACCCCGCAGCTCGTCGGCGTCGAGAACGCCGCCTCCCTTCCGTTCGCCTCCACCCTGTGCGGCGCCTGCTACGACGCCTGCCCGGTGAAGATCGACATCCCGGAGGTGCTTGCCCACCTGCGGGCCGAGGTCGTCGAAACCGAGCGGGCGGACCGGCGCACACCCACCGCCGAGGCGCTGGCAATGAAGGCGGCCGCCACCGTCCTCGACTCACCGGCACTGCTCGGCGCCGCCCAGAAGGCCGCGAGCCTCGGCGGCCGCGCCCTCGCCCGGCGCGGACGCATCGGCCGCCTGCCCGGACCGATGCGCGGCTGGTCCGAGACCCGGGACACCCCCGTACCCCCGGCCGAGTCGTTCCGTACCTGGTGGCGCAAGAACCGAGAAGGGGACCGATGAGCAGCCGCGACACCATCCTCGGCCGCGTCCGCACCGCACTCGCCGACGTGCCAGCCGACGAAACCCCGCAGGACGTTCCCGTACCGAGGAACTACCTGCGCGCCCACACTGCGCCGGGCGAAGACCTGGTTGCGCTGTTCGCCGAACGGGTCGCCGACTACCGCGCCACCGTCCACCGCACCGACGAGGCCGGACTGACCGCCGCGATAGCCGTTGCACTCGCTGCCCGCGCGGTCCGTCATGTGGCCGTGCCGAGCGGCTTCCCCGGGAGGTTGCTGCCCTCCGGCCCCTGGACCTGGCACGCGGGACCGCTGGACGTGCCGGACCTGGACGCCCTGGACAGGACGCTCACCCTCGCTGCCGCCGGCATCGCCATCACCGGGACCCTCGTCCTCGACACCGGCCCCGGACAAGGCCGCCGGGTACTCACCCTCATCCCCGACTACCACCTCTGCATCGTGTACGCCGAGCAGATCGCCGCCAACGTCCCCGACGCCCTCGCCCTCCTCGACCCGACCCGCCCCCTGACCTTCATCTCGGGGCCCTCCGCCACCAGCGACATCGAACTCGACCGCGTCGAAGGCGTCCACGGCCCCCGCACCCTCGACGTCATCGTCGTCGCCCCAAACCACCCGGAGCAGCCATGAGGATCGCCCTGCACACCCGCGTCCGCGCGGACCGGATCGAGGAGTACGAGGCGGCCCACCGCGCGGTGCCCGACGAGCTCAGCACCGCCATCCGGGCCGCGGGCGTCACCTCCTGGACGATCTGGCGCAGCGGGCAGGAGCTCTTCCACCTCCTCGAATGCGAGGACTACGCCCGCCTGCTCGCCGAGCTGGAACACCTCCCGGTCAACGTTGCCTGGCAGGCACGGATGGCCGACCTCCTCGACGTGACCCACGACTACTCCCACGACGGCACCGACGCCGGGCTCCCGGTGGTGTGGCAGCTGTGACGGACCGGCGGATCATCGATGCGCACCACCATGTCTGGGACTTGGCTGTACGTCCTCAGCCCTGGATTACCGGCGAGGCCCTCGCCCCGCTGGCCTGCTCCTTCTCGGCCGACGACCTCGCTCCCGAGGCGAGGGCAGCCGGTGTGGCCGCCACCGTGGTCGTCCAGACGGTTTGTGTCCCCGAGGAGACACCCGAGCTCCTGGAGCTCGCCGACACCGACGACCTGATCGCCGGAGTCGTCGGCTGGACCGACCTGATCGCCCCCGGCATCGCCGACGCGCTCGCCGCCCTGCGCGAAGGACCGGGCGGGGACCGGCTGGTCGGCATCCGCCACCAGGTCCAGGAAGAACCGGACCCCGGCTGGCTACTGCGGCCCGACGTACAACGCGGACTGGCCGCCGTGGCCGACGCCGGACTCGCCTACGACCTCGTCGTGACCTCGGACCAACTGGCCGCCGCCACCGCTGCGGCAGCCTGGGTCCCTGGCCTGACCTTCGTCCTGGACCACCTCGGCAAACCGCCCATCGCCACAGGTGTGCTCGAACCCTGGGCCGCCGACGTACACCGCCTCGCAGCCCTGCCCAACACCGTGTGCAAACTCTCCGGCATGGTCACCGAGGCCACCCCCGGCGCATGGAGCACCGACACCCTCGCCTCCTACGCCGACACCGTCCTGGACGCCTTTGGGCCGGGGCGACTGCTCTTCGGCTCGGACTGGCCGGTCTGCACCCTGCAGGCGGGCTACGGCGAGATCGTCCGCATCGCGGACATCCTCACCGACGGACTGAGCCCCGCAGAGAAGAACAAGGTCTTCCAGGACAACGCGGTCGGCGTCTACGCACTCCTGCCGCCCGCACACTCGTGACCCCTCCTGCGCGGAACAGTCCCGAGAGAGGAGCGAGAGTGCCTGTCACCGACGAGGCGATCGACAAGATCAAGGCCGTGATCGTCAGCGGTGAGCTCCGCCCCGGTTCCCGCCTCCCGCGCGAACCCGATCTCGCCGAGCGCCTCGGCCTCTCCCGCAACTCGCTCCGCGAGGCGGTGAAGGCCCTCTCGATCAGGCGGGTCCTCGACGTCCGCCAGGGCGACGGCACCTACGTCACGAGCCTGGAGCCCGACCTGCTCCTCGACGCGCTCACCTTCGTCGCCGACCTCCAACAGGACGACACCGTCCTCCAGTTCCTGGAAGTCCGACGGATCCTCGAACCGGCTGCCGCGGCCATGGCCGCCCGGTCGATGCCGGACGAGGAGATCACCGCACTCGGCGAAGTCCTCGACCGGCTCGACGGCGGTCTGTCCCTGGACGTCCTGATCGAGAACGACTTGGAGTTCCACCGCAGACTGGCGGCTGGCTCGGGCAACGCCGTGCTCTGCTCGCTCCTCGAAGGCATGGCCGGTCCCACGGTCCGTGCCCGCCTGTGGCGCGGCCGGGTGGAGGGGCGCGCCGTGGCACGGGCCAGGCAGCAGCACCGCGCGATCTACGAGGCCGTCGCCGCCCGACAGCCCGACAGCCCGACAGCCCGACAGCCCGACGTTGCCCAGGCGTGGGCGACCGTGCACGTCGCGGAGGTCGAGCAGTGGCAGAGGGGGACGCTCGGCACCGGTGAACCGGCGCCTGTCTGACGCATCGGTCGGAGAGTGCCACTCGACGGTGAGGCTGCCCCCGTTATGTTTTCCGCGGTCCTGCAAGAGGGCCGCTGGCCTCCGGGCCCGGCATGACTGTGTCCCCCTGTCGAAGGCATGAAGTGGGGGGTGGTGTTCACCGGGCCCGAGAGGTGCCGTCGGAGACGCTGATGAGAGGTCCGGCCACCGCCCGGCCCGGCGCAATGCCAGGCAGTTCGCGGGCGGCAGGTCTGCATAACGTGGATGCGCGGGAACGACACCGACGCCAAGGCCGGCCACACCAAGGGAGTTGAGAGCACGATGTTCGACACCGGCGACGTGGGCGTGTTCCTCGGCCTGGACGTCGGCAAGACCGCTCACCACGGCCATGGGCTGACCCCGGCCGGGAAGAAGGTCTTCGACAAACCGCTGCCCAACAGCGAGCCCAAGCTGCTGGCCGTGTTCGACAAGCTGGCCGCGAAGTTCGGCCCCGTCCTCGTCGTGGTGGACCAGCCCGCCTCGATCGGTGCCCTGCCGCTGACGGGTGCCCGTGACACGGGCTGCAAGGTCGCCTATCTGCCGGGACTGGCGATGCGGCGGATCGCCGATCTCTACCCGGGCGAGGCGAAGACCGACGCGAAGGACGCCGCGGTCATCGCGGACGCGGCCCGCACCATGCCCCACACCCTGCGCTCGCTGGAACTGACCGACGAGATCACCGCCGAGCTGACCGTGCTGGTCGGCTTCGACCAGGACCTCGCGGCCGAGGCCACCCGCACCTCCAACCGGATACGCGGCCTGCTCACCCAGTTCCACCCCGGCCTCGAACGTGTCCTGGGCCCGCGTCTCGATCACCAGGCCGTCACCTGGCTGCTGGAACGCTACGGATCCCCGGCCGCCCTGCGAAAGGCCGGCCGCCGCAGACTCGTCGAACTGATCCGCCCCAAGGCCCCACGGATGGCCACCCGGCTCATCGACGACGTCTTCGACGCACTCGACGAGCAGACCGTGGAGGTCCCCGGAACGGGCACGCTCGACATCGTGATCCCGTCCCTGGCCCGCCAGCTCGCCGCCGTCCACGAACAACGCCGGGCCCTGGAAGCCCAGATCAACGCCCTCCTGGAGGCACACCCTCTTCTCCAGTGGCCACCCCGCTTCGGTGTCCGGTCCGCGAGCAACGGCTCGATCCGCGCCCACCGCGCATCAGTCAACGGCACATCCGGACCAACGACCAGCTGATCCAAACGAGATGGCCTAGTTCGGTCACCATGTCGCTGCTGCGAATACCGCGCTGATCACCGCCGATGCCAAGGTGCCGATCGTCAGGTACTGGAGGACGGTCTGCTGACGTCGGTGGACGGACTGCGGTTCGTCGTCCCGCTCCGCACGATCAGCGCGGTGCCGTCGCCGAAGTACTTCGGTTTCAAGCGCGGCATCACCTGGCTGAAGGAGCGCCCCATGCGTTCTGGAGAGCCGACGGCACGCCTTCTCCAAGAACCAGGTGCGTGGTCCCGCCTGGCAGGGTGGGCAGCTCGGCCCAGTGAGTCACGGTTTTGTCACTGTCCTGGCCGTAGGGCAGGCGGACGACTCCATCGGAGTCGACGAAGCAGTCCCGGTGTTCCGCCCCGTCCTCCTCGCTCCAGTGCCGAGTCGTGAAGTACATCGGCCTCACCAGCCAGAACTCCTCACCCAACACACGACCAGACTCATTGGCACTGTCAGCCGGGTACCGGCCCGTGATCGCCGCTGCCACCGGTGTACCGTCCCGAGGCAGCCTCTCGCGTGCGTCCACCCACGTCACAACGGTGTTCAAATTCGCCATCTCCACCCTCACTCAGGCACTCGACACATCGTCTTTCACCCATACGTCGGCGCGTCGGCAAGGCACTGCCTCGGCATACGGTGAAACCGCCCGGCGCTCGCGAAGGTTGCTCAAGCCGGAACGAGCACGGCTTCGGACAATGTCGATACGGTCTCGCTCTGAGAGCCGTTCGAGCAGTTCCGGTGTCACCTCGCCGGGGCACGACGCACAGCAGCAGTTCCACGACCGGACTGCTCGTCAGTCCTGCCGCGAACAGATGTTTTCCACACACCGAAGTTGGTGTGACACCACTCACCGTGCCGCGCGTGCCCTTCGGCGGTCCATGCGAGGGCCTGCCCGGAGTCCAAGAAGAGTGACATGCCGTCGGCACAGTAAGGCTGAGCGGGGACCCGCCCGTTCCTCGGCCAACTCGCAATTCACGCAATCCAGTCGCTGAACGCCACTCCGCGCCGCACCGGGACCGGCCTCTCCGACTCCCTGCCAGAGGCGTCGCAGGATTAGGCGTGTTTGGGCTTCGCCCGCTTCTTCACCGGAGGCTTCCCCGATCTCCGACCCACTCTCCCGCCGCACACCTGGTGGTCGACCGGCACACGATCCTCTACCCCGGGCAAAGCCTTCCCACCGAGGCCGACCAGCCGACACACACAGAACGAGACCTCCGGGTCTCACAGCGGACCGCCGAGCGCCTGGAAAGGCAGTCCGCCCCGAAGAACACCAGCACCAACTACCATTCCCAGCACGACCAGCTCACCGCATGGTGTACGGAACAGGGCCGCATCGCCCGTCCCTGCACCACCGCCACCTATACCGAGTACGTCGCCCATCCCATTGGACGCGGCCGCTCGCCGAACGCCATCAACGCAGCCATCTCCGCGAACCGTACCTGGATACCCGAGGAAAAAATGCCCGGAACGAAGTAGGCGCGGGGCATGCTCAACGAGTACGAGAAGGCGTGGGCGAAGCGCACCGCGGTCCGCAAGGCGCCGCCCGTCACCGACGAACTGCTGCAGGCCGTGGTTGCTACGTGTGACCTCCAAGCCCCCGCTGGGCTTCGCGAACGGGGTGCATGCTGCTCCTCGGCCGCGGGGCCCTCAACCGGCGCATCGAGCTCGCCGACCTGTCCATCGCCGACGACTTCGTCACCCTCCACATCCGATCTTCCATGACTAACCAGGACGCCACGAGCGAGCACACCGACATCCCCGACGACCCGCTCCTCGACCCTGCTGCGGCCGTGCGGGACTGATTGATCACTCCGCACCGTCTTGGTATGTGGAGAGGGGGTGTTCTTCCGGGCCCTGGCCTCTCGCGGCACCCTGCAGAGTCGTGCCGTCGCGAAGGAGCGTGGGGACTATGTCACCAGGGACGCCATCAACGACTTGGTCCGCGACCGTGCCCACAAAGTGTGGGCGAAGAACTGGCAGCAGATCACTGCGCACGGGCTACGCCTCGGCGGCGCAGGCGATCGCGGACGCTGGCGGCGACACGACGAAGCAGGGCCGGTCGAAGGCCGGCTCCGCCGTCGTGAAGCGGGAGTACTTGGACCGTGCCCAGTCCAGAGCGGAGAATCCTTGGCTGAAGGTGCAGGCGAAGCGCCGCGCCGCAGCAGGGGAGTAGCGGTGGCCCCCACGTACAGTGCCCCGTCCGTCCAGCGGCTCGCCGCCCTTGTCAACCAGGTCGCCCCCAGAGATCCGGCCCGGTGGGACGACCGGGAACGAGTGCCGGGCGCGGGTGGGGTGCCGATCCAGGTGTCGCGGCAGCGTGCCGACCAGCTGTGGATGGTGGTCGGCATGTTCGACCGGGCTGTGGGGCGGGAGGATATGCCGGGCCGGTCCTCCCAGGCGGTGGAGCAGTTGTTCACGTGGGTGGCGTTGCGCGGATTCTGGGACTTGGCCGTGGCCGGCGAGCTACGGGCGTTCGCCGCAGACTGATGGCGAGACTCCGCAGCCACCTCATGGTTTACTTTCCCGCCTATGTCCAGGCCTGGACCCCGTACCACCTGGGCCTGCGCCGGGCGGAAGCCCGCGCGCTCCTCGCACTCGCACCCACCCCGGGGCAGGCTGCGGCCCTGTCCGTCCGCACGGTCGCCGACACTCTGGCCCGTGCGCGCCGCATCCGCCCCATCGAGGACACCGCAGCCGAGATCCGTGACCACCTCGTCGTCCTGGACCTCCGGCAGTCGGCCGCCACCGAGGCCGCGCTCGGCGAGTACACCGCCATGCTTCTGCAGCAGATCGACATCGTCTGCCGTACCGTTGCAGCGCTGGAAGAGCGCGTTGCCGAGACGTTCGATGCCCACCCGCATGCCGCGGTGTACCGGAGCTTCCCCTGCCTTGGGTCCACCCTGGCGGCCCGCGTCTTCGCCGAGATCGGCGACGACCTCAACCGTTTCCCCACGGCCCGTCACCTACGCGCCTACGCCGGAGTAGCCCCGATCACCTGGTCCTCCAGCACCAGCCACTCCGTCACCCGGCGCAAAGCCGCGAACGCGGTGTTGCGCAACGCGGTCCACCGCTGGGCGTTCGGCACCCTCACACACTCCCCGGGCTGCCGGGCCCGGTACGACGAGCGACGTCAGAGAGGCGACCGGTATGCGGCAGCTCTCCGCATCGTCGGCGGCCGCCTGCTCTCCGGTCTCCACCACTGCCTGCAAGCCGGAGAGCCGTACGACGAAGCCATCATGTGGGCGCCCGGCCTCACCGCAGCGGTGGCATGAACACGCAGTGCGGTGGGGCGGGCGGGCAGCCGGACCAGATATCTGGACCATCCCTGCGCCCGAGCCCTGCAGCGGAAGTGGCACCCGGCCGCTTTCCCGCCCGGCCGCACCCGCGCCACCGAAAGCCACAGCCCTGGTGGGCGATGGGGCGGGCGGGCAGCCGGATCAGATGCCTGGACCACCCCCGGGCCGTGAGCCCTTACGCGGGAATGGCACCCGGCTGCCTCCCCGCCCCATCGCCCCGTCCGGACACGGTACTGCCGCGACCAGCGGCACAGCATCTGACGATCCGGACCGCAGGCAGCAACCGGATGAATCGAATCCAGCCGTCCTGCGACGGCCCCCTGAAGCGACGGCGACCTGATCCCGGAAAGAGGACCGATGCCTGAGATCACGCTGGCCCTCCTGATCAGTCTCATCGCCAGCAACGCGCAGCAGCCCGTGATCGCGCTGGTCCGGAGGGACGGCAAATTCGCTCTGGAGGTCGGACCGGAGGCTCACGCTGCTTCCCACTGGGTACTGGAGCGACGGCGCGAGTTGCTCGACGCCCTCCGCCTTCACGACGAAGGCGTGACATACGACGACCTCGGCCGCGAGGACCGCGAGGCATTGGTGCATCACCTGCGGGAATCCGAGGAGTGGTGGGCCGACAGGATCGCAGAGATCGCCTCGGAGTTCGCCGAGTACCCCTGACCAGGCTCCCTGGCCGCAGGCTCGGGCGACGGATCTCGGTGGGGTCAGGGCGTCTGCTCGCAGCTGTGCGAAGCCGCCCGATAGCGGATCTGCGAGGGACCCACACCGGTCAGGCGCCTGTGCCAGTGCCCCACCCACGACAAGTACGAGGAGGAACAACCATGGTGGAGATTGTGGTGCCGCAGGTACCAGAGGCCGACGGCGCGGACGTACACCGCAGCGCACGGTGGATCGTCACCGGCATCCGCGAGCGGGGCGAGGCCCGGGAGCGACTGGAGGGGGTCGAAGTCGGGCACGGCGCCCGGATCGAGACCCCCGCCGGATCGGTGCTGCTGGTCCTGGACAAGCGCCCCACCGGCTACAAGGACGGCCGCTACAAGCGCTACATGGCCTACGACGCGACGCTGACACTGCTGCTGGTGGAGGAGACCGGGCTGAGGGCCACGCCTCTATGGAGCCGCCGGTTCGCCTCCGAAACCGGCGCGTTCGGCTCCGCCGGCGCCGGACAGATCGCCAAGCACTTGGCCACCCATCCACCAGCGGAGGACTTGCACGTGCACGAGGTCGAGTCGGGCCCCGGTCGGCCGAACTGGTGCGCCAAGCCATGCCGCTGGTGCGGCGGACAGGTAGCCAAGGGCGCCGGACAGGTTCTCGGCCACGGAACAGAGGCCGAGGTTGAGCACCGACCGCGCCAGTGCCGCCAGCCCGTACAGCCCGTGACCGGGCAGACTTGCGCACTCTGCGGGATCGCCTTCGTGCAGGGGGCGGCCGAGTGGATCCAGGTTCGCGACCCGGAAACCGGGCAGCGGTGGGAGGCCCGTCACCGCGGCGACTGCGCGCGGTGGCCGGGCCCCGAGGAAGACACGCAGCGCCGGGAGGAGCTGCGCCTGCAACGTGAGAAGGAGGAGCAGGCCGAGCAGAAGCGGGAAGCGAAGCGAAAGGCGGACCGTGCGCAACGGGCGGCAAAACGCAGAGTCGCCGAGGAGGAGGAGCGCCAGGCCGCCCGGGAGGTCCAGGAGCGGGTGCAGCGTCTCGGGGTGAAGGAGACGACCGACGTGGCCATCCCGTTCGACAAGGGCCTCGACCCCAACACGCGGATGCGGCTGGTGGAGCGGCGCCTCACCCTCGGCGACGACACCACCGCCACCGTCTGGGACGTCGAGACTTACGGCGTTGGCCGTCCCGCCAGCGCGTACGAAGACGACGGCGAATACTGGCCGGATGACCGGGGCGGACGCTACTACCGCCTGCCCGACGCCCGCACCGAATACCAGCAGTACAAGTGGACGCCCCTGCCGTACGAGCCGCCGAGGCGTCCCCGCTTTGAGCCCACACCCTGCCCGTCTGATCCGTCGATGAAGCACTGCGACCACTGCGGTGGAACCGCTTCGTTCGGATGGATGGTCGCGAACCTGGGCCTGGCCTGTGACGTCGAGTGCTTCGACGCCATGGCGAACGAGCGCGGAGCCCACGCCCGCCGCTACCACTCCGCGGCATAGCCACAGCGAACGTACGTCGTCCGCCTCGTTCCTGGACGGTGCCAGGGCATCACAGGGCACCGACATCCTGATCCGCCACGAAGGGGACTGCTCGTCCCGGGCCGTGCGGCGGGCTACCCCCTCCACGAATCGCAGATGCTCCGACGGCTTCACGCCACCGGCATCAAGTCCCGTCAGGGGCGAAGCAACGCGCTGTTCGCGCTCGCCCAGTAGCTGCCCGCAGCGGTCCTGGCCAGGATGCTCGGCGTGCACGTCAGCGTGGCCGTGACCTGGCAGCGCGCGAGCGGCGGGAACTGGATGACGTACGCGGCCGCAGCCGCCGCCCGCTCCGCCGCCCGCTCCGCCGCACGCGCCCGCCCGGAGACCGGTAACGCCCCGGCCTCTTAGCCGAAATGGATCTCTTCGACCACGTCCCAGGTGTAATAGCCCAGGTCGGGGCATTGGTACTGGTTGACGAGGTGGACGCGGTCGATCGTGATGTCCACTCGCGGGGGCCGCAGCGCGCGCAGTGCCCGGTTGAGGTCCCGGTCGGGGAAGTCGGCCCGTAATGGTGCAGTCGGGTATCGGAACTCTCCGAATAGCTTGGGCCCCACGCCGCCGTGTTTGGTAAGTTTCAACATGAGCCTCGGCGAATCGGGTCTGTGGCAGGGGCATCGCGTCGCAGCAGAGGCTGTGACGCGGGCGCGTGCTTGATGCGGCCTGTTGATCCCGGGCGCGTGTGGCTCTCCCAGGCCGATCTGGACCTCGACGGCGACGAGCCGCCCCTTGGGCGCCGCGGGCGGCGATGTCGAGCCTCTGCCCGCCAACGGTTCTCTCGTGGCCGCGGCGGTCTTGAGCGGAGCACCGCTTGCCCAGGGAGGCTTCTCAGCCACCTACCGGCTCTACGACCAGAGCGACGTTGGTCCCCGTTTACCGGCCCGGCCCAGGTCTGCCACGCGTCGGACGTGAGCTGCCACGACGGGACTGTCGTGGCAGCTTCTGTGCCGGTGGACTTTGTCCGGCCACCGGCTCCGCGCGGAGCGGAGTGCAGCGGGCGTCGGCTCATGGGGCGGGTAGGGCGGCAGGGAGGGATGGTCGGCGGTTGCTTGCAGGGCCGCTGGGTGAGTGGTGCTCAGCGGATGCGTACAACGGAGTCCTTCGGCTCTGGGCTACGCTGGGCCGGTACCCTCTTGGCCGCGTCGCTCGGCCCGGAGCTCGGCGGCTTCCACGTCAAGCCGTCCTGCCGGGTCCCCGCCACGGCGGATTACTGCTCCGCGCACCAGCGCCAAGTAGAACAGCGCGGGTGCGCAAGGTGCCCATGCCTCCTCCGTCTGCTTCAGGGTGAAATCGAGGACGGAGTCCGGGTCGGCTGGCACGAAGGCATGGCGGTCGTGCTCCCATTTGTCCTTGACGCCCCGTGCCCAGCGTCTTCTGAGATCCTCCTCGCCGAGGTCGGGCAGCACGGCGCGGAAGAAGGCGGCCCATTGATGCAGGCGGAGATCCAGTCCGAAGCCGAGCAGTTCAAGGTCCATCCTGTCCTCGGGGAAGACTCCGAGCTCTTCCTTCATCGCCCGGCGCGCTGTGGCGTGCAGGCTGATCGGCGAGCCGTCTGCGGGGACGTCGTGGTGTCTGGACAGACCTTCGCTGGCGGACGCATTCCACCGCGTGGGATTGCCTGCGACGCCGGCGCTGCGGTGGCTGAAGAGCATCTTGTCGTCGGCCCCGGTCTCCACCGCCACATTCACCCCGAAGCTGCAGGACAGGAATGGCGGAGCCGTGGCAGGGTCCTGGTTCACCAGGTATTGCTGGCGAAGCGTTGTGTCGTGGTCCGGGTGTGGGCGGTCGAGGTTGAGAGACGTAGCCAGGAAGTCGTAGTAGTCCGCGTCGCATAGGCGTAGTCGGACGATGGGGTCGTCTCCGAGGTGGGTGCGGGTGACGGTGATGCGCTCGACAGCGAACCTCGGGCGGTTCCAGCTGTGCTGCTGACCGGCAGCTGCCTTGCGGCTTTCCTCGGCCTCAATCTCGGCACGCCACTGTCGGACCACGGGAGGCTGGGTAACGCGTTGAGCCCGGTGGTGGATCTGGACGTTCTCCTCGTGGATGGGTCGTGTGCCGTCACCTTCGTAGATGTGGCAGTCGGTCATACGACCGAGCAACGCGAATCTGTCTCGAAAACCGCCGGAATGACCGAGTGCCGCACTGGCGGGGCGCTGGGTCCTGGAGCGCTCGCCCCCACTCTTGTTCGGGTTGTCGTCGGTCTGCGCGGCGAACGCTGCGACCAACTCAGCAGCTGTGGGCCGGGCCGCCGGATTCTGGTCCAGGCAGCCCAGCAGGACCCCGCCGAGCGACCTGTTCATGCCCGCGTGCTCGCAGGCGTTGCGCAGTGTCTCGGGAGTGAAGTCCCCTGCCCACTGTCCCGTCGCAGCGGTGAGGAGAATGGCCCCCACGGAGAACACGTCGCTCGCCGCGGTGACGCCGATCGGGTCGCCGAAGCCCTCCAGTTCATGGGGGGGCTCGTAGGCAGGATTCCGCCGGAATGAATCGCGGTGGCGATGCGGGACGCCGTCCACGATGGCAGTCATCCAGCCGACGAGCTGCACGTCCTGGTCGGTGACCAGCACACGGTTGGGCGTCAGCGAGCCGTGGACGAGCCCCACGCTGTGGGCGCGCCGCACTGCCTTGGCCAGGTCCCGTCCCAAGCGCCGGAAGAGCTCGGTGTCCCCCAGCGGTCCCCGGTCCTCCAGGAGCGCACGGAGGTTGTGCGCGGGACGGGCCCGCGGGTCGTCGTTCTGCTCGCGGGCGCATTCCGTCGCCAGCCATGGCGGGTAGTCCTCGACGCTGTGGCCGAGCAGCTCGGGCGCACCGGTCCCGGCCATGCGGATCAGTGCCTCCGCCTCGGTGCGGAGCAGTTCTGCTGCCTCCTCGGGGCTCGTACGGAGCGGCACCCGCACCGTCACGGTGCTGCCCATCTCGTCGCGCCCCAGGAACACAACTACCCGCTGCCATCCGCCGACGTTGCGGGCGTGCAGGCGGTAGGGCCCGGCCCTACGGGGGTCCTCCGTGAGCAGTGGCGACCAGGAGGGGCCGAGGTCAAGGGCTTGGAAGGAGACGTCTTCCGTACCGTCCGGTGCTGCTGTCGGGGCAGTCTCTCGCCTGGGCAGGGCGCGCGGACGCTCCTCACGATTCGTGGACGGCCGCGCCGGTTCTGGCACGGGCGATGGTTCCTGCCGTCCGGTGGGACGCCGTTGCGGTTCGGTCTCGGACGCGCCTTCGGTCCGAGCGGCCGGGGGCCGTACACCCAGCAGTGTCATCAGTCGGTTGTCCAGCCGACTGATGGGGTGGCTCTCGTCGTTCAGCCGGTCTGGTCCCTCGGGGTGGCTGAGCCAGGCGGGGAAGGCCGGCGAACGGCCGGCCAGTCGGCCGAGTTCGGCCGTGATCGTGCGGGTGGTGCGCAGCAGTTCGTGTGCGGGCGCCGTCCCGAGGAGGATGTTCCGGGCCTCCTCTGAGAAGTCGAACGCGCGGTGCCGGGCCGGCAGGACAGGGTCGGCCGGATCCGTGCTCTGCATCAACCCGCCCAGGAAGACCTCCGCCAGGTGCCCGGTGTCCGTGGTCGGGCCCAAGGCAGCCTGCACCAGGCGCATAGCCGGCACCGACACTGGCGCGACGGCCGCAAGGTGAGCCGCTAGGCGATAAGCCGCTGGCGACGCGGCATGGCGGAATCGCAGCACGGCTTCCCGTGTATCGCCCTGCCGTGTGTCGGCGTAGGGGCGTGAAGGGGGTGCTCCGCTGTCCGCCAGCAGGGGTAGCGCGGCCGTGGTGCCTGGGGAGGCTACGACGTTTGCCCAGCGCCCTACGGCCGCGGGCTCAGGTGCCAGCACCGGCACCGGCACCCCTTCGAAGGCCACGATGTCCGCAGGCAGCACCGGATCCGCCACGCGCCAGGCGCTGGACGGCCCGCCTCGCCGCCGTGTGGTTACCAGCCACTGCTGGGCCCGGATGCCCGACCCCTGCCACATGCGGGCGGGCAGGGCATGGACGATTGCGGTGGGCCCCTGTCGCGCCCATGTCTTCAGCGCCGTCTGCATCCGGCCGTCGCGCCAGGCCGCACCGACGCCGTCGCTCACGATGAGGACCAGCGTGCTCCCCGTTGGATCGCCCACGACGGACGGTGGCAGGGGCACGCCGCCGTCCTCGTAGGGGCGGCTGTGGAGCATCGGGGCCTGCGGGCCCCGGCTGTCCAGCCCGTAGACGCGGAGGCTGCGGAATGCTCCGCTGCGCTCCAGCAGAATCCGCATCTCCGAGGCTAGGCGCTGCCACAGCAGCATGGAGACGCCGTCGTCCACCAGCAGGGTGAGAGTGAGCCAGCGGGCGCGGGCCGGTCTCAGCACGGCGTCGGGCAGCCCCGTCTCGGCCATGGCGGCGACGGTCCTTGCCTCGTCGAGCTCTTGCTTCCGAAGGTCCGGTAGCCGCTGCTTCAGCGGCCGCAGTGCTCTGCCAAGCCGGAGCTCGTGTGCCGCAAGGGATTTCCCTTCCGGCGTACGGACCGGCAGACCTGGACGCTCCTGTTTTCCGGAACCGGGCGCAGCAGGGCCCGCGTGTAGCGGCTCCCCCGGCTGCGGTGCTCCGTCCTTCGACGGGGCTGAGGGCGGCGGCCCCGTCGTGCCGGCCTCGTCCGCATTGGGCGGTGGACGCTCATCCCTGGGAGCGGAGGGTGGAGCTACCCGAGGCTGCAATGCACGCGCCAGCGGAGCACGCTCACTGTGCGGCAGCTGCCTGGCCAGCCACAGAACGTCGAGCAGCTCTTCGTCGGAGAGATCCACTCCGCTGTCGGCCAGCACGCGCCGCAGGCGGTCGAGCACGTTTCTACACCGCCCTGCCGAGCCGGTGCAGTACGGCGTTCAGCAGTCCGCTGGCGTCGAGATCCACCCCTCCCTTGCGGAGGTAGACCGCGTTGAGTAGCTGGTCGGTGGCCAGCTCGCCGGGTGCACGTCGCTCGAGGAAGTCCCGAAGTAGGTCGTCCACCTCCTGCAGGGTGCCGGCTCCCAGATGGGCCTCGACGATGCCGCGCAGTGTCTGTTCGTCCGGCTCGGGCAGATCGAGCCGGATGCAGCGCCGGAGGAAGGCGGGAGGGAACTCGCGCTCGCCGTTGCTGGTGATGATCACGACGGGAAACTCCGCACAGCGGACGCGACCGCGTACGACGGGGATACGTTCGTTGGGGTCGTCGGTCAGCACCTCGACCATGGCCTCGTGCTCTGGCAGCCGGGCGAGTTCCGGCACCTCGAACTCGCCTTCCTCGAAGACGGTCAGCAGGTCGTTCGGCAGGTCTACATCGCCCTTGTCCAGCTCGTCGACGAGCAGCACTCGGGGCCGGGCACGGGGTACCAGCGCCGTGCCCAGCGGACCCAGGCGGACGTAAGTGCCGATCCCGGGCTCGGAGTCACTGTGGTGACGGCTGTCCTGGTTGTCACGGCGCAGATTCGCCTCGCGCAGCCGGCCGACGGCGTCATACCGGTACAGGGCCTCCTGCAGGGTCGAGCGGCTGTTGATCGGCCAGTGCAGCACGCGGCCGAGGTCTAGTTCGTGAGCGACGGCGTGCGCCAGGGAGGATTTGCCGGTGCCCGGATACCCCGACACCAGCAGTGGCCGGCGCAGGAGGAGAGCCGCGTTCACGACATCTGCCTCGGCCGGGCCGATGAGGTAGGGCCTTTGCAGGGCGAACTCCTCGCCGGGCGGGGTGAACCGACGCCATGGCGGTGCTTCGGGGAACTCCACTCGGCGGGTCGTTCCGTCGCCGCGGAAGAGCCGCCACCCGTCGTCCGGAGTGCCCATTGTGATGTCTTCCGTTGTCATGAGGGAGCGGTACCTTCCAAGGGAGCCGGATCGAGCAACTGCAGGTCGCTCAACGGGGACGGGTCCATGTCCTCCCACACAAGTGACGGCCGGGCCGGATGCCGTACGGGGTCGCTGCAGACATGCCCCCGGTAACCCCAGACACGTTCGGGCAGGTTGTTCAGCGGCCCGGTGGGCTGCAGCGGGTCGAGCTGGGAGGCGTGCTCGTACGTTTTGGCTGCTCGGTCCCAGAGCACGACGGGGACGCCTAGCGCGAGGCACATGTCGAGCAGCCGGGCGCGTTGTCCAGGAGGCCCGTGCAGCACGACCTGGGAGGTGTTGCGGTGACTGGTCTTCAGCAGCAGGGCGACCTGCTGCTCGGTGCCGCAGTCGCTGTCGAGGACGAGTGGTGTCCCGTGTCCGCTCTGCCAGCGGCGTCGCTGCGCGTCCTCTCGGTTCCTCACCAGGGTGCTCATCTCCGGGCAGCTGAGCGTGAGCTGGAACTCGGCGCCGAGCGGCACACCTGGATCGAACATGTTCTCGGGTCCCGGGTTCCACTCGTCGACGGGCAAGTGCAGTCCCGCCCGGTCCACGACGACGCTGACGAGGGGGACGTGGTCCTGGCCGTCACTGGACTGGACGCCGTGGACGGCGTCGCGGACGACCCGCGCCACCTCCTCGGCCGTCAGCGGGCGGTCCGTGGCAGTGTGGAGCGGGGCCGGCGGGCTGTCCGTACAGAGGAGCCAGACCCCACACCTGTACCGGCCCTCGGGGTCCCCGTCGGCGCGGTTCACCTCCACCAGTACGCGGGCCACGGGAGTGGGGCTGTGCGCTGCCCATCGGCCGGCGTCGGAGCGACGTTCCGCAAGTGCCGAGGGATGGATGCCGAGGCGTTTGGCAACACGACTGTTCCAATCCCGCAGCGTGGTCCGTTTCCGCTCGTCCACGGCTGCTGCGACGTACTCGACGAGATGCAACAGGGCCGGCACCTCCGGTGTGCCGTCCGGAACTGGAGCGCTGTCCGAAAGGGCCTCCAACTCCTCGACAGCAAATTCGAGGTTGTCGGCAGACAGCCGGACGGAGCGTAATACCTCGGGCAGCGGCGTGAACCGAAGTGCCGACCGCGCCGCACGTGGCACCAGCGCGGGATCGTCTTCGACGATGCCGCGTAACTCGGCCATCAGCCGATCGTGTTCGCCGACCGACAGCAGCGCACTGCCTGCCAACACCCGGCCGCGCGCGAGGAGGCCGGTGAGTTCCGCGCGCGCGGCCTCGTTCTTCGCGCCAGACGTCGAAGCCAGCGACTCGCTGAGGGTCGCCAGAGCCCGCGGGTGCTCCGACAGCAGGGGAACGAGTTCCGGAACGGACGGTGAGTAGTAGGGCTTGGTCAGGTTGGCGTGCTGGTCGGTATGTTGCGGTGGCAGGTGGGGCATGCGCCGGCCCAGGCTGCGAGCAGTAGCTGAAGCTCGCGGACGACTTGGTAGAGGCTCAGGCCGACGCCGTGTCTTTTGGGGCTCTGGCCAGTCGTTGCAGGGTGCAGAAGGCGTGTGCGACGGAGACGAGGGTGACGTGGTGGTGCCAGCCGGTCCAGG
>NZ_JBHJWQ010000045.1:0-40503 GCF_042266885.1 Streptomyces sp. NPDC056061 | reverse complement strand
ATGGAATGTAGCGGCGCCGCCGGGGTCCTCTCCCCGATCGCCGAGGGAGCCGAGCACGAGGACGACCGGTACGAGGCTCTCGGGGCCCTGCTCGTCCTGGGTTCCGCCGACCTCCCGGCCGTGCTGTCGCACGCCCTGCGGGACCCGAGCGCCAAGGTCCGCGTCCTGGCGGCCGGTGCCGCACGCCGGAACGCGGCAGCCGGCCCGTGGGCCCCGCTGTCCGAGACCGTCCTCGTGGATCCGTCCCCGGCTGTACGTTCCGCCGCCGCGGAGAGCCTGGCCGGCGGCCCCGACGAAGCCCGGGAACCACTCGCACGGGCGCTTCTCCTCGATCCCGATCGTGCGGTGCGCCTGACGGCCGCCCGCTCTCTCGCCTCGTTCGGGGACGACGCGGCCCCCCACCTGATCCAGGCTCTCGCGGACCACGACGCCCGCGTACGCCGTGCGGCGGTGATCGGGCTCCGGTCCGCAACCACGCCCGAGGCGGTCCTGGCCCTGAGAACCCTGGGCGGCGTCGAGCGGGACGAGGAGGTCAGAGCGGAGCTCGTCGACCTCCTGACCGCGTCGGCCAGGAGCGGCGGACGGGGCTCGCGGGACGAACGGGAATCTCCGGACGGACAGGGGCCTCGGGACCGGTGGGAGTCTCGGGACGGACAGGGGCCTCGGGATGGGTGGGGGCCTCGGGACCGAGAGGCTGCCCGCCTCCTGTTCGATCCGGGTGCTCGATCCAGGGCCTTCACCTCCTGGCTCAGGGATCTGGCTCGATACCCGACCTCCGCAGGCGTCATTTTCTACGCCACCGGATACGTCCGAGTGGTGGCCGAGGCGACCGCGGGCGCGCTGTACGCCTTCCGAGTCCCGCAGGACGGCCTTCTCCGCATCACCCTGCCGGAACGGCCGGATTTCCGTACCGGCTTCTCCGTCACGGAGGAGCAGTTCACCGACGCGTACGGCGCGAGCCGGGGGCGCTACCGGCTGACTCTGGAGGACTTCGGACCACCGTTCCGGCAGGAGGAGGGCCCCGTTCACTTCTACTGCCTGAAGCGCTGACTCCTCCGTGCCGAACATGCCGAACATGCCGAACATGCTGAAAACACCATTCATCCCGTTCATGCCGTTCATGCCGTTCATGCCGTTCATGCCGTTCATGCCGTTTCCAGGACACCCGGACAGGACGGACTGACCTCGCAGCCCGGGGAGCAATAAGGTCGTGCCATGACCGACAGTTCGCGCGGAAGCAGTGACCCATCAGTCGCCCGCGGCTCGGGCGGCACCGAGGAGGCGCTCCGGGAGCGCTGGCGGCGGGCGCTCGTCGGGGCCCGGCGCGGGGCCCCGGGCCCCGATCCGCTGCCGTACGCGGACAACCTGCTGGCACGCTGGGCCGAACCGCAGCGGCGCTACCACACCACCACGCACCTGATCGCGGTACTCGACCACGTCGACACACTCGCCGAGTACGCCGCAGACGTGGACGCCGTACGCCTGGCCGCCTGGTTCCATGACGCGGTGTACCGGCCCGACCGGTCCGAGAACGAGGAGCGCAGCGCCGCCCTCGCCGAACTCGCCCTGCCGGAGGCGGGCGTACCGGCCGAGGTCACCGCCGAGGTGGCCCGGCTCGTCCGGCTCACCGTCACGCACAACCCGGCGGACGGGGACGCCGACGGCGAGGTGCTGTGCGATGCCGATCTGGCGGTCCTGGCGGCACCGCCCAGGGAGTACGCCGCGTATGCAGCCCAGGTGCGCGAGGAGTACGGCTTCGTGCCCGACGACGCGTTCCGGGAGGGGCGGGCGACGGTACTGCGTCAACTGCTCGAACTGCCAAAGCTGTTCCGCACCCCGTACGGGATCGCGAGGTGGGAGCCGCGGGCGCGGCAGAACCTGCTGACCGAATGGGAGCTGCTCAACCACTGAGACCGGCCGTCGAGCGACGTACGGGGAAACCGCCGAGGCGTCGGGCGCGGCAGGAATGTGACAACTGCGTAAATACGACAGGCGGTGGGAATCCCGCGGCGCCGAGCACGGTTGTCTGCTGTCATGCCCGACTCTCCCGCCCGACGTTCCCCCATGCCTCTGGCCGTCTACATCCTCGGTCTCTCCGTCTTTGCCCTGGGCACCAGCGAGTTCATGCTCTCCGGGCTTCTGCCGCCCATCGCCGAAGACATGAACGTGTCGATCCCCCGTGCCGGACTCCTCATATCCGCCTTCGCGATCGGCATGGTGATCGGCGCCCCGCTGCTCGCCGTGGCCACGCTCCGGCTGCCCCGCCGCACCACCCTCATCTCCCTGATCTCCGTCTTCGGCATCGGACAGGTCGTGGGCGCGCTGGCGCCGACGTACGAGGTGCTTTTCGCGTCCCGGGTCGTGAGCGCCTTCGCCTGCGCCGGGTTCTGGGCGGTCGGCGCGGCGGTCGCCATCGCGATGGTGCCGGTGAACGCGCGGGCCCGTGCCATGGCCGTGATGCTCGGCGGTCTCTCGATCGCCAACGTGCTGGGGGTGCCGCTGGGAGCCCTGCTCGGCGAGAACCTCGGCTGGCGCTCGGCGTTCTGGGCGGTCGGCGCGGCGTCCGCGGTGGCCCTGGTCGGGGTGACGACCCTGATTCCGCGTATCCCGCTGCCGGAACGAAAGCCGCAGCTCAAGCAGGAGATGGGCATCTACCGGGACCGTCAGGTCTGGCTGTCGATCGTGGTCACGGCGCTCGGCGCGGGTGGTGTCTTCTGCGCGTTCAGCTATCTGGCCCCGCTGCTCACCGATGTCGCGGGTCTGGACTCCGGTTGGGTGCCGACGGTGCTCGCGCTGTTCGGCATCGGAGCGCTGGTCGGCACGACGATCGGCGGCCGGATCGCCGACGCGCATCTCTTCGGGGTGCTGATGAGCGGTATCGCGGCCTCGACAGTGTTCCTGGTCGCGCTGGCGCTGCTCTCCTCGTACCAGGTCGCCGCGGTCGCCCTCTCGTTCCTGCTGGGCGTATCGGCGTTCTACACGGCCCCGGCACTGAACGCCAGGATGTTCAACGTCGCGGGCGCCGCCCCGACCCTGGCCGGAGCGACGACGACGGCCGCGTTCAACCTGGGCAACACCGGCGGCCCCTGGCTGGGCGGTGCGGTGATCGACGCGCACTTCGGTTACGCCGCGACCGCGTGGGCGGGGGCGGCCATGATGGTGCTGGCCCTGGTGGCCGTGGTGTGCTCGCTGAGACTCCAGAGCAGAGGCGTATCGCGAGGGGTGACCGGTTCACCCACCGCGGCGGCCTCCCCGGAACCATCGGCCGGGCCCACGCCCGGAGCCGAGCACCCGTCCGGGCCGGATTCCCCGTCGGGGTCGGATTCCCCGTCGGGGTCGGATTCCCCGTCGGGGTCGGATTCCGATTCCCCGGCCGGGTCCGACAGGACACCGGAGACGGAGACGTGCGCAGCAGCCGGTACCGCCGCCACCAAGACCGACACCGGCATCAGCACCGCCTGATTCCCGTACGACCGCACCCCGGCGCCCGTTCTCGTCAGCGGTCCCGCCGCTCCCGGACAGGGCCGAATGCCGGGGCCTGGACGAGGCCGGGTGCCGGGGGCTCGACGGGGCCGGATGCCGGGCGCCCCTTGGGCCGCCGCAGCCCGGCCTCCGTGAGGCGCCGGACGAGCTCCTTCGAGCCGATCTCCTTCGCCCCGGCGCGCACCGCGTCCTCGTACCGGACCTCCGGCACGTCGTAGTGGTCCCGTTCGAACGCGCGGCGCGGACAGCCGATGGACTCCGCGAAGGCGTGCAGTTCCTCGAATGACACGTCGCTGACCAGGTGCGACCAGAGCCGCCCGTGTCCCGGCCACTGCGGCGGGTCGATGTAGACCGTCACCTGCGGAGTATTCCGTTCAGCGAGCCGACCGGCGCCACCGCGACGGCGGCCTTGGTGCACACCCAGTGCGGGTCCGGGCCCAGCTCCGGCTCGACGTCCAGGGCGTGCGGGTCGCCCGCGTCGCAGACCGGGCAGAGCGGCCAGCGCCCGTGCCGTTCGAGCAATGCGTCCTGCACATCCTGAGCCACCAGTCCGACGACGAACTCGGCGCCCTCGGGCCACTGCTCCACCCACCAACGACGGTGGGTCACCGCGTCCTCGACCATCGAGACGATCCCGGCCTCGGCGACATCACCCGCGGCGAGATCCGCCATGACCAGGGCCCGGGCCGTGTGCAACGCCTGTTCCAGGGGATTCATCTCCATGGGGCCATTGTCACCCCGCCCACGAAGCGGTTTCTCGCGCCCGGTGCCGCCTTCCCCGCGCAGTGCGTGGCGGTCCACCACACGATTCCGGACATGGGGACCAAAGGGGGGTTGACGGGCACCCCGGTTGAAAATATCTTTCAAATGTGACCAGTGACCTGAAGGAAAGTTTCAGCACCGACTCCCCGCCCGCCCCGGCGGCTCTCGCGGCCAAGGTGCGTACGCTCGCGCCGTCCATGACCCGTTCCATGCAGCGGGTCGCCGAGGCCGTCGCTGGTGACCCCGCCGGCTGCGCCGCCCTCACGGTCACCGGTCTCGCCGAACTCACCGGCACCAGCGAGGCGACGGTCGTCCGCACGGCCCGTCTCCTCGGATATCCCGGATACCGCGACCTGCGCCTCGCCCTCGCCGGGCTCGCGGCCCACCAGCAGTCGGGCCGGGCCCCGTCCGTCACCGCCGACATAGCGGTCGACGACCCGATCGCCGACGTGGTCGCCAAGCTGGCGTACGACGAGCAGCAGACGCTCGCGGACACGGCGGCCGGCCTCGACACGGTCCAGCTCGGCGCCGCCGTGGCCGCCGCCGCCACGGCCCGCCGCATCGACATCTACGGTGTGGGCGCCTCCTCCCTGGTCGGCCAGGACCTGGCGCAGAAGCTGGCCCGGATCGGCCTGATCGCGCACTCCCACACGGACCCGCACCTCGCGGTGACCAACGCCGTGCAGCTCCGTTCCGGGGACGTCGCCATCGCGATCACGCATTCCGGCTCCACCGTCGACGTCATCGAGCCACTGCGGGTCGCCTTCGACCGCGGTGCGACGACGATCGCGATCACCGGCCGCCCCGACGGCCCCGTGACGCAGTACGCGGACCACGTGCTGACCACGTCCACCGCGCGGGAGAGCGAGCTGAGACCCGCCGCGATGTCGAGCCGCACAAGCCAACTCCTGGTCGTCGACTGCCTGTTCATAGGCGTCGCGCAGCGCACCTATGAACAGGCCGCACCCGCCCTCGCGGCCTCCTACGAGGCGCTGGCCCACCGCCACACCCCGCGCCCCCGCTGACCTGCCCCACCCCGCATTCCGCACTTCCCACTCCGCATTTCCGTACTCCGCATTTCTGTACTCCGCACCCGCACCCGCGCCGCACCCGCGGAACCGTACGAGACCGAGAAAGCAGAGCCTTCCTCCATGACCTCCACGACCGACGCCGACCACACGGACGCCGACTCCACCACCCCCGACGGATACGGTCGGCTGCGCGCCGAGCTCGAAACGCTCACCACCGAGGCGTTCCGCCCCGAACTCGCCGAGATCGACCGGATGGGCACGCTCGACATAGCCCGGATCATGAACGGTGAGGACCAGTCCGTCCCGGCCGCCGTCGGGGACCGACTGCCCGAGATCGCCGCCGCGATAGACGGCACCGCGGAGCGAATGGCCCGCGGCGGACGGCTCATCTACGCGGGCGCGGGTACCGCGGGGCGGCTGGGCGTGCTGGACGCCAGCGAGTGCCCGCCCACCTTCAACACCGACCCGTCGCAGGTCGTCGGGCTGATCGCGGGCGGCCCGTCGGCAATGATCAAGGCCGTCGAGGGCGCCGAGGACAGCAAGGAGCTGGCCGCCGCCGACCTGGACGCCCTCGGTCTCACCGCCGACGACACCGTGGTCGGCGTCTCCGCCTCCGGCCGCACGCCGTACGCGATCGGTGCCGTCGAGCACGCCCGCACCAAGGGCGCGTTGACCATCGGTCTGTCCTGCAACGCGGACTCCGCGCTGGGCGCCGCCGCCGAGCACGGAATCGAGGTCGTCGTCGGCCCGGAGCTGCTCACCGGCTCCACCCGGCTCAAGGCGGGTACGGCACAGAAGCTCGTCCTCAACATGATCTCGACGATCACGATGATCCGGCTAGGCAAGACCTACGGAAACCTGATGGTCGACGTCCGTGCCTCCAACGAGAAGCTGCGCGCCCGTTCCCGCCGGATCGTCTCGCTCGCCACCGGCGCGTCCGACGCGGAGATCGAGGCGGCCCTCGCCGCGACCGGCGGCGAGGTGAAGAACGCCATCCTCACCATCCTCGGCCAGGTCGACGGCCCCACCGCCGAAAGCCTCCTGACCGCGTCCGACGGGCATCTCCGCGCGGCTCTCGCCGCCGCTCCCCGCCCCACCACCTGACCCACTCGCACAACCAGCACCACCCACACCACCAGCACAACCGACTCCACGCACCACTGGCACCACCCGCACAGCAAGGCACCACGCACCATGGCACCAGAAGACAAGAACCGCGCCACTGCCGCCGCGATCCTTCCGCTCGTCGGTGGCGCAGCGAACATCGGCTCCGTCGCCCACTGCATGACCCGGCTCCGGCTGGGTCTGCACGACCGCTCACTCGTCGACGACGAGGCCCTGAAGGCGATACCGGCCGTCATGGGCGTGGTCGAGGACGACACGTACCAGATCGTCCTCGGACCGGGCACGGTCGCCCGGGTCACGCCGGAATTCGAGCGGCTGGTGGAGGAGGGCCGGGCGGAAACCTCCGGCCCGTCCCCCGCCGAAGCCACCGCGCTCCCGACGAACTCTCGGGCATCCGTGTCCACACCCGCATCCGCGTCCTCCTCGGCAACCACGTCCGGGCCCGCATCCGCATCCACGGATGCTTCCGCTTCGGCTTCTGCGGCGGAACTCGCCGCCCAGGGCGCGGCGATCAAGGCGGCGCGAAAGGCGAGGAACGCCACCCCGTTCAAGCTGCTCCTGCGCCGGATCGCGAACATCTTCGTCCCGCTGATCCCGGCGCTCATCGGCTGCGGCATCATCGCCGGTCTCAACGGCCTGTTGCTGAACCTCGGTTGGCTGACCTCGGTCACACCCGCACTTGCCGCGACGGCATCCGGATTCATGGCGCTGATCGCCGTGTTCGTCGGGTTCAACACGGCCAAGGAGTTCGGCGGCACGCCGATCCTCGGCGGTGCGGTTGCGGCGATCATCGTCTTCCCGGGCGTCGCGAACATCGAGGCGTTCGGGCAGAAGCTCTCCCCCGGTCAGGGCGGTGTGCTGGGCGCGCTCGGCGCGGCGGTCCTCGCGGTGTACGTGGAGAAGTGGTGCCGCCGCTGGGTGCCGGAGGCGCTGGACGTCCTGGTCACTCCCACCCTCACGGTCCTGGTCTCCGGCCTGGTGACGATCTTCGGCCTGATGTACGTGGCCGGCGAGGTGTCCACCGCGATCGGCTCGTTCGCCGACTGGCTGCTGTCCAGCGGCGGCGCGGGCGCGGGCTTCGTGCTGGGCGGCCTCTTCCTGCCGCTGGTGATGCTGGGCCTGCACCAGGCACTGATCCCGATCCACACCACCCTGATCGAGCAGCAGGGCTACACCGTCCTGCTCCCGATCCTCGCCATGGCGGGCGCCGGCCAGGTCGGTGCGGCCGTCGCGGTCTACGTCCGCCTCCCCCGAAACGGATCGATCCGTCGCACCATCAAGTCCGCCCTCCCGGCCGGTCTGCTGGGCGTCGGCGAACCGCTGATCTACGGCGTCAGCCTCCCGCTGGGCCGCCCGTTCGTCACGGCATGCGTGGGCGGGGCGTTCGGCGGTGGCTTCATCGGCCTGTTCAACCAGCTCGGCGACAAGGTCGGCTCCACGGCCATCGGGCCCTCCGGCTGGGCCCTGTTCCCGCTCCTCGACGGCAACCACGGCCTGGGCACCACGGTCGCGATCTACGGCGGCGGGCTCCTGGTCGGCTACCTGGCCGGGTTCCTCGCCACATACTTCTTCGGCTTCGGCAAGGACCTGCTGGCGGAGTTCAACGTGTCGCAGGTACCGGCGGATGTCCGGTCCCCGGTGCCGGACGGCCCGGCCTCCCCGACACCCGGCCCGGACACCCCGGCGAAGGAACCCACCGGGGTCTGATCCCGCTCGGGCCCGGCCCCGATGCATGGCTGAGGGTGGCATCCGCACAGCGGGTGCCACCCTCAGCCATGCATCGGCGGCAGCCGCTCAGCCCTCCGTCGATCTCTGCGCGCCACCCCTCGGGCACGTCCAGTTCACGCCATGTCTGAAGCAGGTAGTCCCACGGGCGGCCATCGTGGGCCTGGTCCGGCTCGACCATCGCGGCGGTCATCCCGGGTTCCTTCTCCTGTGGCCTGTGGCCTGTGGCCTGTGGCCTGTGAAAGGAACGTAGATCGACGGTTGTGCGGCGGAAGGCCGCCCACCGCTTCGGCCCGGGTCGGTTCCTCGACGGTCGGCCCGGGCCATCGGTGCGGCCTTCCGTCTTCAGCGCGGGAGCCGCCCCTCCCGGTTGATCTCCGTCACCCGTGCCCGCAGCACGAGCCCCGGCGGCGCCGGTCGTACGAGCTCGGGCGGACAGTCCCACTCCGCCCCGCCGCCGGGCGCCCTCAACCGCACGGAGACCCCGACGTGTCCGAGTACACGCCCCACCCGGCCGTCCCGAGTGTCCACCGCGAACGAGCCGGCCTTGAGGGTTCCCGGCTCGAAGCCCTCAGCCGTCACGTCCTGACCTTCCCCGCCGCCTCCAGCACCGCGCTCAACCGCAACGCCGTGTCGAGGTTGCACCGACCGAGATCGACCAGCGGCGCCGGATCGCTCCCCGCGCACGACACCGGATCGGTCCGCAACGACGGCAACGTGATCCCCACCCCCGAAAAACTCTCCTTCAACCGCGCCACCGCATCCTCCGCCTCCCGCACTTTCCCCTCCGCCGTCTCGCGCCGTTCCATCGTCGTCATGATCCATACCTTTCCACTCTGAGTAATGACAATGCATACCCAGCGTGTCCAACGCGCGTCCGGCCAGGAAGAGGCGCAGAACCCGCAACCGCACGTGTGTCAGAGGGAGTTGTCATGCCTCGCGCCGTGCCGGTCGCGGACCGCCGTCCCGTGACCGGGCGGGAGAGCCCTCCGAAGGCGTCCGGGGCCGCCCGAACCCGTTCCGGTACGCATCACTCCTGCGGGATCACCGCCCCGTTACCGGCGTCGAACCGCGACCGGCGCACCGCGCGATGCCCGACGGGACGGCAGCCGGATCGGGAACAGGCCGTATACATATGTGCCGGTGCAGGGCTCCCAGGCGTTCGTCCGACGGTCCGCGTCACCGCCTCGGCCCCCGGACCTCGCCCGCCTCGTGCGGGTGCATGACGACGTCGCAGGACGTGGCGAGCGCGACGCCACACGGAACCTCGGGGAATTTGGTACCGATGTCGAGGTGGGCCGGGTGATGTTCACCAGGCCCGACGGCGGCCGGAGCCCGGCGGGCGTCGAGGAGAAGTCCCGGTGGCGGACCCGGTCGAGGGGGTACTCGTTCCCGCCGGGATCGGCGGCGCGCACGGTGTACTTCTTCCACTCCTGCCGGTCCGCCCGAGGGCGGCGGCCGAGCCGCGCCCCCACTCGACCGGGTGGGGGTTTTCAGCCATAAACATGGTTTCAGTGCGAATCATCATCGCCGGAGGCCATCATTCCGCCGTGATCTCATCGAACCGGACGGCCCACCGTCCCACGGCCTTTCGGACGGCCCACCGTCCTACGTCCCTTCTTCCTGCCGGACTCGGCGCGCTCACCGTGCTGGCCCTGCTCCCAGCGGTACCGGCCGCCGCCACGTCCCCCGCCGGGGAGGCGCAGCCGCGCCCGGCCGCCGCGCCGCTCTCGCCCCGCGCCGTGACCCCGGCCGAACGCCGGACCTCCGCGTACCTCGACTCGTTACGGAACCGGCCCGGACAACTGAAGTCGTTCTTCAAGGCGTTGCCCAAGGGCGGTGACCTGCACAACCACCTGTCGGGCGCCGCGGCGACGGAGTTCCTGATCGAGCTCGCGGGCAAGAAGGGCCTGTGCATCGACGCGACGACGACGGCCGTGGCCCCGCCGTGCGGACCGGGCAAGCGGCCCGCCGCCGACGCGCGGACCGACGCCTCGTTCCGGCAGAAGATCATCCGGGCCTGGTCGATGCAGGACTTCCCGGCCGGCGAGTCCGGGCACGACCACTTCTTCGACACGTTCGACAAGTTCGGCATGGCCACCTGGGACCGGGGCAAGCTCCTCGCCAACGTCGCCAACACCGCGGTCGAGCAGAACCAGTTCTATCTGGAGACGCTGGTCACGCCCGCCTCGGACAGCGCCAAGGCACTCTCCGAGAAAGTGGGTTACGACCCCGACTTCGCCATGTTCCACCGCAAGCTGATGGCCGGTGGGCAGCTCGACCGGGTGGTGGACGAGGCGGTCAGGGAAGCGGACGACGCCGACGTCGAATTCCGGGCAGCCGCGCACTGCGACACCTCCCGCCCCGATCCCGGCTGCCGGCTTCCCGTTCGCTGGATCTCCCAGGTCTCCCGGGGCAGTACACCGGCCCGGGTCTTCACGCAGATGGCGGTCGGCATGCGGCTGGCCGAGCGCGACCCGAGGTTCGTCGCCGTCAACCTCGTGCAGCCGGAGGACTGGGACAGCTCGCTGGCGAACTACAGCCTCCAGATGCGGATGCTGAAGTACCTGCGCGGCGTCTACCCGGGCGCCCACCTCACGCTCCACGCGGGCGAGTTGGCACCCGGCCTGGTCAAGCCGGAGGACCTGCGGTTCCACATCCGTGAGGCGGTGCTCGTCGCCGGAGCCGAACGCATCGGGCACGGGGTGGACCTGGTCCACGAGGACAACTGGCGGCAGCTCGCCCGGACGATGGCCCGGCGCAACGTCGCGGTGGAGGTGCCGTTCAGCAGCAACAAGCAGATCCTCGGCGTCTCCGGGGCCGAGCACCCGTTCGACGCGTACCGCCGCTACGGCGTCCCGGTGGTCCTGGCCACCGACGACCCGGGCGTCTCGCGGATCGACATCAGCCACGAGTACCAGTACGCCGCCAAGACGTACGGCCTGCGCTACATCGAGCTGAAGGACCTCGCCCGCGCCTCGCTGGAGTACGCCTTCCATGACGGCCGGAGCCTGTGGGTCACCGGCTCCGCACCGTCCGGCTACCGCACGGTCGCCGCCTGTCGCGCCGACCGGCCGGGCGCCGGGACCCCGGGCACACGCTGTGCCCGCTACCTCGCCGACAACCCGAAGGCGGCGACCGAGTGGCGCCAGGAGGCCGCCTTCGCCGCCTTCGAGCGCGGTCACCGCTAACGGCTTGCCCCGCGATTGAGATCGGGGCGTGTGGGCCTGGCGGTTCGGCTGGTGGGTGATTCAGCAGGCCATCGCGCAGACGGGCACGAGTTCGGTGCTCGTCTTGCGTCGGGTGGTGCGCTTGGCTGCGCGGTCGGAGACGAGCCCGGCGATGGCCCGATGGGTGTCGCCATAGGTCTCGCGGCGTCCGGTGTATCGCTGCAGCGGACGCCACTGCCTGTGTTCGGCGTTGGCGTGCTCGACGCAGATCCGGCGGGAGGACTGGCGACGGCGCATGTCGCGCCATCCGTACCTCTCGCTCAGCGGTGCGTCGTCGAGATCTTCCGGTTTCCTCGGCGGCGCCGAGATCTGGTCGGGAAACTCGTTGGCCTGCGGCCACCCCGGCGCCGCTCGTGCCGTCCGGACTCACAACGTGCTTCCCAGCGTGGCGCGAGTTCCTCGATCAACTCGCCGAGATGTTGGCGAGTGAGGCCGCACAGGGCAGGATGAGCCATGGCCGCGCGGGCCTGCTTGGTCTTCACACCTCAAGAACCCGCTCGGCCATCGTCATGTCACGGCCGTCCCGCGATCAATCGCGGGACGGCCGTTAGGGTTTACGATCGGGCAAGGGCTCGGGCAGCCCCGCGTACCAGCCCTCGACGACCAGCCAGAACCCGGCCAGCGCCAAGGCGAGGAGTGCGGTGCGTCCCGTGTACCCGGCCACCGACGGCCCGACTCCCCATCGCCGGGGCAACAACCACGCAGCCAGGGCAACCACTACACCGGCAAGAACGGTCAGCGGGAGTTCCGCGTAAAGGACGTGCCAGTCCGGCCCTGCCGCGAATCCGGCGCGCGCCCGGAGTTCGGCGTCCGCGGCCCACCCCAGCAGCCCCGCAAACCCGCCGACCAGGGCTACTCCGATACCGCTCAGTGCTTCAATGCGTTCCCTCATGATCATGGAAGACGCCTGCCGCGTCATGGAGGTTCCCGAGGAGCCGACGAGTGGCTTGCGGATGAGCGCTCCCTCGGACGGCTCCAGCTCTCGCAGGACTAACGGCCGGCCCGTTCCCTATCGCGGGGGAGGCCATAAGCGCTGCCCCGTAATCCCTGGCGGGCGGGGCTTTCGACACCCGCCCCAGATCCGATTCGGGTCACCGCGAGTTGCCGCATCGGGCAGCGCTCGCCCCGTCGGGGCCCGGTCCCGGAGTTCCCGCTCCGGAACCGGGCCCCGACGCACATCCCCTACTCCCGCTCCCCCGGCCCTCCCTGCCGCCGCTCCGGCGCCGCCCAGAGGTGGTCGAGCGCGCCCAGCACGAGTCGGCAGACGTCGTCCGGATCGGCGTCGGCCAACGGCTCACGGGCCACGACCGTCCGCATCAGACCTATTCCGAGCAGCCACGCCATGGCCAGATCCGCCCGCAGGGCACCGTCCACCGTGCCGGAGAGACCGGACAGCGCCTTCTGGTACTCCTCGCCCAACTCCCGCAGGGTTCCGGCCGCTTCGTCGCCCCGTCCGATGGACCGCAGGTAGACCTCCAGCGTGCGATCGTCCGTATCGCCCGCGCTGCGGGTGAGCATCGAGCGCAGTGCGGCCTCGAAGAGTTCCTCGGGCGGCGTCGAACGCAGCTGTTCCAGCCCGCCCTCGGCCAGGACCTCGGTGAGCAGCCCCTGCTTCGACCCGAAGTACCGGAACAAAAGGGCCTGGTTGACCCCGGCCCGTTCCGCGATGGTGCGGACCGTCGTTCCCTCGTAGCCGTGCTCCGCGAACAGGTCCCGGCCCGCCTCCAGCAGTCGGCGTCGGGTGGCTGCCGCGTCCCGGCGGCGCTCTTGGGACGGCGGTGCGGGGGCGGACTCCATGGCGGCCTTCCTCTCGGAGCGGCCCGTAAGGATAACGGCTGGAAGGCGTCGTTGACCGGCCATGAGGTCACTCCTACCGTTGTAAGCAGCTGCTTACATATGGAGGCCGCACATGACCACAGCAGAAGCCGCATCCATCGCCTATCCCTTCAATACGGCCGAGGGCCTGAGCCTCGCCGAGGAGTACGAGCGCGTACGCGACCAGCCGGGCCTGTTACGCGTCCAGATGCCGTACGGCGAGCCCGCCTGGCTCGTGACCCGCTATGCCGACGCCCGACTCGTCCTCGGCGACCTGCGCTTCAGCCGGGCCGAGGCCGCCTCGCACGACGAACCGCGGCAGTCCGAGGGCCAGCGCGACGGCGGCATCCTCGGCATGGACCCGCCCGACCACACCCGGCTGCGCTCGCTGGTCGCGAAGGCTTTCACGGTTCGGCAGGTCGAGAAACTGCGCCCGCAGGTACGGGAGTTGACGGCCGAGCTGCTTGACGGAATGGAGGCGGCAGGTCAACCCGCCGATCTGGTCGATCTGTTCGCACTGCCCCTGCCGGTCGCGGTGATCTGCCGGATGCTGGGCGTTCCCACCGAGGACCGCCCGAAGTTCCGGGTGTGGAGCGACGACGCGCTCTCCACCAGTTCCCTCACGGCGGAGGAGTTCGAGCGCAGCCGCGACGAACTGCGGGCCTACATGGCCGGGTTGATCGCGCAGCACCGCAAGAATCCGCAGGACGACCTGATGACGGCCCTGATCGAGGCCCGCGACGGCGGCGACCGGCTCTCCGAGCTCGAACTCGTCGACCTGTGCATCGGCATCCTGGTCGCCGGACACGAGACCACGGCGTCCCAGATCCCCAACTTCGTCCTCACCCTGCTCGATCACCCGGACCAGCTGGAGCGGCTGCGCGCCGAACCCGCACTCGTCCCGAACGCGGTGGAGGAGCTTCTGCGCTTCGTGCCGCTCGGCAGCGGCGCCGGTCAGCCCCGGTACGCCACCGAGGACATCGAGGTCGGCGGCACGCTCGTGCGGGCCGGTACTCCGGTCCTGGTCGCCGTCGGCGCCGCCAACCGCGACGCGCTGCGCTTCACCGCACCGGGCGTGCTGGACGTCTCCCGTGAGGGCAACCAGCACCTGGGATTCGGCCATGGCGTCCACCACTGCCTGGGTGCCCCGCTCGCCCGGATGGAACTCCAGGAGGCGCTGAGCGCCCTGATCACGCGCTTCCCCGGGCTGCGGCTGGCGGACGATGTGACGTGGAAGACCGAGATGCTGGTGCGCGGTCCGCGTGTCATGCCGATCGGCTGGTGACCCGATGACCGACTGGCACGTACGCGTCGACCCGGATCTCTGCCAGGGCTCCGGCATGTGCGCCGGAACCGTCCCCGAAGTGTTCACGCTGGACGGCCGGCAGTCCGGCCGGGACCATGCCCGAGCGGTCGCGGACGGGATCGAGCCGGACGAGCGGGTCCTGGACGCCGCCGACATCTGCCCGGCCCTGGCGATCACGGTGCACGACGGCAACACGGTCATCGGCCCCCGCCGCGACTGAGCCCCACCCGCCCCCGGTCCGGACACCGGCCGAGCCCGGTCGGCGCCCGGCCGGGGGCCGACCGGGCCTCACGTCGTCCCGGGCACCATCTCCGGGGTCAGGTCTCCGGGGTCAGGTCTTCGGGTTCACGACTTCGAGGTCACGACTTCGAGGTCTTCCTTCATCCGCACGGCGAACCCGGTGGATTCTGCGCGGGGTTCATCCGGGTGCCGGACCTGTCCTGGTCGCGGATCGAACAGCCCTCGGAGGCCGTGGAGCCCGGACGACGCGTCACCACCGAGGCGATCACGTCCCGGACGCGGCAGGAACAGGTCACCGTCTCGCCGAAGACCCTCCCGGAGAACCCGTCCGCAGGACACACCACCACACACCACCACGCCTCCCCCCACACACACCACACACGGCGGACGTCCCGCAGTGGCCTCCCCGCCCCCGGGGCTCAAGCCTCGCCACCCGAGCGCTCTTTCAGAGGAATGGGTGGTGGGCCACTTCCCACCCACCCTCCCCTGCCGAGAAGTTGACCCGAGGTGACCGGTTTGCCACGGACCGTCGCAACGCTCTAGCGTGCGGAGCGACACACAAAACGACCCCTGCCGGTGCGGGAACACCGAACAGGGGTCTGACCAACACGATCGACGATTAAAGGAAACCGATCCGTGGCTGTCAGCCAGCTTAGTGGCGCCCCGCGCCCGCCGCACGCACCCCTCCCCGTACCCTCGCAGTCCCACCCGATGGCCAACCCGGGTTACGGGAAGCGCTCCGCCCCCTCGCAACTCCCCCGCACCGAACGGGACTTCTCCCACCTCGCACCCCGCGAGGCGGCCATCGCCGCCTACCTCGACCGGCTGCCCGACGGCGCCGACATCTCCGTGAAGACGCTGGCCAAGGTGCTGCCGTACGGACAGTGCGCCCTGCGGACCGCGCTCAACCGCCTCCAGGACGCCGGGCACCTGCGGCGCGGCAGCGAGTGCGTCGCCAACGACCACAGCCTGCTCTGGGTGACCCGCACGTTCTTCTCCCGCACCGCGCGCGACGACGCCTGGTGGGCGGCGTTCGCCAGGGGCGACGTACCGCCGGAGCAGCGTCGACGGCCCACCCGGTCCCGGGCGTTCGTGCTGCTGGCCGCGCTCGGGCGCACCGTTCCCTCGCTCACCCTGTCGGCGGCCGACTGCGCGCGGTTGGAGCCGCTGGTCACCGAGTGGTTCGAGCGCGGTGCCGCGGAGGTCCACGTCCTGCACGCCCTCACCGACGGACTTCCCACCCCCGTCCACCACGCCGCCGGTCTCGTCCGCCGACGGCTCGCCGACAAAATGCCACCCGAACGGATCACCCCGGCCGCCCGGCGCGCGACGCTGCTCACCATCGAATGCAGCGAATGCCGCGCCCCCGGAAGGCCCGAAGCCCTCCTCGGCGGCCGGTGCGCCCCGTGCCGGGGCAATCCCGACGCCATGCCCGCCGAACCGGCCGGAGCTCTCCCCGCTCGTCAGGTACGCGACCGGATGAACGAGGTACGAGCCGCGATGGCCCTGCCCCCGCAAAGGGCATACCGATGAGCACGCCACGCATCCGGCACGTCGCACCCTGCCGCGATCTCCGGACTGCTCCCATATGGCCGAAACCTGCTCCCACCTGGGAGTGGTTTGATCCACTTCCCGGTGCCGCGACTACTCCCCGTGTTCACGATGGCGCCTGTCGTAATGAACCGGCCCAAAGGGGAACAACCTGTGTCCGAACCGACCCGCGAGCAGATCGCCTCGGCGCTTCAGAGCAAGCCCCCCATCACTCTGATCCCCGGCCTCCGCCGGGACGCCGAGCCGCGCGGTGCGCTTCCGCTGCTGCCCAGGACCGTATGGGACCTGCCCGGCGGCACCGCCTGGGTGTATCACGGCGAGGGGAACCGGGGTCTCGTACGGCCCGTGGTCTTCGCCGACGGATTCCACACGGGGCCGAGCAGCCTTGACTTCGTCTGGGAGGTCATGGAGTTCGGCGACTACCCCCTGATCAGCCAGTTGCGCCGCCGGGGCCACGATGTCGTCCTCGTCGGCTTCCACGAACGGAGTGCATCCGTTCTGGACAACTCCAGGACCGTGCAGGCCGCGATCATGCAGGCAGCCGCGGAGCAGGAGGGCGACACGCCGCTGGCCGTCGGCGGGTTCAGCACGGGCGGGCTGGTCGCCAGGCACGCCCTGGCCACGCTGGAGCACCGGCGCGTGGATCACCGGACGGCGCTGTATTTCTCCTACGACAGCCCGCATCGCGGCGCCTGGATCCCGATCGGTCTCCAGGCGTTCGCACACTACGTCAGGGTCCTGGACAGCCGGTTCTCCGACCAGATCAACAGCCCGGCCGCCCGCCAGCTGCTGTGGCGGCACATCGAGGAATGGAACGGGACACCGGGGCAGAGCGCCGAACGCGCCACGTTCCTCGCCGAGATGCGGCGGGTCGGCGAATGGCCGCGCAGGCCGCGACTGATCGGGGTCGCCAACGGCACGGGCGACGGCACCGGCAGCGACGTGCCGGCCGGTGAACTGGCTCTGGAGGGCAGGGGTCCGTCGGTCAGCGGCACCGAGCTCCACACCCAGGCACCCGGCGACGACGAACGCGCCGCGAAACTCCACGTGCTGACGTTGAAGCCGCACGAGGTGCGCACGCGCGGCCTCCCGTCCCTCGACGGCGCCCCCGGCGGCCAGCTGGAGGGCTTCGGCATCCTCGCCGACGGCCTCAACGCGCTCGGCCCGGCACTCGGGTTCAAGACCGACGTCCGTATCCGCTCGCACTGCTTCGTGCCGTCCGTCAGCGCGGTCGACATCCGCGAGCCGGACACGGACGAGACGTTGTACGCGGACATCTCCGCGCTTCCGCCGGAGGACAGCGGACTCGACGAGTTCAGACTCGCCGCCCGCAACGAGGGCCACAGCCTGGTGACGGAGGAACTCTCCACCTGGATCATCGACCGGCTCCCTTGACTTCCGCTCCCTGGCCTAAAAGCCGGGGATTCCTACCACGGTCGGCTGACCCGTCTCGGTGGGTTCCTGCTTCACCGCGCCGGGCCGGTACGAGTACCGGTCTTACCTGCGCTCGACAGGCTGACACCGCCAGTCCGGCGGCCTTGGCGACGTTGACCGCCACGTTGATGTCCCGGTCGAGGACGGCCCCGCAAGCCCCGCATTCCCATACGCGGATGTGCAGGGGTTTGGGGCCGTCCTTGACGCCGCACTGCGAGCAGACCTGGGAGGTCGGTTCGAACCGTCCGATGCGGTGGAAGCCGCGGCCGAACTTCGCGGCCTTGTACTCCAGCATCGTCACGAACGCGGACCATCCGGCGTCGTGGACGGACTTGGCCAGGCGTGTGCGGGCGAGTCCCTTCACCGCCAGGTCCTCCACGGCGACCGCTTGGTTATCGCGGATCAGCCGGGTGGAGAGCTGGTGGTGGAACTCGCGCCGTGCGTCGGCGACCTGCGCGTGAGCGCGGGCGACCTTGATGCGGGCCTTATCCCTGTTCCTCGATCCCCTGGCCTTGCGGGACAGGCGGCGCTGTTCCCTCTTGAGTTTCTTCTCGGCCCGGCGCAGGAAGCGCGGAGCGCCGATCTTCGTGCCGTCGGACAGGACGGCGAAGTGCCCCAGCCCCAGGTCGATGCCGACGGTCCGATCGGTCTCGGCCAGTGTGACGGGCTCGGCCTGCACAACGAAGCTCGCGAAGTACCTTCCGGCCGCGTCCTTGATCACGGTCACTGTGGAGGGCACACAGGGGAGGTTGCGGGACCACTTCACCCGCACGTCCCCGATCTTCGGCAGGGACAGGTCCCCGCCCGCGGTGATCTTCCAACGGGCGTTCGCGGTGAACCGCACGGCCTGCCGGTTGTCCTTGCGGCTCTTGAAGCGGGGCGCTCCCATGCGCGGGCGCTTGCCCTTGAGGCCGTCGAAGAAGTTCCGGTACGCGGTGTCCAGGTCTCGCAGGGACTGCTGGAGGACGACGGCGGACACCTCACCGAGCCACGCGCGTTCTTCGGTGAGCTTGGCCTCGGTGATCAGCAGCTTGGACAGGTCCCCGGTCTTCACGAACGCCTCGCCTGCGGCGCGGGCGGTCTCACGGGCGCGGAGCGCATCGTTGTAGACCACCCGCGCACACCCGAACGCCCTGGCCAGCGCTGAGCGCTGAGGACCGTTCGGATACAGGCGGAAGCTGTACCGAAGCTGCATACCGCTCACCGTACTACGGTTGGTTTATGGCCGAGTATCAGAACATCCATACTGGTAGACACTGTGTTTTCGTCCTTCACGCGCACTTGGTTTTCGTGACGAAGTACCGGCACGAGGTCTTCAATGACGCCCACCTGACGCGCATGGAGGAGATCATGCGGGCCGTCTGCGAGGACTTCGCATGCGAGCTGGTCGAGTTCAACGGCGGGAACAACCACGTCCACCTGCTCGTGAACTTCCCGCCGAAGGTTGCCCTGTCCAAGCTGGTCAACAGCCTCAAGGGCGTCAGTTCCCGCAGACTCCGCCAGGAGTATCCAGAACTGGTCCAGCACTACTGGCGGGCACAGCGCCTGTGGTCCGGCTCCTACTTCGCCGGGTCGGCCGGCGGGGCTCCGCTGTCGATCGTGAAGCAGTACATCGAGCAGCAGAACCGACCCGTCCGAGCCGAGGTCGACAGCGCGGACCCGTACGCACAGCACGAGTCGGAGCACTTCCCAGAAATCACTTCACCACCGGGCTGAAGCCCGGTGCACTGCGATGAGAACCGGTAGCCCGACACGAAGACCGAATCGCACACCGAATCGCCCACAGCCACACGGGTACTCGGCACGTGGCACCCGGCACGTCCATGGCCCCGGCCCCAGACCCAGACGCGCACCCGGATACATACGCACGACGAACGGCGCAGGCCCCCGGGACCGGAAGGGTCCCAGGGGCCTGCGCGACAGCTGAGCTGTATATGAACTGCCGATCCGCGCGGGATCAGAAGTCCATGTCACCGCCCGGCATGCCGCCCGGAGCAGCCGCGGCGGCCTTCTCCGGCTTGTCGGCGATGACGGCCTCGGTGGTGAGGAACAGCGCGGCGATGGACGCGGCGTTCTGCAGCGCGGAACGCGTGACCTTCGCCGGGTCGAGGATGCCCTCGGCGATCATGTCGACGTACTCGCCGGTCGCGGCGTTCAGACCGTGGCCGACGGCCAGGTTGCGCACCTTCTCGACGACGACGCCACCCTCCAGGCCACCGTTGACGGCGATCTGCTTGAGCGGGGCCTCCAGGGCCAGCTTCACGGCGTTGGCGCCGGTCGCCTCGTCACCCGAGAGCTCCAGCTTCTCGAAGACGGCCGAGGCCTGGAGCAGAGCCACGCCACCACCGGCGACGATGCCCTCCTCGACGGCGGCCTTGGCGTTGCGCACCGCGTCCTCGATGCGGTGCTTGCGCTCCTTCAGCTCGACCTCGGTCGCGGCACCGGCCTTGATGACCGCCACGCCGCCGGCGAGCTTCGCGAGGCGCTCCTGGAGCTTCTCGCGGTCGTAGTCCGAGTCGGAGTTCTCGATCTCGGCACGGATCTGGTTGACGCGGCCCTGGACCTGGTCGCTGTCACCGGCGCCGTCGACGATCGTCGTCTCGTCCTTGGTGATGACGACCTTGCGGGCGCGGCCGAGCAGGTCGAGACCGGCGTTCTCCAGCTTGAGGCCGACCTCCTCGGAGATGACCTGGCCACCGGTGAGGATGGCGATGTCGCCGAGCATGGCCTTGCGGCGGTCGCCGAAGCCCGGGGCCTTGACGGCGACGGACTTGAAGGTGCCGCGGATCTTGTTGACGACCAGGGTCGACAGGGCCTCGCCCTCGACGTCCTCGGCGATGATCAGCAGCGGCTTGCCGGACTGCATGACCTTCTCCAGCAGCGGAAGGAGGTCCTTCACGTTGCTGATCTTCGAGTTGACGATGAGGATGTACGGGTCGTCGAGGGACGCCTCCATACGCTCCATGTCGGTGGCGAAGTACGCCGAGATGTAGCCCTTGTCGAAGCGCATACCCTCGGTGAGCTCCAGCTCCAGACCGAAGGTCTGGGACTCCTCGACGGTGATGACGCCTTCCTTGCCGACCTTGTCCATGGCCTCGGCGATCAGCTCGCCGATCTGGGTGTCGGCGGCGGAGATGGAGGCCGTGGAAGCGATCTGCTCCTTGGTCTCCACGTCCTTGGCCTGCTCCAGGAGAGCGGCGGAGACGGCCTCGACGGCCTTCTCGATGCCCCGCTTGAGAGCCATCGGGTTGGCACCCGCGGCGACGTTGCGAAGGCCCTCGCGGACGAGCGCCTGGGCGAGAACGGTGGCGGTGGTCGTACCGTCGCCGGCGACGTCGTCCGTCTTCTTGGCGACCTCCTTGACCAGCTCCGCACCGATCTTCTCGTACGGGTCCTCCAGCTCGATCTCCTTGGCGATGGACACACCATCGTTGGTGATCGTGGGGGCGCCCCACTTCTTCTCAAGGACGACGTTGCGACCCTTGGGGCCAAGGGTGACCTTGACGGCGTCAGCGAGCTGGTTCATGCCGCGCTCGAGACCGCGCCGGGCCTCCTCGTCGAACGCGATGATCTTGGCCATGTGAAGTGGTCCTCCCGGACAGGGGTGGATTTCTCCGGACCGAGTGGCGCCCGCGACGGACGGCCTGCATGCCGGTGGTTCCTTGCCCCACCGGACCTGCGGGCCTCGCCGGCCCGGTCCAAGTTCTGTCACTCTCACCTGGAGAGTGCTAACGCCAATGATTAGCACTCGACCCCCGAGAGTGCAAGCGCCTTCGGGGAAGGTTGGCTCGGGGTCGACGGTCCGGCGACGGGACCTCGCCCCTCGACGACGGACCTCACCCCCGCCCGACCCGACCCGCCACGCGACCGGCCGCCCAAGCAGTGCCCCGGTCGCCCACTCACGCGCGGAGGGCCCGTCCCCTGGGTGTCCCCGGGGTACGGGCCCTCCGTGCGTGAGTGGTGTCGTTGTTGGCCGACCGCGCCGTACTCAGCCGACGGCGAGCTTGACCATGTCCGCCTGCGGCCCCTTCTGGCCCTGCGAGATCTCGAACTCAACTCGCTGACCCTCTTCGAGGGTGCGGTAGCCGTCCATCTGGATCGCGCTGTAGTGGACGAAAACATCCGCACCACCGTCGACCGCGATGAAGCCGTACCCCTTCTCCGCGTTGAACCACTTGACGGTGCCCTGAGCCATGCCTAACTCCCCTATTACTGGCCCTTGCGCAGGACCGCACTTCGCGGACCCGGGTCAGAACCCACCCTCCGACAGGAGAAGGTGTGTGTGCGCCGGAACGCGTCGACCGCGGCTGAATGTATCTGCCCAACTGCCCTGTGCAACAGGTCAATCCGACGAGAATTCCGGGCACGACCGACCGCCCGGATATGAAGAATTCACAAGATTCCGGGGCAAGTCGGGCCGGGCAAAGGCGACTTATGGCGCATGAAGATCGAGCACATTGGCCACTTCTTGTCGTGACCGGGCGCATTCTCATAGGCGGGCGGCACGCGAAGCTGGGGGGACTTCCCACACTCTACCGCGCTCAACCATGCAGAATTGCCCCCTCCGTTTGTTCCGGAGAGGGCAATTCGATAACGCGGTGAAACTGCCGGACGGCCGCCGGACGGAGGATCGGAGGGGGTCAGCAGCCGCCCGCGACGGCGGGGATGATCGAGATGCCGGCACCGTCCGGCGTCGCCGTCTCCAGCCCGTTCTCGAAGCGCACGTCGTCGTCGTTGACGTACACGTTCACGAAGCGGCGCAGCTTGCCCTGGTCGTCCAGGACCCGGGCGGCGATGCCGGGGTGGTTCTGCTCCAGGGAGGAGATGACCTGGGAGAGGTTCTCGCCCTCGGCCGGCACCTCGGCCCGGCCGCCGGTGTAGGTGCGGAGAATGGTGGGGATACGGACCTTGACGCTCATGGCGGATGCCTTTCTTCGGTCTCGGTAGGGGCTCAGACGGAGGCGAGGCCGGCGGCGCGGAACGCGTCCAGGCTCGGGCGGATCGTCGCGGTCGCCTGGGAGGTGGCGGCCACCGCGTCCAGCGTCTTGAGGCCGTCGCCGGTGTTGAGGACGACGGTCGTCAGCGACGGGTCGAGCACGCCGTTCTCGATCAGCTTCTTCGTCACACCGACCGTCACCCCGCCCGCAGTCTCGGCGAAGATACCCTCGGTGCGCGCCAGCAGCTTGATCGCGTCGACGACCTGTTCGTCGTCGACGTCCTCGACCGCGCCGCCGGTGCGGCGGGCGATGTCCAGGACGTAGGGGCCGTCGGCCGGGTTGCCGATCGCCAGGGACTTGGCGATGGTGTTCGGCTTCTGGGGCCGCACGACGTCGAGACCGGCCTTGAACGCGGTGGAGACCGGGGAGCAGCCCTCGGCCTGGGCGCCGAAGATCTTGTACGGCTTGTCCTCGACCAGGCCCAGCTTGATCAGCTCCTGGAGCCCCTTGTCGATCTTCGTCAGCTGCGAGCCGGACGCGATCGGGATGACGATCTGGTCGGGCAGCCGCCAGCCGAGCTGCTCGCAGATCTCGTACGCCAGGGTCTTGGAGCCCTCGCCGTAGTACGGGCGGAGGTTGACGTTGACGAAGCCCCAGCCCTCGCCGAGCGGGTCGCCGATGAGCTCCGAGCAGAACCGGTTGACGTCGTCGTAGTTGCCCTCGATGCCGACCAGCTCACCGCCGTACACCGCGGCCATGACGACCTTGCCCTGCTCCAGGTCGTGCGGGATGAACACGCAGGAGCGGAAGCCGGCGCGGGCGGCGGCGGCGCCCACCGCACCGGCAAGGTTGCCGGTGGAGGAGCAGGACAGGGTGGTGAAGCCGAAGGCGCGGGCCGCCTCGACGGCGATGGCGACGACGCGGTCCTTGAAGGAGTGGGTCGGGTTGCCGGAGTCGTCCTTGACGTACAGGCCGCCGGTGACGCCCAGCTCGCGGGCCAGGTTGTCGGCCTTGACCAGTTTGGTGAAGCCGGGGTTGGTGTTGGGCTTGTCCGCGACGTCGGCGGGGACCGGCAGCAGCGGCGCGTAGCGCCAGATGCTGTTCGGCCCGGCCTCGATGCGCTTCCTCAGCTCCTCGGGGGAACCGGTCGGCAGGTCGTACGCCACTTCGAGCGGCCCGAAACAGGACGCGCAGGCGAAAATGGGGCCGAGTTCGAACCGCTCGCCGCATTCGCGGCAGGAAAGCGCTGCGGCGGCACCGAGATCGACGGGGGAATCGCCTGCGACAGGGGCATCGGCGGAAGAAGCGGTATTCGCTGCGGCGGTCTGCACGGCCATGATGGCGGAGGCCCTTTCTCCTCATCTTCCTTGCGGCGCGTTTCGCCGCAAGCCGGAATTGGCACCTTCCCCACCGTGACCTCGCGGTCGGCAGGAGGGTTGCCGGGACGTCAACGGGCCGTTCCCTCAGTCCCTCTGGATGAGCGCTGTGGCACTGGATCAATGGTCCAGGCGTTTGTCGGCGGACCGACCCCGACATGCGACGGTCGTCCGCGTTGTTCAAGACTGTAACCGAAGCCCCGGACTGTTGAGATAGTCGTCCGAACCGCGAGATGGATCACATACAGGGAGTATCGACCGTGCTGGAAGAGGTCGAACGCTGGCTGACCAGGCGTTCCTGGTCAGCCGCCGACCGCCCGCTGGACCGCCTCCTGGCGGCCAAGGCCAAGGACCCGCGGCGCGGAAGCGTGAGCGTCGTCCTGCCTGCGCTGAACGAGGAGGCGACCGTCGGCGAGATCGTCACGACGATCCGGCGCGAGCTGATGGAGAAGGTCCGGCTGGTCGACGAACTCGTGGTGATCGATTCCGGCTCCACGGACAACACCTCGAAGGTCGCCCGGGAAGCCGGCGCCCGGGTGGTGCACCGGGACGACATACTCCCGCGCATACCCACCGTGCCCGGCAAGGGCGAGGTGCTGTGGCGGTCACTGCTGGTGACCGGCGGCGACATCGTCTGCTTCATCGACGCGGACCTGAGGGATTTCTCGGCGGACTTCGTCTCCGGCATCGTCGGCCCGCTGCTGACCGACCCGGAGGTGCAGTTCGTCAAGGCGATGTACGACCGGCCGTTCGGCGACACCCCCGAAGGCGGTTCCGAGGGCGGTCCCAAAGGCCCTTCCGGTCTCGCCACCGGCCGGGCCGCCGCCCAGGGCGGTCGCGTCACCGAACTGGTGGCCCGCCCGCTGCTCAATCTGCACTGGCCGCGGCTCGCCGGTTTCGTCCAGCCGCTCGGCGGCGAGTACGCCGCACGCCGCTCCCTGCTGGAGCAGCTGCCCTTCCCCGTCGGGTACGGGGTGGAGCTGGGCCTCCTCGTCGACGCCCTGCACACGGTCGGCCTGGACGCGCTCGGCCAGGTCGACGTGGGGGTGCGCAAACACCGCCACCAGGACGGCCAGGCGCTCGGCCGAATGGCCGCGACGATCTACCGGACCGCCCAACTCCGCCTGTCTCGCGGGCACTTGGTGCGCCCCTCGCTGACCCAGTTCGAGCGCGGCGACCACGGATTCGTGCCGCGCACCCACCCGGTCGACACCGAGGAGCGGCCCCCGATGCGGGAGATCGAGGAGTACGTCGCCCACCACGCCGCGTGACCCCGCGGGCCGCCGCGCCACCTGCCCCCGCCGGGCGCCGCCCGGCGTGACCCCCTCGGGCGTCCGCCATCGGGCCGGGCCCGCCGGGCGTGGCCCGGCTTCGCGCGTTTGGGCGGTTCGTGATCGGGCTAGGTTCCGCAACATGGTCTCCGAGCACGCAGCCCAGCCCGACGCCCGGCCCCGGACCCGGCCCGCCGCGCAGGTCCTCGTCGCCTCCAACCGCGGCCCGGTGTCGTACACCCTCGCCACGGACGGTTCGCTCGACGCCAGGCGGGGCGGGGGCGGGCTCGTCTCGGGACTGAGCGCGGTCGACGACAAGCTCTGGGTGTGCGCCGCGCTCGGCGACGGGGACCGGGAGGCGGTCCGGCGCGGGGTCGGCGAACCGGGCGTGCGGATGCTCGACATCGACGCCGCCGTCCACGCGGACGCGTACAACGGCATCGCGAACTCGGTGCTCTGGTTCGTCCACCACATGCTCTACCAGACCCCGCTGGAGCCGGTCTTCGACGCGGAGTTCCGGCGGCAGTGGGCGTCGTTCGAGACGTACAACCGGGCCTTCGCCGAGGCCCTCGCCGAGGAGGCCGGGCGGGGAGCGGCGGTACTGGTGCAGGACTACCACCTGTCGCTGGTGCCCGGCATGCTCCGCGCGCTCCGCCCCGACCTGCGGATCGGCCACTTCTCGCACACCCCATGGGCCCCCGTCGACTACTTCCGCCTGCTCCCCGACGACATCGCGGAACAACTGCTGCGCGGCATCCTGGGCGCCGACCGGGCCGCCTTCCTCACCCGTCGCTGGGCGGACGCCTTCACCGGCTGCTGCGCGGAGATCCTGGGCGGCACCGGGGACACCCGGATCGGGGTGCACGGACTCGGCGCGGACGCGGACTTCCTGCGCCGGCGCGCGCACGAGGCGGACGTGGACGAGCGGATGGCGGCACTGCGCGAGCAGATCGGCCCCGGACGGCGGACAATCGTCCGGGTGGACCGCACGGAACTGTCCAAGAACATCGTGCGCGGCCTGTTCGCGTACCGTGCGCTCCTCGACGAGCGGCCCGAATGGCGCGAGCGCGTCGTCCACGTCGCCTTCGCCTACCCCTCCCGGCAGGACCTCGCCGTGTACCGCGACTACACCGCCGAGGTCCGGCAGGTCGCCGACGACATCAACGAGGTGTACGGCACGACTGCCTGGACCCCGGTCGTCCTGCACGTCAAGGACGACTTCGCCCGCTCGCTCGCCGCGTACCGGCTGGCCGACGTGGCCCTCGTCAACCCGATCCGCGACGGCATGAACCTGGTCGCCAAGGAGATCCCGGTCGTCTCGGACCACGGCTGCGCCCTGGTGCTGTCCCGGGAGGCGGGCGCGTACGAGGAGCTGGGCAGCGACGCGCTGGTGGTGAACCCGTACGACGTGTCCGCGACGGCCGAGGCACTGCACGAGGCCCTGACCATGGCGGACGACGAACGGTCCGCGCGCACGGAACGCCTGGCCGCGGCGGCGGTCGCGCTGCCGCCGCAGCAGTGGTTCCTGGACCAGCTGGACGCCCTGCGGGACTGACGGGCGCCCGGCAGAGTCGCGCGACAGGCTCTCAGCCCCGCACCACCCGAGCCCGTCCCTTGGTCCGGAAGCCAAGTGCGTGCCTATAGATCTCCGGCAGCCGGTAACGCCCGTCGTTGTCCCTGGCCAGGGCTCCGGCCTCCTCCAACGTCACGATGTCATTGGCATCGAGACCCACAGCCTCCGCCTCGAAGGGCATCATCACCTCGTCGGCTCTGGAACCGACCGACCGCAGAAGGTTCCCGAGACTCGGATTCTCCTGCTGCAGCTCCTTCAGCTTCTCGGTGCTGCCCCGCACCAGCGCCGAGCGCAGCGCGGACGGGCTCAGCAGCCGGTCCTTCCAGTCCTCGTCGTTCATGGACAGCTCCGCCGCGTCCCGAAGGAAGCGAACGACGTCACGGGCCTGTACCTGCTCGTTGAAGTCGGCAAGAGCGGCAGGGATCCACCGCTCGGTCCATGCCTCCCGTGAGTTGTCCCGGCCGAGCTTCGCGCCCCAGACCGGAATCAGGGCCTGCGACACGGCGTCCGGGGCCATCAGAGCCAGCTCCCCCTCCGGTTGGAGGACCGCATCGGCCGTTGTCGCCACCCAGAGCGCGAGACGCAACGCCTCGTGCGCGTCCCAGCGCAGTTCGTAGGGGTCGTACCGGTCGAGGAATTGGCCGACGTTCTGCCGCAGCGAGTACCGGACCAGGTCCTTGCGGGCGAAGATCACCAATCCGAGTCGCCGACTGCGCATCATGCGGAACCAGTCCGGAACATCCGTGAACAGCGCGCGCAACGCAATGCGCTTGGCCTGTGCATCGGATTCGAGGTCCTGGAAGAAGTCCTCCAGCCCGTCGAACACGAAGAGGACGGGGTTCGAGAGGTTGCGGCGCATCAGCACGTTCTCCGCGTCCGCGTCCAGTGCGTGGGGCCCGTCGGCCGCCACGGCCATGCAGCGCAGCCAAGTAGCGCTCCAGAACCGCTGGTCCTCGCGGTACTCGCTGTTCAGCGCGTCCTGGAGAAGCGAACGAATGTCGTCCGGACGTGCGCCTTGCCCCCCGGCCGAACGGTCCCGCAGCGTCTGCGGTCCCTCGGGCGAAGCGCCGGAGCCGTACTGGTCCATGTTTCCCGGGTCGAGCACGGGGACCACTGGTGCGTCGGCCTGGACCGACTCCTGTGCGTGTTCGGCGAAGGCAGTCCATCGCCCCGCCGCGCACAGACGTGCGTAGGTGAAGGTCTTCCCCGCGCCCTTCGCACCGACGACTACCGTCACCGGCAAATTCGTGCGGTGGTCGCCCACCAACCGGCGCAGAGGCTCCGTCGACAGGAACCCGAGACCGCTGTCGAGACCGCTCCGCTCCGCGAAGACCAAGGAGCGTGCTCTCTCGTAAAGAGCCCCCCTGCGCTCCTCCAGGCTGCCTTCGCCCTCCGGCGGAAGCGCCCCGGCCACCAAGGACACCGGAACTTCCGGGACCAGCTTCCCCACCAGTTCGCCCACCCCGCACCGCCGTACGACATCGATCACGTCGTCCCAGCTACGGGGCAGCGCGAGCAGTTCCTCACGGAACGGGCTGAGCAGCGGCTCCGCCCGGACGAATGCGTCGACACCACCGGTGTCGGCCGCATCGGCTTCACCGCTCTCCAGGCCCTGCGACTGCCCCTGGTACCTGGCGGTGAAGCATTCCAGCGACGCCGTCAGGCGCGCCTTGGCCTGCTCCGCCTCCGCCGTGTGGGCGTCGAGCCGGTACTGGGTCACGACGGCCGCCGGGGACGGGTCCCGCCCCTCCACGCAGGGAGCCTTGTTGCCGAGCTGGCAGATGAGGTGTTCCGTCCCCTCAAGGGACTGGCTGCTCAACGTCGTGACGAACACGCGCTGTATCCGCGGGTCCAGCAATACGGGGGCGGACAGTTCCGAGGCACCGGCACGAAGGTCGACGAGAACGGTGTCCAGACCTGCCGCCGCGGCGAGTTCGGCCAGCGACTCGGTCAGGAAGTGGGCCGGACGGTCCTTCGTGATCAGGTGGGCGGGCTCGATGCGGGGCGGGCCCAGCCGGACCCTCCTGCTCGCCGGCAGAACGACAAGGGTGCCTCCGCCACGATGGCGCGCCACCTCCTGGTTCGCCAGGTAGGGGGCGGCAATGGCAATCGCCTCCTGCTGGCCTCCTCGCGGCGTACCGTGCAGCAGCGCGAGCACGTCTTCGTAGGCGACGTCGCACGCTCCGCCCTGCGCCTGGTACATCCAGGTGATGCCGGGGGCTTCCAGATCCCCGTCCACGAGCAGGACCCGCCGTCCGCGCCGTGCCAGTTCATCGGCCAGCGCGACGGCGTGAACGGTGCGTCCCGCTCCTCCTTTGAACGAGTGAAAGGCCAGCATCTGCACGTCGGAAGCAAACGAATCCTGCGCGGGCCGCTGCATGAAGTCGGCCAGATCGGCGGTGATGCGCCGTTCCATCAGCCGCGGGTCTCGACGGCTGCGCACGTACTCCGTGTCGGCGACCAGCGTCACCGGCAGGCCGGTCGTTTCCATCCCGGCCGGACGGTCCAGCGCGAGGACCAACTCCCCGGGGTCACCGAGGGCCGACCCCGTACCGAATACCTTGTCCAGCCATCGGCGGACATCCGCCTCCCCGGCACCGGCGCGAACCGTCAGCTCCAGGCCGTCCCACCAGGCATCGGCCTCCACCAGCCAGTCCGGCCAATGTCCCGCCGCCGCCTCGATGGACAGACGCTCGTCGACATCGACCCAGGTGAACAGATTCACTGCCTCGGCAGCCCGGTAGCCTTCCACCATCGTTACTCCACTCCCGTCCTGGACCCCGCGATCAACGTACGCAGTGCCCTCAGCGCCCGCGCTTCATCCTCCGGATTCAGGTCCGCGCCGTACCGCCACGCCTGGTGAAGACTCGGCGGATCAACGGGAGCGGGCTGTCCGGTCCCATGCCCGGTACCGCCGCGCACGGCCTTCCGCCGACAGGGAGTCAGCCCTGTCTGGGTCGGAGCGGACAACCGCAGTTCCTTCGCCAGCGCGCGCAGATCGTGGTTGCGCAGGTGACCGGGGAGCTGGGAGGTGTCCCGGCTCCCGTTCATGGCCAGGATCTCGGCCTTGAGCCCGCATTCCGCGCTGTAGAAGAGCATCAGCCCGGCCGTCTGCGGATCGCCTTCGGCCTGCGCCGCCTCGCCCCTGCGCTCCAGCCTGTCCCGGCTCCTTCGTAACTGCCTCACCCCGACGTCCACCATGGTCGGAAATCTTACTGACCCGGTGACGGCTCAGAGGCGTTCGGCAAGGGCCGCCAGGTAGCGGACGACGGCGGGCGGCCCGTCCAGCAGCAGGTCGGCCCGTTCCGCCAACTCGGTGACCTCGGCGCTGCCGCTGCACACCAGCAGGCCGGGGATGCCGTCGGGTCCCTCGGAGCGAAGCCTCTCGACGGCGGCGTACGCGGCGAGGTCGCCGAGGTCGTCGCCCGCGTACAGGACGGACTCGGCGTCCGCCTCCCGCAGGTACCGCGTGAGCGCCACGCCCTTGTCCATGCCCGGCGGGCGCAGTTCCAGGACCAGTCGGCCGGGCTCGACGACCAGCCCGTGCCGGGCGGCGAGTTCGCCGAGCGGTTCGCGCAACGCCTCGAAGGCACCCTGCGGGTCGGCGGCGCGGCGGGTGTGGACGGCGAGCGCCCTGCCCTTCTCCTCGATCCAGGTGCCCTGCCAGGCGCCGAACCGGTCGAGCACGCCCGGCAGTTCGGCGCGGACGGCGGCCACGCCGGGGTGCGGGGCCGGGGCGTGGACGGTACCGGTGACGGCGTCCCAGCGTTCGGCGCCGTAGTGCCCGAGGACGACGAGGTGATCCAGCCCCGGCACCCCGGCGAAGCCCCCGTACCGGACCGCGACACCGGCCGGGCGGCCCGTTATCACGGCGACGGAGGCGACTTTCGGGGCGAGCGCGGCCAGCGCGGCGACGGCCCCGGGGTGGGCACGCGCCCGATCGGGGTCCGGGACGATGTCGGCGAGCGTGCCGTCGAAGTCGAGCGCGACGACGGCACGGTCCGGGCGCGCGAGGATCGCGGCAAGGGCCTCTCGGCCGGACGCGGTGGTGGGAGTGGGGAACTCGGACGGGGTCTCGCTCGGCGCGGATGCGTGCGGGTTGCTGCCCATGGGGCGAGCCTATAGCGGCGGGGCGGGGCAGGGCGGGTACGGCGAGGATGGTCTCCGTGCGATACGTCCGTGCCTCCCGGCGGAGGCCGGAGCCCAGGGTGCCGATGTGCGGGGCGTCGAGGCCCCGGCGCGGAGAACGACGGGTCCGGAGTGCCGGTGTGCCACGCGCCCTTCCTCGTGCACGGGCAGTCCACGTCCACCTTTCGTTGCCTGCTGTGACGAACACCTCACGCAACGCCGCGCGGCGTTCTACCGTCAAAGGGTTTTCCGCTCCCGCACCGCACGGCGTGAAAGGTGATCAAGCGTGGCTACGCGCAAGGAGATCGACGGCTCGGCAGGCGTCCCGCAGTTCTACGGCAAGGAACTCCGCTACCAAAGGGAGAAGGCCGGGCTGACCCTGGAGAAGCTGGTCGAGGGCAGCTTCTACGGCATCACGTTCCTCAGCGAGATCGAGCACGGCAACCGCCGCATCCCCCTCAGGCTCGCCCAGCACGCCGACCGGGTGCTCGGCACGGACGGCTACTTCGTACGGAACTGCGACGACGTACGGAAGGCGAGGCGCAAGGGGCACGCGGAGTACTTCGAACGAGTGCTGGAGGAGGAGAAGCGCGCCCAGGTCATCGAGCAGTGGTCACCGACGGTCTTCCCGGGACTGCTCCAGACTGGGGCATACGCACACGCCCTGTTCCGTGCCGAGCGAACGCCGGAGCTGCCGGAAGAGATCGATGCGAAGGTTGACGCGCGTCTGGAACGTGCTCAGCTCTTCGAGGAGAGCCATCGGACCCCGCAGTACTGGAACATCCTGCACGAATCCCTGCTGCGGCTGCCGATCCTTCCGCCGCAGGAGATGGCCGAGCAGCTCGACCACATCGCCGCCCTCATCAGGCGCGGCCGGATCTTCACGCAGATCCTTCCGTGGAACTCGGGGGCTCACGCCCTCATGCTGGGAAACGCCATGGTGCTGGACTTCGCGGACGCGCCGCCGCTCTTCTACACGGAGAGCCAGCACCACGGACACACCATCGACGAACCGGCGCTCGTGAAGCAGTATCGGAGGTCCTACGATCTGCTCAGGGCCGCAGCCTTGCCGCCGGGTGCGTCCCTCACCATGATCGAGAAAGCGGCAGAGGACTACCGAAATGGCCTACAGCCGACTCGACTTGACCATCGCGACCTGGCGTAAAAGCAGCTACAGCAACACATCCGGGGGCGACTGCCTCGAAGTCGCCCAGGAGTTCGCTCACTGGCGCAGGAGCAGCCACAGCAACACCTCGGGCGGCAACTGCCTCGAAGTCGCCCAGGGCTTCGCCCCCTGGCGCAAGAGCAGTCACAGCAACCCCTCCGGGGGCAACTGCCTCGAAGTCGCGGACGGCGCCCCCGGCCTCGTCCCCGTCCGCGACTCCAAGCGCCCGGAAGGGCCTGCGCTGGTCATCACCGCTTCCGCCTGGACCCCGTTCGTCGAGTCCGTCAAGGCGGACTGAGCGGCATCGCCCGAGCGGGGTCGATCAGGCTCGGGCGACAACGCACGGAACGGTGGGGCCGTGGGCGGAGGTTCGGCTACCGGAAGTGGCCGACGGCCTCCGTCTCCTTCTCCGCCTGCGCCGCCGGAGCCGGAGAGCTGCCCATGCGGCAGACGGGAATTGCGGCGTGAGGAGGTATCACTCCTTGCGCCGGCCCCCGGAGCGTCGGCGTGCTGCCGGGGTCACTCATGGAGTTGATGGGCGACCGAACGCACCACGGTCGGCACGCCGAGTCGCACGATCGGTCGAGCCTCCCCGTCACAATCACCACCTGTTCGGTCAACATCTGCTCCTAGAAGCGGAGTTGGCGCCTCGCAATCGCTCCCCCGGCTTGGCCGGGACCACTTGTAACAGCGGTCACAGGAGCGGTAGGAAACTCGCATGACCGAGCACGGTTAGTTCGCCCGCACCCTCGTGGGGTTCTCGTCCGTCGTCGTTGCCACCCGTGCCGTCGTGGTGACGGTCAAAGTGCCCAGCGGCCACCCGCCGCGTCTGCTCGACCAGGAGGCGATGGAGCGCCAGGTCGCGGCCACCGCGCACGGGGACAGCAACATGTCCAGGGACGGGGTGAACTGCCCCACTGCCGTGGAGGCCAAGAAGGGCAACACATTCAAGTGCAGTGTGATAGGCCGCGACGTGGCGTATGTCAAGGTCGAAGTCGTCGACGACCAAGGCAACCTCAGCATGGACAAGATATGACCCCGCGCCGGGGCGGCGCCGCTCCGGGTGCTCCGGCGCGGGTCGGTCAGCGGCGTCCGCGGCGCGCGTCCCGGACGCGACGCAGGCGGTTCACCGTCACCGGGTCCTCCTCCAGAGCGCGGCGGTCGTCGAGGAGCGCGTTCAGGATCTGGTAGTAGCGGGTGGGCGAGATCCCGAGCTGTTCGCGGATCGCCCGTTCCTTCGCCCCGGGACCGGTCCACGAGCGCCGCTCGACGGCGAGCACGGCGCGGTCCCGGTCGGAGAGGCCGGCGGCCGGGGAGACCGGGTCTGCCGGGCCCGACGGGACGACCTGCTCGGCCGGGGCATCGGTGTCGGACGCCGGGCCGTCGGAGCCGTGTGCCCGGTCGTGGGGGTCCTGGTCGTCGGGGTCGCGGGCGGGGGTGCTCATATCAGCCAACCTATCGCCCGGCCGGAGGACCGCCACCGGGCGACCGGAAGGCTCGCGCGATGCCCGTGCGCGGGTGAGGGGATCGCGGCACAGCCCCGGGGCGAATCGGCACCGGGTTCCTGGCGGCTTCATCGCACAGGGCCTTGACCAGGACTTCGCGTTCCGCCGTCACACCCGTGTCGCATCGCTCAAGCCTTGATCGGTGCGGCCGACCTGGCGGCCTGCTCGATCTTCGCGCAGTGGGCTGCACGGGCTTCCTCGTCGATCTGCTTCTCGTGTGCGGCGCGCAACCCGGTCCGGCCGTCGAGGCCCTCGCGGGGGATATCGGCGTGCCCGGCATGCCGGATGGACTCGCCGAGGACATGGACCATGACGGCGAACAGGTTCGTGTTGGGATAGGGCTCCAGCCATCACTGCACGCGGCCGGGGGCGTCGAGGAGAAGCTCGTTGCTCGTCGCGTCCGAGTGGGCGACGTCCCTGATCGCCCGGGGCGTCGCCCACGGGGCCGCATGGCCGGTGCCGGGCTGGTCGTCGACGTCATGCGCGGCCGGAGCCGCTCGGACTGGCCTCCTCCTGGCCGATTGCCGGGCGGGACGTCACTCCGCCGCCTCCGCCGCCTCCGTGTCGCGCGCAATGCGGCCCAGTACGTTCGCGGGGCTCCCGCCGGGATCGACCGCCTTGCCGATGTTCTTCTTGATCGACTCGCTGGTCCGGGCCCAGGACGTCTTGTTGTACGGATAGAACTCCGCGTCGGGCAGCGCGGCCAGGAACTTCCGCAGCGGCTTGTGCTCGGTGTCGGACTCCATCGACTCGGAGGCGCTGTTGGTGACCGGCAGCAGGTCGTACGCGTCGACGAAGTCGATGACGTTCCTGTCGGTGAACAGGTACTCCAGGAACTTGCCCGTCTGCACCCGGTGGCCGCGTTGCTTGAAGCCCATGATCCAGTCGGCGACGCCCATCGGGCCCCGGCCGTTCCCGTCGATGCCGGGCAGCGGCACCATGCCGACGGAGACCCCGTTCTTCCTCGCCTCCCGCATCAGCGTCGGGTGACCGTTCAGCATGCCGACATCGCCGCGCGTGAACGCCTCGAACGCCTTCGCCCGGTCGAGCGAGCCGGGCGCGACGGGTCCCACGAGCCGCTTCTCGACAAGGTTCTTCTTCAGCCAGTCGAACGTGTCGATGTTCTCGGCCGAGTCCATCTCGTACGAACCGGAGTCGTCGATGTAGCCGCCGCCTCCGCTCAGCAGCCACATCATGGTCTCGCCCTGCGCCTCCTCGGGGCCGAGCGGCAGCGCGAAGGGGTACTTCACCCCGCGTTCCTTGAGGGCCTCTGCGTCCTCGCGGATGTCGTCCCAGGTCTCCGGGGCGCCCAGCCCCGCCTCGGTGAACAGGTCCTTGTTGTAGAAGAGCAGCCGGGTGCTGGCGACGAACGGCACTCCGTACTGGATCCGGTCCACACTGCCCGCGTCGGTCAGGCGCGGCAGGAAGTTGGCCTGAGTGCGGATGGACAGCAGTTCGTCGGCACGGTAGAGCTTCCCGGCCTTCGCGTAGTCGGCGTACGAGCCGATCTGGGCGATGTCGGGGGCCTGCCCCTTCTTGACCATCGCGGCGACCTCGCGATCGATGTCGTTCCACGAATAGACGCTGACGTCGACCTTGATGCCGGGATGGGACGCCTCGAAGCTCCTCGCGAGGCCGTCCCAGTACTTCTCGGAGCTGTTGGCCGGACCGATTCCGTAGTCCGCCGCGACGAGCCGGAGTGTGACGTCCCCCGAGTCACCGCTGCCACCGCCGCATCCCGCGAGCACTGCCGTCAGTCCCAGCGCGGCCACAGCCGCGGTCCGTCTCAAGTAGCGCTGCCGCACAGCCCAGTCCGATCTCGTGGAGCCCTCCGGATGAGCAGCGATCCTCCCCGGTCGTCCGTCGAAGGTCTACACCAAAGACCTATCGCTTTCGCAACGAGCCCGCGCCCGCGCCCGGTTGATCCGCCGGGGCGCCGCCGTGACCTGCGCCGACGCCCAACCGATGGGAAATGCTGGGAGCTTCACCATCGGGCCGTCGTCCGGCCGCCGATCCGCGCCCAGTGGTCCGGACCGGCACCGCCGCCCCTGCCATGCCCTTCCGGGCGCGGGGCCGGGACACGCGGGGCCGGGACACGCCAGGTCGGGACATGCCAGGTCGGGACATGCCAGGTCGGGACATGCCAGGTCGGGACACGCCGGGGCCCGCTCGGCCCGGCAGTCGTCGGAGGAAGCCCCGGCAGTCGCCGGATGGCGGCCCAGGCGGCCTCGGGGGCCGTCCGGCAACGCCCCGGGGAAGGGCGTGCGAACATCCTGCGGACACGATTTTGTATAGAACCGCAACAAACCGACAGAGTGGACTAGACCTATCGGGGTCACTCGGGCGAGACTGTTTCCCGTGAAACACGTCATCGCCCTCGATGTGGGCGGCACCGGAATGAAGGCCGCACTGGTCGGGGCCGACGGCACCTTGCTGCACGAGGCGCGACGGGCCACCGGCAGGGAGCGCGGCCCCGAGGCCGTCGTGGAGTCCATCCTCACCTTCGCCGCGGACCTGCGGGCGTACGGCGAGCAGCACCTCGGCGAGAGCGCCCGGGCGGCCGGTGTCGCCGTGCCCGGCATCGTCGACGCCGACAACGGGATCGCGGTCTACGCCTCGAACCTGGGCTGGCGGGACGTGCCCATGCGGCGTCTGCTCGGCGAACGGCTCGGCGGCGTCCCCGTGGCGCTCGGCCACGACGTACGCACCGGCGGGCTCGCGGAGGGCCGGATCGGTGCGGGCAAGGGCGCCGATCGTTTCCTCTTCATACCGCTGGGCACCGGCATCGCCGGGGCCATCGGCATCACCGGCACCATCGAGGCCGGGGCGCACGGCTACGCGGGCGAGATCGGCCACATCGTGGTCCGCCCGGACGGGCCCGACTGCGGTTGCGGCCAGCGCGGCTGTCTGGAGACCCTGGCGTCGGCCTCCGCGGTGACCCGGGACTGGGCAGCAGCCTCCGGAGACCCGACGGCGGACGCGGCGGACTGCGCGAAGGCCGTCGAGTCGGGGGACCCGGCGGCCCTGGAGGTCTGGCGGAACGCCGTCGACGCGCTGGCCGCCGGACTGGTCACCGCCCTGACGCTGCTCGACCCCCGCATGCTGATCATCGGTGGCGGGCTCGCCGAGGCGGGGGAAACCCTGTTCACACCACTGCGTGCGGCCGTCGAGGAACGCGTCACGTTCCAGAAGCTGCCCCGCATCGTCCCGGCAGCCCTCGGGGACACCGCCGGATGCCTGGGCGCGGGGCTGCTCGCCTGGGACCTACTCGACACGGAGGTATCCGTCTGATGGCCGGAAGCGCAGACAGCACAGTTCTCGCAGGTGCCCGGGTAGTGCTTCCCACCGGGACGATCGAGAACGGCCGGGTGATCGTCGAGGACTCCCGGATCGCCGGTTCGGCCCCGGAGGACGCCCTGTCCGTCGACTTGAGCGGTCACTGGCTGGTCCCGGGCTTCGTCGACATGCACAACCACGGCGGTGGCGGCGCGTCCTTCACGTCCGGCACCGTGGACGAGGTTCTCACCGGCATCCGCACCCACCGCGAGCACGGCACCACCACGCTGGTCGCCTCCACGGTCACCGGCGAGATGGACTTCCTCGCCCACCGGGCCGGCGTCCTGTCGGAACTCGTCGAGCAGGGCGATCTGGCCGGCATCCACTTCGAGGGTCCGTTCATCTCCCCGTGCCGCAAGGGCGCGCACAGCGAGGACCTGTTGCGGGACCCGGACCCCGCCGAGGTCCGCAAGCTGATGGACGCGGCGCGCGGCACGGCGAAGATGTTCACCCTGGCCACCGAACTCCCCGGAGGCATCGATTCGGTGCGGCTGCTGGCCGAGCACGGTGTCATCGCCGCGATCGGCCACACCGACGCCACGTACGAGCAGACCGTCGCGGCGATCGACGCGGGCGCCACCGTCGCCACGCACCTGTACAACGCGATGCCGCCGCTCGCCCACCGTGCCCCCGGCCCGATCGCCGCGCTCCTGGAGGACGAGCGGGTCACCGTCGAGCTGATCAACGACGGTACGCACCTGCACCCGGCCGCCCTGGAGCTGGCGTACCACCACGCGGGCGCCCACCGCGTCGCGCTGATCACCGACGCCATGGACGCGGCAGGCTTCGGCGACGGCCGCTACCAGCTCGGCCCGCTCGCGGTCGAGGTCAAGGACGGCGTGGCACGACTTGTCGAGGGCAACTCGATCGCGGGCTCCACGCTCACCCTGGACACCGCGTTCCACCGGGCCGTGACCATCGACCGGATCCCGGTCGAGGACGTCGTGCAGTCCATCTCCGCCAACCCGGCCCGGCTGCTCGGCGTGTACGACCGGGTCGGCTCGCTGGAGCCGGGGAAGGACGCCGACCTGGTGGTCCTGGACGCCGACTTCCGGCTCAAGGGCGTCATGCGCAAGGGCGAATGGATCATCGAGCCGCAGATCGGCTGATTCGCCCGGTTGTACACGGATCAATTGATTCACCCGGTTACGTGAAGATTCCACCCCTTTATTGACGGTGAGTCGAATACGTAACGAAGAGACGGCGGTTGGTCCGGAGGTCTGGGCCGACCGCCGTCTCTTTGACATGATCGTCCCGGAAACGGGCGGCAGGTACGCCCGGCAACAGGCAGAGAAAGCGCGTTCCATCCCGAGGGTTCGCGCTCCAGAGCAGGGATCGAGGGAGCGGCCGCGGTGATCCTCACGGTCACACTGAATACGGCACTCGACCTGACGTACGGCGTCCCGGAACTCGTCCCGCACGCCAGCCACCGCGTCAGCGACATCTCCGAGCGCCCCGGCGGCAAGGGCCTCAACGTGGCCCGGGTCCTCTCCGCGCTCGGCCACGAGACGGTGGTCACCGGCTTCGCCGGCGGCTCCACCGGAACGGTGCTGCGCGAACTGCTGGCCGGTCTCTCACCGCAGGACACCCGATCGCGGAACACGGAACCGGGCGCCCCCGAGGCGGACGTCCCACGGACCGGACCCCGGACCGGCGCCACCGGCACCTCCCCGGAGGGGCAGGACGACCGCGCGATACCCGCCGACGCCGCCCCCGCCCCGCACGCCTCCTCCGCCGCTCGTTCCGCCCCGGCCCCGATCACCGACGCCCTCGTCACCGTCGCCGGGAACACGCGTCGCACGATCGCCGTCGTCGACCGGACCACCGGCGACACCACCCAGCTCAACGAACCCGGCCCGCTCGTCAGCGCCGACGAGTGGTCCGCCTTCCTCGTCCGATACCGGGAACTCCTCGCCGGGGCCGACGCCGTCGCCCTCTGCGGCAGCCTGCCGCCCGGCATCCACGTCGGCGCCTACGCCGAACTGGTCCGTCCGGCCCGCGCGGCCGGCGTCCCGGTGCTCCTGGACACCAGCGGCGAGCCGCTGCGCCGCGGCATCGCCGCCCGCCCCGACCTGATCAAGCCGAACGCCGACGAACTCGCCCAGCTCACCGGCTCCCGCGACCCGCTGCGCGCCACCCGCGACGCCCGTCGCCGGGGCGCGCACGGGGTCGTCGCGTCGCTGGGTCCGGACGGCATGCTCGCGGTCACCCCGGACGGCGTCTGGCGGGCGTCCCCGCCGGACAGGGTCCGGGGCAACCCGACCGGAGCGGGTGACTCCGCGGTGGCCGGTCTGCTGTCCGGCCTCGTCGAGGGGCTGGCCTGGCCGGACCGGCTGCGGCGGGCGGTGGCGCTGTCGGCGGCGACGGTGCTCTCCCCGACGGCCGGTGACTTCGACCGGACGGCGTACGAGGAGCTGCTGCCGCGCGTGGACGTCGAGGAACACCGCCCGGCGGCCTGAGAGCCCACCGGATGAGCCACCACCCGCAACCGGCCCGCCCGGTCATCCGTACCGGACCGCCAGGTCCACCCGCACCGGCCCCACCGGCCGCCGAGGCCGGGCGAGCCGTTCAGCACAGAAGCAACAGAGGTCAGCATGCCGCTCGTCAGTACCGGTGAACTCGTCTCCGCCGCCCAGGCCGAGGGACGCGGAATCGCCGCCTTCAACGTCATCACGCTGGAGCACGCGGAAGCCATCGCAGCCGGCGCGGAACGCGCCGGAGCCCCCGCCATCCTGCAGATCTCCGAAAACGCCGTGAAGTTCCACGGCGGCCGGCTCTCCCCCGTCGCCGCCGCCGCTGCCGCCGTCGCCCGTGCCTCCGACGCCCCGCTCGCGCTCCACCTCGACCACGTCGAGTCCGTGGACCTGCTGCACCGGGCGGAGGCCGAGGGCTTCGGCTCGGTGATGTTCGACGCCTCCAAGCTCGGTTACGAGGAGAACGTGCGGGTCACCGCCGAAGCGGTGGCCTGGGGCCGGGAGCGCGGCATCTGGATCGAGGCCGAGCTCGGCAAGGTCGGCGGCAAGGAGGGCGAGCCCCCGCTCGACGCCCACGCCCCCGGCGTACGCACCGACCCGGCCGAGGCCGCCGCGTACGTCCGCGACACCGGTGTGGACGCGCTCGCCGTCGCGGTCGGCTCCTCGCACGCCATGACCGAACGCACCGCCGCCCTGGACCACGAGCTGGTCGGTCGACTGCGCGACGCGGTCCCGGTCCCCCTGGTGCTGCACGGCTCCAGCGGTGTCCCGGACGACGAGATCCGCCGGGCCGTCGCCTCCGGCATGGTCAAGATCAATGTGGGCACGGCGTTGAACACCGCCTTCACCGGCGCGGTACGCGCGTACCTGGCCGGGGACACCAAGGGCGTGGACCCGAGGAAGTACATCGCTCCGGGGCGCGAGGCGATGGCCGCGACCGTGGCGGGCTTCCTGGCCCTGATGGGCTGACCGGCGCTCCGGGCCGGACACGACGGGAGAGGGGCCCGTTGCCGCACACCCGAGGGTGCGCGGCAAC
>NZ_JBHJWQ010000044.1:0-41370 GCF_042266885.1 Streptomyces sp. NPDC056061 | reverse complement strand
GCAGGGGGGACCCTGTGGGAGAGTAGGTCGCCGCCGGACTCCTTTTGTGGGAAGCCCCGTGCCCTTGTGGCACGGGGCTTTTCCGCGTTTCAGGGCCCTTCCCCGCTCAGGGAAGGGCCCTTCTTTTGTTCAGGCCGGGGTGACCAGGTGGGTGTCGTAGGCGAGGATGACTGCCTGGACGCGGTCGCGGGAGCCCGTTTTCGCGAGAATGTGTGTGACATGGGTCTTCACCGTCGATTCGGCGAGGTGGAGTCGCTCGGCGATTTCGGAGTTGGTCCAGCCCCGGCCGACGACCGTGAGGATTTCTCGTTCCCGCTCCGTGAGGGCCGCGATACGGGGGTCCTGGGCGGTGGGGCCGCCGCCGGGGGAGGGCGGCAGGTGTTGCACGTACGTGTCCAGGAGACGGCGGGTGAGGCTGGGGGCGACCACCGCGTCCCCGCCGGCCACTGCCCGGATGCCCGACAGGAGCTCTTCCGGCAGTGCGTCCTTGATCAGGAAGCCACTGGCGCCGGCGCGCAGGCCGTCATAGGCGTAGCGGTCGAGGTCGAACGTCGTGACGATGAGTACGCGGGTGCCGATTCCGGCCCTGACCATGCGGCGGGTGGCTTCGATGCCGTCCAGAAGAGGCATGCGGATGTCCATCAGTGCCACGTCCGGGTGGTGCCGGGAGGCCAGTTCCAGGGCCTCGTGGCCGTTGGCGGCCTCCCCGACCACGGCCATGTCGTCCTGGCTCTCCAGGAGCATGCGGAAGCCGAAGCGCTGCATCGGCTGGTCGTCCGCGATGAGCACGGTCGTCACGAGGGGGTGTCCTCCAGGGGAAGTCGCAGGCGCACCCACCAGCCGGCGGGGGAGGCGGTGCCCGGCCGTCGTGGGCCTGCTTCGAGTGTGCCGTCGTAGAGGGATGCCCGTTCCCGCATCCCGGTGATGCCCTGACCGGTGCCTCGCCCCGGCTCGCCCGCGGGGCCGTTGACGGGGGTGCCGGTGTCCGTGATCAGGACCTCCAGCTCCGTCGGGCGGTAGATGAGAGTGATCTCCGCGGTCAGTGACGGTTCAGGTCCGCCGTGCTTCAGCGTATTCGTCAGGGACTCCTGCACCACCCGATAGACCGTCAACTGCCGTCCGGCAGTGGCTGCGGTGGGCGGCGGCGTGCCGCGGACACGCAGACGTACCGGAAGACCCGCCGCGCGGACATCGGTGAGCAGGGCGTCGAGGTCGTCGAGGGTGGGCTGCGGGGTGCGTTCGGCCTCGGCGGGGTGGTCGCGCAGGACCCCGAGCAGACGGCGGAGTTCGGTGAGGGCCTGGCGGCTCGTCGTACCGATGGCCTCCAGCGCCTGTGCGGCGCGGTCGGGGTTCTTGGCCGCCGCGTAGGCACCGCCGTCCGCGAGACCCGTGATGACGGACAGGTTGTGGCCGATGATGTCGTGCATCTCGCGGGCGATGCGGGTCCGTTCGGCGGCGGCCGCGAGCCGGGCCTGCTGGTCGCGTTCGCGTTCCAGCCGGTGGGCCCGGTCGACGAGGGCCGCCGTGTACTCCCGGCGGGTCCGGAACGCGATCCCGACCAGTGCCGCCAGCGCGAATGCCCAGACATGCGGGACGAACAGCAGGTCCCACCCGTGCGGGAAGCGCAGCGAGCCGACCACCAGTGGGGCGGTGGTCAGTGCCGCCGCCCACGCCAGTGCCCGCACGGGCTGCCGCAACGCGATGTTGAGGACGACGATCTGCTGGAAGTAGGCGGCCTGGACGACGGCGCCCGTCCAGACGTTGACCAGGGAGAACGGCAGCATGAACGTCAGAACGGCGAGCGGATGCGTGCGGCGCCACAGCAACGGCACGGAGAACGCCAGGCACATCATCAGCACCACCGGCTCGGGCGCGTGCGGGTTCACGGCCACGGTCCGCCAGCCGCCCGAGGTGAAGTCGAGTACGGCGCTCACCACCCAGACCCCGGTGAGCAGGACGTTCCAGACCGCGGGGTGGCGTGTGTCGAACGCGCGCACGCGGTGCAGCACGTCCTGGACGTGCCCGGTGAGTGCGGTGGTGTTCGAGGCCCGTTCCTCGTTCTCGTCCGTCACGTGTCCATCCTTGCCGTCGGCCGTACTGCCGGTCTCAGCGGCCCTCTCATACATCGCGTCGGCGCAGTAGCAGGGCGGCCGCGCCCGGGGACGCGCCGGCCCACGGGTACGGGAGGCTACGCAAGGAGGCGGGCGCGGGCGTCCGACTCGGGTCGGGACGTGGCGGTGCGCGTAGTACCGGGGTACGACGTCCGGGCAGGAGCGAGGGAAAGTTGTTTGTGCAGGTCGGGGCGGTGGGGGCAGGATCGGTGGATGGAACATGTGATGCGAGTCGTGCGGGCTGATGAATGGCGCGCGGTCAAGGAGTTGCGGCTTGCCGCGTTGCAGGACCCGGTCGCTCCGGTGGCCTTCCTGGAGACGTACGAGCAAGGTGCGGCGCACTCCGACGCGTTCTGGCAGGACCGGGCGCTCGGTGGGTCCGAGGATGGTGACGGCGAGGTGCGGCAGTTCGTCGCCGAGGCGCCCGACGGGCGGTGGGACGGCAGCGTGACGGTGCTGATCGAGCGGCCGGACGCGGGCGTGCGGTTCGGTGCGACTGCCGATGTCCACCAGGCGCATGTGGTCGGTGTGTTCGTGCGGCCGGAGGCGCGGGGCGCCGGCCTTGCCGAGGAACTGTTCCGGGTCGCGACCGACTGGGCCTGGTCCCTGGGCGAGCCGCCGATCGAGCGGGTGCGGCTGTATGTCCACGAGGACAATCCGCGGGCCGCGGCGTTCTACCGGCGCATCGGGTTCGTCCCCACCGGGAAGACGGAGCCGGTGCCGGGGGACCCGTCCGCCCGGGAGATCGAGTACGCGGTGGGAGGGCCGGAACAGGACACCGGTGCCGATGGCGCCGGTTTTTGAGGGCGCCCGGTCCTGGTGGTGTCCGGTTTCGGTGGTGCTCGGTCGGGCGCCCGGTTCCGGTGCTCGGCGCTTTCGGCCCGGCTCGCTTGGGGTTCGGTGCTCCATGCGTCCGGCCGATGGTGCTTCGAGCCGGTGGTGCGTGGTCGGTGGGGCCTGTTGATCAGTGGGGGTCCGTGAGCTCCTGCGGCCAACGGGCGCGGGCCTGTTCGCGGGAGCGGAGGAGGGCCAGGGTCGGCATGCCCAGGGTGTGACCGGTCGCCAACAGCTCCGGCAGTACGGGGAGGGGCGCCACGGCGGCGACGTCGTCGAGCACGAGCGTCATTGGTGGGTCGAGCCGACCGTCGGCTGACCGTGCGGCCAAGCGGCGGCCGTGCTCGACCACGTGTGAGGCGAGCGCCGTGAGCAGGGGCATTGCTCCGGGGCCCGAACGGGGATCCTCGATCGGCTCACCCACCACGAAGAGTGTGCCCCCTTCGTCGATGAAAGATGCAAGCGCGAGCGAATCGGCGCGATTCGATGTGCAGGCGTTGCGGATGTGGACGGAGGAGAGCGCGCCGAAGGCCCGAACCGTCAGTTCCTGTGCCGCCTCCCGGCGTTCGGGATGGGCGGTGAGGGCGGACTCCAGCAGGCCGGCGAGTCCGGACGCCGCCTTGGGGTGGGTACGGAGCAGGCGCACCGGCTCGTGGGCGTTGCCGCCGAGGGCCCAGCGGTGGATCTGGCGGAAGGGGCGGCCGTCGACGGCGGCGGCGTGCAGCCAGCACTTCAGGAGCGTTTCCGCGGTGTCGGCGGTCGCCGCGTCCATACGGGCCTGCGGCCGGACCGGGGCCAGCAGCGCGGCGGCCCGGGATGTTGCCGTGTCCGGGTCCTCGCACCCCGCCGTGGGGGACCAGCGGAGGCGGGCCGGGGTGTCGCAGAGGTGCCCGGGATCGTGGACGAGCACCGGGCCGAGCTTGGCCCGGGCGTCCTTCGTCTCGACCCAGACCGTGGGGTCCGAGGTGATGACGAGCGCGGGTCCGTCGGCCTCCTGGATCGCCTGGACCACGGTCGGGCGGCGGGTGGCGGGCGGCCCGTAGACGATGTGCGGGGCACGGGGGGAGGGGAGGGCAGGGGCCTTCTCGGACGGCACGTGCGCCGTCCGAGAAGGCGTGGCCGAGGCGGCGGGACGGGGGCCCGGGACGGGGTCACCGGCGGGGACGGGAACGGGGATGGAGGAGGCGGATGCCGACGGGGTGGGCTGTGGCTCCGGCCCCCCGGCCGGGGCGGATTCGAGGGCGGCGGACGCCGGTGCGGGGGAATCCTGCCCGGAGGGCGCGGGCTCCGGGTGCCGGGGTGGCGGCTGCTGCGGCGCCCGGTGTCCCGGATCCACGTTCGGGGGTACGGGCGTTGGGGGGTGCGGATCGGGGCCGGGCTTCCGTTGCCGGGGCCGTGCGGCAGCGGTGTCGGCCGCCGTCGTCCCCGTGCCGGCCTCCGCCGCCGTCGCCGACTGCGAGCCCGCTTCCCCGTACCATCCGTCGCGCCGTCGGGCCCGTACCGCCCGCCAGCGGGTCACCACCCCCAGCACGAACACCGACAGCACCAACAGCACCATCAGCTCGCCGATGAACAGGCCCCAGAACAGCCCGTATCCCGAGAGTTCGCCCGCGGGGGTGTGGGGCCAGGCGGCCGGGAGGTCGTGCGGGGCGGCGGCGAGGCGGCGTATGGCGGACGGGGTCCCGGTGAGGGTGACGCCCTCCGGCCAGGCACCGTGTGCGAACAGTCCGGCGAGGCCGGTGGCCGTCCATGCCAGGAGTGCCAGCCCGAGCAGAAAGGCCAGCAGGCCGATCAGCAGTCCGTCCGGGATGCCGCCGCCGCTGCCTCCGTTGCCGCCACCGCCGTAGCTGCCGCCGTACCCGCCGCCGTTTCCGGTGCGTCCGTCGCCGCGCCCCGCCACGTCATGCCACCGTTGACTCGGACGACTCGTTCAGCTGTTGCTGCTGCTCGATCCGGGCCGCGCGTTGTTCCGCTTCGAGGTCGGCGGCGAGCATGTCGTCCGGGACGCTCTCGGCCGCGGACGACTCGGTCATCGCGCGGTCGGTGAAGACCAGGGGCCGTTCCGCCTCGGTGATCAGGTGTTTGACGACCTGGACGTTGCCGTTGACGTCCCAGACCGCGATGCCGGGGGTGAGGGTCGGGATGATCTCGACAGCCCATCGGGGCAGGCCGAGCACGCGTCCGGTCGCTCTTGCCTCGTCGGCCTTCTGGGCGTAGATCGTCCGCGTCGAGGCCATCTTGAGGATCGCCGCCGCCTCGCGGGCCGCCGCACCGTCGACGACGTCGCTGAGGTGGTGGACGACCGCGACGAACGAGAGACCCAGTCGGCGCCCGAACTTCAGCAGACGCTGGAAGAGCTGGGCCACGAAGGGCGAGTTGATGATGTGCCAGGCCTCCTCGACCAGGAAGATGCGCTTCTTCCGGTCGGGCCTGATCCAGGTGTGCTCCAGCCAGACGCCGACGATCGCCATCAGGATCGGCATGGCGATCGAGTTCCGGTCGATGTGCGAGAGGTCGAAGACGATCAGCGGGGCGTCGAGGTCGATGCCGACGGTCGTCGGCCCGTCGAACATGCCGCGCAGGTCACCGTCGACCAGCCGGTCCAGGACGAGGGCGACGTCCAGGCCCCATGCCCGTACGTCGTCTATGTCGACGTTCATCGCCTCGGCGGACTCGGGTTCCGGGTGGCGGAGCTGCTCGACGATGTCGGTGAGGACCGGCTGCCGGTCGGTGATCGTCTCGTTGACGTACGCGTGGGCGACCTTGAGCGCGAAGCCGGACCGTTCGTCCAGGCCGTGCCCCATCGCCACTTCGATGATCGTGCGGAGCAGGGCGAGCTGACCGGTCGTGGTGATCGAGGGGTCGAGCGGGTTGAGCCGGATGCCGCCGTTCAGGGCCGCGGTCGGGTCGAGGCGGATCGGGGTGAGGCCGAGCTCCTGCGCGATGAGGTTCCACTCGCCGACGCCGTCCTCGCCCTGCGCGTCCAGGACGACGACCTGGCGGTCGCGGAAGCGGAGCTGGCGGAGCACGTACGTCTTCTCCAGCGCCGACTTGCCGTTGCCGGATTCGCCCAGCACCAGCCAGTGCGGGGCGGGCAGCTGCTGTCCGTACAGCTGGAAGGGGTCGTAGATGTAGCCCTTGCCGGAGTACACCTCACGGCCGATGATCACGCCGGAGTCACCGAGGCCGGGGGCCGCGGTGGGCAGGTAGACGGCCTGGGCCTGTCCCGTCGATGTGCGGACGGGCAGCCTCGTCGTCTCCACCTTCCCGAAGAGGAAGGCGGTGAAGGCGTCCGACAGTGCGGACAGCGGATCTCGCATGGCGTGACCGACCTCCCTCTCGGTTCTCTCGGTTCGCCGAGCGCTCGGGGGCGCTCGGTCCCTCGGTGCTCGGTGTTTGTCGGTTGGTGCGGTGATGCGATCGGTGCGGTTGAGCTGTCGGTTCGGGTGTTCTCGTCGGGTGTTTTGTCGCGCGGTCAGTGCCGGATTCCGGTGGCGAACGGCAGGGTGTTCACGAAGGCGCGGTGGTGCTCGCGGTCGCACCACTCCAGCTTGAGGTACGACTTGCCGGCGGAGGCGCGGATCGTCCGCTTGTCGCGGGCGAGTGCCTCGGGCGAACGTGAGGAGACGGTGATGTACCCCACGAGGTTCACCCCGGCCGCGCCGCTCGCGAGGTCCTCGCCCCGCTGGTCGAGCCGGCCGTGCGCGGCGATGTCGCGCGGGTCGACGGTGCGGTTCATCTTGGCCTGGCGGCTCGCCTCCGCCTCGTCGTTGGTCTTCTCCGTGAGCATCCGCTCGATGGCGATCTCGGTGGGTTCGAGGTCCATGCAGACCGCGACCGTGCGGATCACATCGGGCGTGTGGACGAGGAGCGGCGCCAGGAAGTTCACGCCGACCGGCGTCATCGGCCACTCCTTCACCCAGGCCGTGGAGTGGCACCAGGGGGCGCGGGTCGCCGACTCCCGGGTCTTGGCCTGGAGGAACGTCGGCTCGACCGCGTCCAGCTCGGCTGGCCAGGCGTTGCGCTTGGTCATGGCCTGGATGTGGTCGATCGGGTGGTCGGGGTCGTACATGGAGTGCACGAGGGAGGCGAGCCGGCTCTGGCCGAGCGGCTGGCGCACCCGGATGTCGGCCTCGGCGAGGCGGGCGCAGATGTCGGTCAGCTCGCGCGCCATGACAACGGCGAGGCCGGCGTCCCGGTCGAGTCTGCGGCCCTTCTCGGGGCGGGCGGCGCGGGCCATGGCGTTGGCCTCGGCGGCGAGCTCGCGGGTGTAGTGCATGCAGGCGACGAGGTAGGCGCGGTGCTGCTCGCTGGAGGTGGAGACCATGGACTGGAGCTGGTCGTACGACTCCTGGAGCCAGAGCGGGGAGGTCCTGTCGCCGCGCTGGGCGACGTCCTTGGCGTGCGCGTCGGGGTCGGCGGGAAGGGTGCGGGCCAGCATCTGGATGCGGGTCACGAAGCCGTCCCCGTTGGCGACGTGCTTCAGCAGGGTGCCGAAGCGGTCGACGAGCGCCTCCTGGTCCTCGCTGTCGCGCAGGCCGACCCCGGGGCCCTCGATCTCGATCGCGGCGGTGACGGTGCGCCGGTCGGCGTGCAGGAGCACGGCGATCTCGTCCGGGCCGAAGGGGGCGGCCAGCCAGTTGATCCTGCCGATCCCGGGCGGCGGGCCGATCTCGACCTCGCGCCCGTCGCCGCGGACGCCGGCCTCCATGGCACCGGAGCGATAGGTCGTGCCGCGGCGCAGGATGCGCTTGTAGCTGCGGTTGATCTCGAACCACTTGTAGAAGGTGCGGTGCTTGTACGGGACGTACACGATCGCCAGGGCGAGGATCGGGAAGCCGACCAGCAGCACGATCCGCGGGCCCAGGTACGGGATGCTCAGCCCGCTCACCATGCCGAGGAACGCACCGGCGATGATCAGCGCGATCTCTCCGGTCTCGCGGTTCTTGCCGACGATCGCGTTCGGCCGGGCCCGGCCGATCAGATACGTACGGCGGGGCGCGATCGTGTGGGACGGAGTCGTCAACGCGCTCCACCTCCCGTGCTGTTGTTACCTGTGCTGCCTGATCCGCGGCCGGTGCGGCTGCTGTGGGGGGTGCCCGAGGTGGGAGCCGACCCGCTGCGTGGCGACGGTGTGGCGGGGGACCCGCCGGAGCCCCGGGAGCCGTGCGCGGCGACACCGCCGCTGACCGGGTTGGCGGGCCTGGCCCCGCCGCCGCTGTCGTTCGGACTGTTGCGGCCGCTGTGGGTCTTGATGCCCTGGGAGACCAGGGCGGCGGGGGAGCTGATCATCGCGGCGGCCTGCGAGCCGTCGGTGGCCTGCTTGCGGTTGGTGCGCGCACCCTGGATCTCGTCGCCGAAGCCGGGGACGAAACGGTAGATCATCGCGGAGGCGAAGATCGCGAGGAGGATGATGGCGAGGCCGGACACGACGGCGGAGACGGCGTCCGGACCCTTGTCCTGGGAGAGCGCGCCGGCCAGCGCGAGCACGATGACGATGACGGGTTTCACCATGATCACCGCGATCATGATGCCCGCCCAGCGGCGGACGTGTCCCCACATGTTCTTGTCGACGAGACCGGCGTAGACGACAGTGCCGAGGAGGGCGCCGACGTAGAGCAGGGCGGCCCGGATGACCAGCTCCAGCCAGAGGACGCCCGCGGCGAGGATCGACACCAGCGAGACGACGATCAGCATGATCGGTCCGCCGCCGATGTCGGAGCCCTTCTTGAGGGCCTCGGCGAACGATCCGAAGAACACGTCGGTCTGGCCGCCCGAGGACGTGGCGATGACCTCGGTGACGCCGTCGGTCGCGGAGACGACGGTGTAGAGGATCAGGGGGGTGAAGGCCGAGGCGAGGACCGTCAGCCACAGGAAGCCGACGGCTTCGGAGATGGCGGTGGTCAGGGGGACGCCGCGGATCGCGCGCTTGGCGACCGCGAGCAGCCACAGGACGAGCGTCAGGACGGTCGAGGCGGCGAAGACGATCGCGTACTGCTGGAGGAACTTGGAGTTCGTGAAGTCGACGTTGGCGGTGCTCTTCACGGCTTCGCTGAGCTTGTCGACGATCCACGCGGCGGCGTCGGCGCAGCCCCTGGCGAGGGAGGTGAGCGGGTCGAGAGAGGTGTCGGGGCCGGAGGGGGGCTTCCCGGGGGCGGCGGCGTCGCCGTTCTCGCAGAAGTCCTTGGCCCGCCCGAAGATGAGGTCGCACGAACTGTTGCTCCCGCTGGGGGAGGGCGCGGGTGTGGAGGCGGGCGTGGACGAGGGAGAGGGGTCCGCCACGGCCGTCGCGGCAGGCAGCAGCAGCGCGACCGGCAGGCTGCTCAGGACCGCGGCGAGGGAACGTGCGCGTGTGCGTCGGCTATCGGGCATAGGTGAAGCCTCCGTATCCCTTGACCGCGCCGGCGATCTCGTCCGCGGTCGAGGCACGGTTGTCGCCGTTGACGGGTGTGGGGCCCTGGCTCTGGCTCGACGACTCGATCTTCCAGTCGCCGCCGATCCACTTGAGTTTCTCCGTCACGGTGAACCACGAAGCGGTGACGGGCTTGGTGGAGTCGGGTCCGGCAAGTCCGACGAGTCCGGTGCACCAGACCTCGACGGTGGCCGTGTCGCCGGTGTGCTCGACCACCTTCGTGCCGACCGGGACCGTCCGGGAGACGAAGGTCAGGCCGTCGGGTGCGGTGCCGTTCCCGTCGAGGCCGATGTTCTGGAGGAAGCCCGGCGAGTACGCCTTCGCCAGGTCGGTCAGCAAGTTGTCCACGACGGCGGGGTCGTGGGTGGCCCGGACGATCGTCTGCCGGGTGTCCGCGCCGAACATCTCGATGGATCCCAGGGCCACCGCGAAGTTGGAGGCCGCGCTCTGCGCCCCCTGTTCGTCGTGGGCGAACCCCGAGGGAATGGTGCCGTTCTTCCCGGTGACCGGCTTCGTCCCCGTGGCCGCCGTGGACGACGAGTCCGGTGTGCTCCCGGGCTTCCCCGAACCGCCGTCGCCGCCCCGGCCGTCCCCGCCCATGTTCGCGAACGCGATAGCCGCGAAGAGCAGGACGACCACGCCGACCACCATGACGAGGGAGCGGGAGGCGCGGGCCGGGCGGCGGGCGGTGCCGTAGCCTTCGCCCTCGCTGTCGGGGAGGCGGGTACGGGTCTGGCGCGTCCCGCCGATCGTGCTGTAGGGATCGTCGGTACGGCCGGGGCCGCCGTAGCCGCGCTCGTCGTCAGGACTCATGCCTCGTGCGCTCCCTCAGCCATTTCCTCTGCCGTTGCCTGAATCAGGTAGTACGACGGTAGCCGTGCGGGCTCCCGCGCGGGCGCGGTGTGGTGACTCGACATCAGGGAGACGCAACCTCTGCCGGTGGGCACGACGGGCGGACGGTGGGGGAGTGGCGGACGGGGAGGGGTGGGGCGGACGGAACCGCCCCTGACGTGGGGCGGCAGCCGGTCGGTCGATCGGCTGCCGGTCGACCGGACGATCGAACAGCTGGCCAGATGGTCGATCAGCTGGTCAGACGGCCATTCCGTAGACGATGGTGAACAAGGTCCCGAGCGATCCGATGATGAACACACCGGTGAGACCGGCGACGATCAGCCCCTTGCCCTGTTCCGCGCTGAACGTGTCGCGCAGAGCCGTGGCGCCGATGCGCTGCTTCGCCGCGCCCCAGACCGCGATGCCGAGGCACAGCAGGATGGCAATGGCCATGACGACCTCGATCATCACGCGGGCCTCGTTGCCCAGGGTCCCGAACGGCCCCCAGTTCGGGGCGATTCCGCCGATGATGGTGGTGATGTCGCCCTTTTCAGCTGCCAGGATCATGTAAGTCACCGCCCCTGTTGGGTAGTTCGATGCCCCTGTCGCACGACACGGGTCGCCCTCTATCTTCGCTGATGAAACTGCATTCGCACGACGGCTTGACGGCTCTCTTTACCCGGATCTCGCACGTGTGACCGGTCTGACCATCCGACCGGTGGATCGAATCGGTGTATGAGCGAATATGTATGGTCACTCTGTGTATCACGGGGCGTGATCCCGGGCAATGACTGCCATCGCGTCATACCGGCCGGGACCCAGAGGGGTTGGGGTTGCCGGGGTGTTCGGTGTCGTGGCCGGTCAGAGCAGAGGGTGACGGCCGACCGGTGGGCGGGGAGGCGTCGTCCAGGTCGGAGGTGGCCGAAAATCGCACCAGGTGCCGTCGAAGGGAAACGTTCCGGCCTCGGCGAGTCGGGCGACCGCGCGACCCTCGTCCCGGATGGCCGACGCCTCGGCGGCCGTCCAGTAGGCGGGGTCCCCGGTCTTCTCGGCGAACGACCGTTCGTCCTTCCACCGCCAGCTCCGGTCCGGTGCCACGTCGATGTCGAGTTCGTGGTCGACGATGTCGATGTCGTCGCCGCGGTGGACCCGGCGCTCCAGATTCACGTACCAGCCACGGAACTTCCCCCGGCGGCCGAACAGCCAGAGCACCGAGTGTGCCGCACCGGTCGGTTGGTAGAACAGCGCGCTGCCCATCGGCCACCGGTCGGCGACCAGCGGGTAGCCGTCGGCCGGCCGCTCGTGCGGCGCGATGTCCCGCAGGTGTGCGCCGCGCGGGAGCTTCGTGCGCCACATGGGCGTGCCGGTCTCCATCCACACCAACTGGCCCGCCTCGGTGCGTTCGACGAGGCGGACGGGTACGGAGGCGCTCAGGTGGCCGCCGATGAAGAAGTTCCAGCGGAGTATCCGGCCCGGGGCGTCGGTCATACCGTTGATCATGCCCGGGGCGGACCGGGCGGACACGTGGGGAAGCGCCCGCGGCGGCGGCACGGTGGTCCGGCGTCGGTGTCAGGGCCGAGTGCCGGTGTCACGCTCGTCGACGCCCTCGACGAAGTGGTCGAACTCGCCGGCCCGGACGCCCTTGGCGAAGGCGTCCCACTTGGAGCGGGTGGTGGTGACGACGGTGGTGGGGTCGCCGGTCTCGCGGAGGTGGACGAGTCCGTCGGGGCCGAAAGCGATCTCGATCCAGGGGCCGGGCCCCTCGTCCCCCTCGGCGGCGGCACGGATCCAGGTCGGACCGGTGGGGACGTCAGTCATGGGCGGGGCTCTCCTCTGGGGCGCGCACCAGGGGTTTTAGGGCGGCGGTGGGGGAGGCGCGCGGCGCCGTCCCGGCGGGGTCGCCGGTCTCGGCGGGCCGGACGGCTCCGGGGGCCGGGGCGGCCACGTGCACGCAGGACTCGCCCGCACCGAAGTACGCGGACTTCTGTCGCAGGGGCTTCGGCATCGCGGATCCCTTCGGATCGGATCAGAGGCTCTGGATGATCCTGCGCACCAGGTCGCGCGACTCGGTGGTGTCCAGCGCCAGGAGTTCCAGGCGGTCCAGGAGCCGGCGGTACGTGAGCAGCTCGGCCTCCGCGTCCAGGAGGGCGATGCCGTGCGCCTGATCCAGTTGCACGGTGTCCAGCTGGGGTACGGCGCCGTGGACGTAACAGACGGGCTGACCGGTGCCCGGGAATCCGCCGGCCTCGAACGGGATGATCCGGATCGTGACGCCGTCGCGTTCGCTCATGGCCAGCAGGTGGGTCAACTGCTGCTTGGCGACCGCCGGACCGCCGAACCGCATGCGCAGGGCGGCCTCGTGGACGACCGCGCGGTAGGGCGCCGGCCGTTCGCGGAAGACGACGCTCTGCCGCTTGATGCGGAAGGACAGACGGTGCTCGATCTCCGGCGGTGGCAGGGCGGGGACGACCTGCCGGAAGATCTCCCGTGCGTGGTCCGTGGTCTGGAGCAGGCCCGGCAGCCCGGCGGTGTGCGAGGTGCGCAGCGCCGTGCCGTGATGTTCGAGTTCGGCGAGGTCCAGCAGCTCGGTGGGAAGGATTTCTCGGTACTCCTCCCACCAGCCGCGTCTGCGGTCGCCGGTCATGGCGGCCAGGGCGTTGACCAACGTGCCGTCCGCGCACGCGTAGTGGCAGGAGAGGGTGCGCACCCGCTCGGCGCTGACGCCGTAACGGCCCGCCTCGATGTTGCTGATGCGGGCCTGGTTGCCGCCCAGGAGCCGGGCGGCCTCCGTCGCCGTGATGCCGGCGCGTTCGCGCAGTTTGCGCAGCTCCGCCCCCAGTCGCCGGCGGCGGGCGGTCGGTGCGGTGCTGGACGACATCACATGCTCCCCGGCTCGGTCACTCGTACGAGGGTATCTGTCATGTAATTCATGAAGTTCATGGAATCTATTCCATGTCTCGCCCTAGTGTGTGACTCAGGCCACCGGCCCGGAAGTACCCCGTTCGACGGAGCGGCCTCGTCACCGGGCAACCACAAGCACACCTTTCAACTTTCCTCCGTGAACGGAGACTTCCATGGTCAGTGCCACGGTATCCCCGCCCTGGACGTACACCCTCCAACTACCGCGGGATCCCCGTGCTCCCGGCGTGGCTCGCGGGATGTTGCGCACGGTGCTGCGCGTGCACGGCATGGCCGAACTCACCGAGATTGCCGAACTGCTGGCGAGCGAGCTCGTCACCAATGCGCACCTCCACTCGTCGGGGCCGTACTCGTTACGCCTGTGCGATGCCGGACGAAGCCGTATCAGACTGGCCGTTCGGGACACCAGTCCGCGCATCCCCGCGCCCTTCCGCTGGGCGCCCGCGGCCCCGGCGGAGGCGGCGGAGCAAGGGCGCGGGCTGTACCTGGTGACGTTGTACGCGGAGAGCTGGGGCGCGATTCCGCTGCGCCGCGGTCTGCCGGGCCGGGGCGGGAAGCTGCTCTGGGTGGAGTGCGCGGCCGAAAAACCCTGGTGACGGGGGAGCGGGGCGGCCGGTTCGGTTTCGTATGGGGCGGTCCCTGCTTCGGGGCCGGTGAGTGAACGGTCCGGGATCGGTGCGGCGACTGCTCCACGGCTCCGGCCCCCTGGGAGCGGCGCGCCCGCAATGGCCGGTATCCATATGGTCGATGGCGGTACGCGACGGCGGTCACCTGGGATTTTGAGCCTGGCATTGGGCCCAGGGGCCCATGCCGCCTCCCGCGGTGGTGTGGTCGCATGACATGTACCGGGGGGGAACTGTCGCTGCGCCCACTCACAAAGTTGGGGAGACTCGCCGTGTCTGGCATACGAGTATTAACGGTACCGGGTGGCGCCGCTGTCGGCGCCACCGAAGCCCCTCCGGGTAGACAGCCGTTGCCACGCCCCTTGCAGGCGGTGCTGGTGCTCGTACGGCTTCTCTTCGCGGTCACGCTCATCGGTGTGGTCGATGCGCTCGTCGTCGCTTCGGCCGTCGACGCGGTGGACGGCCGGTTGTTGGGCATGTTGCTGTACGCGGCCCTGCCCGGTGTCATCGGCTTCGTGCTGTCGTTGTACCTGCGGACCGGAGGCGTCTGGGTCCGGCGCGGGCTCCTCGCCGTGCATGTCTGGCTCGCTCTCGGGGCGCTCGCGACCCTGCAGGACGGTGTCGCCGGGCAGGGTCCGGCGCAGCTGGTGATGCCGGTCGCCGTCGTCGTTCTGCTGAGTCGGCGCAGCTCGCGCGAGTGGTTCCGACTGCGGCCCGAACAGCGCGTGGAGCGCCGTCCGTTCAACTTCGCGCGGATGCTCAAGTGGCGGCGCGACGATGCCGGGCAGACCGCGATGGAGTACCTGGGCATGATCCTCGTGGTCGTGGCCCTCATCGGCGGGCTCGTGGCCACGGGAATCGGCGCGCAGCTGACCGGGCAGCTCCAGAACGCCATCTGCCAGCTGACCGGGAGTGCCTGTCCGCCGCCCGACGTGAACGTGGAGGCAGGCAAGGGTTCCGGGCAGACCGGCGGTGGATCCGGTTCGTCCGGCGGAGGCGGTTCCGACGGCGCGACGGTGACCGGTGGGACCGGGAGCGGCGGCGCCGACACGTCCGGCGGGTCCGGCGCCTCCGGTGGTTCGGGATCCGGTGGTTCGGACACGGGCGGCGCGGATTCCGGCGGTTCGGACACGGGCGGTTCGTCGGCGACGGGCGGTTCGGGCTCGGGCGGCGGTTCGGGCGCATCCGGCGGCTCGGACGCGTCCGGCGGTTCCGGCAGCTCCGGTTCGGATTCCTCCGGTGGTTCCGGTGAATCGTCCGGCGGCGATTCCTCTTCGCCGGTTGACGCGGGTAGACAAGAGGGCGGCCCGGGTTCCTCGAACCCGTCCGAGGGCGGCTTCCTCGACGGTGTCGTCGGTGACGACGGCCTGCTGGGCGACGTCAAGGGCGTCGTCAAGACGGTCTTCCACCCCGGTGACGCGGTCAAGGGCATCGGGGACCAGTACGGCCAGGCAGCACGCCGTGCGGGCGACAAGTGGGACAAGGGCCAGTACGTCGCCGCCGCCTGGGACATGACCAAGGCGTCCGGCGGAGGCGGCGGCGCGGTCGCCGGGCTGCCCGGCTCCGGGACCCGGGTCGAGCAGGCGGTGCAGAGCGCGACGCGCGACTACATCAACGACCGCATCCCGACCGGCGCCTCCCCGGCCGACCGCACGAAGTGGTGGAACGGGCTGACGCAGGAGCAGCGCGATCAGTACCTCGACGTCTCCTCGGACAAGATCGGCTACCTGGACGGCATTCCTGCGGCGGACCGCGACCGGGCCAACCGCAAGAACCTTCCGGAGCTGATCTCGAAGCTGGAGGGGAAGACCGACTCCAAGTCGAAGGACCAGCTCGCCGGTCTGCGGGAGATCCAGCGCCAGCTGGGCGAGAACAGCCAGCCGCCGATGTACCTGCTCGGCATCAGTGACGAGGGCAACGGGAGGGCCATCGTCTCCTACGGGAACCCCGACACCTCGCAGAACGTGTCGGCCTACGTTCCCGGGCTGAACACGTCGCTGGACGAGGAGTTCGCGAAGAGCGGCCTCAAGCGCGCCCGCGACACGGCGATCGGCGCCCAGGGGTACGAGTCGTCCAGCGCGGCGATCGTCTGGCTCGGCTACGACGCGCCGCTGGCGCCGGACGGCTTGCACAGCCTGGCCGTCGCGGGCACCAAGCGGGCGGAGAAGGGCGGGGTCGCCTACAACGAGTTCATGGCGGGCATCTCGTCCACCAACCAGATGCAGGACCCGCACATCACAGCCATCGGGCACTCCTACGGTTCGCGGACCGTGGGCGCCGCGACCCAGCACCCGGGGGGTATCCCGGGGGTCGACGACATCATCCTGGTCGGCAGTCCGGGGGTCGGCGTGGACCGCGCAGTGGACCTCGGGGTCGGTGCCGGGCACGTCTTCGTCGGTGCCGCCGAGAATGACCCGGTCACGCATCTGCCCTCCAAGGCCCAGGTCGCTGCGGGTACGGTGGGAATGATTCTGGGCGGCCCGGCCGGCGCGTACATCGCGGGCGACCTGGCCGACCGGGGCAACGACGATCTGTGGTTCGGCAAGGATCCGGCGAGCAAGGCGTTCGGGGCGCACCGGTTCCCGGTGGATCCCGGGACGCCGTTCATCAGTACCGGTGGGGTGAGCTTCGACGCGCACTCCCAGTACTTCACCCCGGAACGCGACGCCATGTCGGCGGACAGCATCGCTCTGATCGTGTCGGGACACTCCGACAGGCTCAAGATGGAGGAACAGCGATGAAGCGCAAGTTCCAGTTCGTCGCCGTGGCGCTGGCTGTCGGTTTCGCGTTGTCCGGCTGCGGCACCGAGCACGCGGGTTCGAACGGAAGCGGGAGCGGAAGCGCGAAGGCGTCCACCGAGGGCAATATGAGTACCAAGGACACCAAGGACCAGGGCGCCAAGGGGAACGGCATGAACATGCAGGAGGCCGCAGAGCGGTCCGACAGCATGCTCGACGCAGTGCTCAAGGAGATCAACCCCGAGGTGCAGTGGGCACACGGGCCCACGAGCACCGGCAGTTGCGACGTGACGCGTCGGCGCACGGTGATGACGATCGTGTCGGAGGCGCGTCGGCAGGGCTTCCTGGACCAGGTCGAGAAGTTCTGGGTCAAGAGCGGCTACCGCATCAAGGGCAAGAACAACGACGAGATGTTCCCGGCGGTCTATGCGCAGACGAAGGACGGCTTCGGGATCAGCGTCAGTGTCCGCGGCAAGGGCCAGGTGTTCTTCGAGGCGGACAGCCCCTGCGTGAAGGAGTCGAAGGTCGCGGCCTCCGCCTCCAAGCCGAACGGACCGGCGTACGAAGGGGTCTACCCGCTCCCGCGGCCCAATGTGCGCTCCGACTACTGGTCCACCGGAGCATCCTGATCAGCAGTCGGTAGTGCTGTGGCCGGAAAGGTTTGCCGGGAAGCTCGCGGCGTCCGGTGCGGTGCATCGCAAGGCGGAGGATCGCCCTCGTACTTGATGTACTCGGGTGATGCGACAACGCGGCGAGGTGCCGTACCGGGCGTCGCGAGCCGGTGAACCTTTCCGGTCGCAGCTGGTTCGTGCGCCCCAACGGCCGGTCAGTGCGCCCCACTGACCGGCCGTTGCGCCCCACTCGCCGGCCGGTGCGCCCCAGTGGCCCGTGAGTGACTCCTGTGACCCGGACGATTCGTACACACCCGCGAAACGGGCCATGAAAACCGTCCTGATGGGGGATGGTTGAGAGGTGCGCAAATACTGGGTGATCGGTGGTATCGGTGCGGGCACGGCCATGTCCTTCGTGGCGCTGCTCGTCGTCGGTACGTACTCGGCCGCCGCCGGACTCACGAGTTCCGGCAGGAGCGGCGCCATCGGGCTGGCCAAGGGGGCGGTGCCCGCGCAGTACCAGTCGCTCGTGCAGAAGTGGGGCAACCTCTGTCCGGCCATCAACCCCGCGCTGCTGGCCGCGCAGTTGTACCAGGAGAGCGGATGGAACCCCCGGGCCGAGAGCCCTGCCGCCGCCCAGGGGATCGCCCAGTTCATCCCGGGTACCTGGGCCGGGCACGGGATCGACGGCAACGGTGACGGCAGACGGGACGTATGGGATCCGGAGGACGCGATTCCGTCCGCCGCCTCGTACGACTGCGAACTTGCCGGGTACGTGAAGAAGGTGCCGGGCGATCAGACGGACAACATGCTCGCCGCGTACAACGCCGGGGCCTACCGGGTGATCAAATCCGGTGGTGTCCCGAACATCGCGGAGACGAAGAACTACGTCACCATCATCCGGTCCCTGGAGAAGAGCTTCGCCCGTCCGGTGGGGCGGATGCAGCCCTCGGCGCAGGCGGCCGGGGCGATCCACTTCGCGCAGAACAAGCTCGGCACGCCCTATCTGTGGGGTGGCAACGGCACGCCCGAGCAGAACGGGCGCTTCGACTGCTCGGGTCTGACCCAGGCCGCGTTCCGCACCGTGGACATCGAGTTGCCCCGGGTGGCGAACGACCAGTACAACGCCGGGCCGCACCCCGCACGCGACGAACTGCTCCCGGGTGACCTGGTGTTCTTCTCGAACGATCTGAGCAACTCGCGGGCCATTCATCACGTGGGGCTGTACGTCGGAGGGGGGTACATGATCAACGCTCCGTACACCGGGGCCGTGATCCGGTTCGACAAGATCGACGCGGCTGACTACTTCGGCGCGACGCGCGTGACCAAGGACGGGGCCGCGGCGCTTCCGACCGATCTTCCGGCCGACCGTCCGGGGGCGTGATGGCAGGACGCGACACCGGGGCATGGCACCGGGACGGCGCAGGGGTTCGGCGGTGGCCGGAACTCTCTGTAAAGCCTGGGCCCTGAGCTGCGACGACGAGTCACTCTTCGATAACGTCGTAGTGATCATTCGGTGGAGAGTGGAACGCATGCACGGAGTGCATCGTTCCTTGGGGGGACCGGAGGACCCGGGCGGACCGGGTGCGTCCGGACGGCGATGCGCCGACCATGCGGCGTCGACCGGACCGGCCCTCATGCGCAGCATGACCAGGCAGTGATCGAACCGACACGGGGGTTCGTCAAAGCGGTGCACACGGGAGTGCCCCGCGGCAGCAGACAAGGCAAGGGGCCGCAGCAGATGGCTGGACTCGCACTGGATGGGTCGAACCCCGATGTCAGCCTGCTCTACGACATCAACGGGCTCGCGAAGGACGCCCCCGCCTGGTTCGACCGGGTCATGGAGTTCGTGGGCGAGTACGGGATCATGCTCGGCATGGTCCTGGTGGTCCTGTGGTGCTGGTGGAGCGTGCGCCGGCGCGGCACGGCCGAGGACGCGGTGGCGGCGGTCTCCGGGATCGTCTGGGCACCGCTCGCCGCCGGGATCGCGCTGCTCGTCAACATTCCGATCCGGGGGTTCGTGGAGCGGCCGCGTCCGTTCCGGGACCACCAGGGGCTGGACGTCCTGGTGGACGGGAAGAACGACTTCTCCTTCGTGAGCGACCACGCCACGATGGCGATGGCTCTGGGCGTCGGGCTGTTCGTGGCCAACCGGAAGTTCGGCCTCGCCGCGATCGGCCTGGCCGTGGTGGAGGGCTTCTGCCGGATCTACATGGGCGTCCACTACCCGACCGACGTCATCGGTGGTTTCGCTCTCGGCACCGCCGTCGCCCTGCTGCTCGCCCCGCTCGCGATGATGCTGCTGACCCCGCTGACGGGCGCGGTGTCGCGCTCGGAGCGCTTCGGCCGACTCGTACGGTCGCGCCGGGCATCCGCGCGGACCGCGACCGGCGGCCGGACCGACACGATCGGAATCCCCGAGCCCAGGCAGGGCACGTGCGGCGGGGCCGGGGAGAAGGACCTGGCCGCGTAGGACCCGACCGGAGTCCGCCCGGCCCCGACCGGCCGGAGCGCGACCGGGGGCGGACCCGGGAGACACGGTCGTGGCGCCCCGCCCGGCGCCTGCGTGCCGTTCGCGCCGCACGCCCGTCTGTGCCGTACGTGTGCGTGCCGTGAGCCCTCCCGCAGGTCAGAGTGCCTGCGGGAAGGAGAAGAGGCGCTCGGGGTCGTACTGCTTCTTCAGGGCCGTCAGGCGATCGGCGGCGGTGCCGTAGTAGGCCCGGCGCCAGTTGCTGAGCAAGGGGTCCGTGTAGTTCTGATACGCCGCTCCCGACGCGTACCGGCGCATTGCGGTATGGGTGTTTTTCAGCCAGTCCCGTTGGGTGCTGCCCGCCGTGCCGGCGGTCCAGGCACCGATGTACTGGGCGAGCATGCGGGAGCCGCGGTGGACGAACGCCGTCGCGTCCGGGGAGACCCGGTTGATGGCCCCGCCGAGCGCGGTCAGCACCAGGGAGCCCGCGCCTCCGCCCGAGGTCACCGGAATCCGGGTGAACGCCTCGGCCCGGTCGAGCAGGGCGTCCACGCCCGCCGGGGGCAGGGAGCGGTCGAAGAAGTCGGACGCCGCGGCGTACGTCTCGCGCTGGAGCGTCCCCTGCTCGGTGCGGCCGGGCGTCGTGCCCGGCAGATGGCACTGGGCGTCGGTGATGCCGGCGCAGCCCGCGTATCCGAGCATCGCCTCCTGGTAGCTGCGGCGGCGCAGCGAGACGGAGGAGGCCGGGGCACCGATGCGGTCGGCGAGCCGGTCGACGGCGTTCTGCAGGTCGCCGTAGGTGCCGAGACTGAACGCCGCCACCGTGACGGTCGGTCGGCTGCCGCCCGGGCCTGCGGCGAGATGCAGCGAGGACCAGATCTCGTCGGGCTGCGACGGTCCCCACTCCTGCCACGCCGTGACCGCCGAGCGGGCCCGCGACCAGGGCCAGGACAGGTAGGCCGTGACGGACTGGGGGACCGGGCGGGTGCGGAACGTCAGCCCGGTGACCACACCGAAGTTGCCGTTGCCCGCGCCGCGCAGTGCCCAGAAGAGATCCGGGTGGTTCCGCGCGTCCGCGGTGAGCGTCTTGCCGTCGGCCGTGACGACGGTCGCCGCGGTGAGGCTGTCGCAGGTCAGGCCGTACGCGCGGGACGCGACGCCGTGGCCGCCGCCGAGGGTGAGACCGGAGATGCCGACCGTGGGGCAGGAGCCGCCGGGAATGGTCAGTCCGTGCCGGGCGAGCCCCTGGTAGACGTCGATGAGTTTGGCGCCCGCGCCGATCGTGCCGTTCCGCTCGACGCGGGACAGCGACGAGACGTCGATGACGAGGCGTCCGTCGCCGCTCGACCACCCCGCGTAGGAGTGCCCTCCACTGCGGATGGACACGGGCGTGGCGGTGCGGCGGGCGAAGGCCAGGCACTCGCGGATGTCGGCCTCGTGACCGACATAGGCGACGGCCGCGGGCTTCAGGCCGTCGAAACGGGTGTTGTAGAGCTGACGGGCCGTCGGGTAGAGCGCGTCCTGGGGGCGGACGAGCTTGCCGTCGAGGCTCTTGGCGAGGGCCGACCAGTCGGCCGGGCCCGGGGAGGCGGGTCCCGTCGACGGGGAGGAGGCCGTCGGGGCGGGCGAGGAGGCGGAGGGCTCGCTCGACATGCCCGATGTGCTCCCGCTTCCCGCGGGGTCGTCCCCGGTTCCGGAGGTGTTGTCGCACGCCGTCGCGGTGGCGGCGAGTGCCACCGTGATGCCCGCGGTCAGCACGGTGCGCCGGGCGGGCGGCGGCCGTCGACCGGACGAGCCGGGCGGGCTGGGCGAGTTGGGCGGGAGCGGCAGGGGCATCGGATCTCCGGGGCGTGGCCCGCACGGGCCGGTCGGTGGGGGGAGAGGCCGGAAACGCGGGGTGGGGTCAGGTCGCCGTGCGGTGTTCCTCGGCGTCCGCGCGGGCCCGGTCGCGGGAACGGCGGGCCGGTCCCGACCAGCCGCAGCCGCAGCGTGCGGTGCAGAACGAGCCGCGTTCCACGGTCGTGGGCTCGTGCCCACCGGACGCGGGTGCGGGGGGTGCCGGCGGGGCCTCGGTGGTGTGTCGGACGTACACGCGACCACGGTACTGGGCACCGCCACTCGGCCGTGTGGCGTATGGGGGTGGCGTGACGAGGGACACGGGCGATCGTTATCCGGAACGGTGGGGGCCCGGGCAAGCGGTACGTCGTTGGGGGTTGGCAGGCGATGGTGGTGCAGCAGCACAGGTCCGGAGGCGGGGCGCGCGCGGTGTGCGCCCTCGCCGTGGTGGGCGTGATGGCGGCGACCGCCGGATGCGGTGGCGGGGGCGGCGGCGACAGCGCCGTGGCCGACGAGCGGGGCGGGGCCGACGCGCTGGAGGCGGTCCGCCGCGCGGCCGAGGTGCTCGGCGGCACGGTGTCCGGCACCGGGAGGGCGGCGGTGGCGGGGGCGGCGTCGCGGTCCGTGGCCGGCAGCGCCCAGGTGCGTACGTCGATGCAGACCGCGGCGGGCGGGACCTGGGTGACGATCAGGGGCCGCGGGACGTACGACTTCCGCAGCCGCGCGGGACGGCTCACGGTCGTGCTGCCCGAGGACGTCGCCGGGGCGGACGTGCACCGCCCCATCACCGAACTGCTGGTCCCCGGCGCCCTGTACATGATGAACCGCGGCGCCGGGGTGCCCGCGGACAAGTGGGTCAGGGTCGACACCACCGCCCTGGCGGACGGCAATCTGGTCACCGGCGGCGTGACCGATCCGATGGTCGCCGCCGAACTGCTGCGCGGGGCGCGGCAGGTGACGTACGAGGGAAGGACCGAGATCGCCGGGGTGCCGGTGCGGCACTACCGGGGGGTCGCGGACATCGGGAGGGCGGCGCGCGAGGCGTCGCCGGAGTCGCGTGGGTCGCTGGCCGCGGCGGCGAAAGGATTTCGCACCCGCACGGTGCCGTTCGACGCGTATGTGGACGACCAGGGGCGGTTGCGGAAGGTGAGTCACCGGTTCAGCTTCGCCGACGGGGGGTCTGCGGTGGAGGTGGTGTCGACGACGCTGTTGTCCGGGTTCGGCGTGCCGGTTGCCGTGCGGCTGCCGGACGACCGCGACATCTACACCGGGAGCATCCAGCAGCGATAGCGGCGGATGGCGGCGGAACGTGTGCCTGCGGAGCGCGCGAATGCGGCTGCCGCGCGGGCGGTGCCCCTGGCGGGGTGACATCTTCGGCGGGGTGGGGCGGGGAGGTCGGTCGGGGCGGTGGGAACGGCAGTGGCGGATGGGGCGAGGGCCGGACGGGGACACCGCTTAGGTAGACCGGCGGGTACGAAATGGTCCGTCCGTGCCATGCGCGGCGCGTGGTCCGCTCCCTACGCTGGTGCTGTGACTGGCGATGCTTGCCGCTTGCCAGGGGGGACGGGAAGTCGGCGACGGCAGTGAGAGGTGAGTGACGTGATGACGCTCGGCACGCGGCGGACCGAATCCGACCATGTGGCGCTCGCCGAGATCGAGCTCTGCGGCGAGCTGATGATCGCCGCGTCGTCCGCGATCGGGGAGCGGCTCAGCGCGGACCGGATCGACGAGGTGCTGAACGTCCGGGTGATCGCCGAGCGGGCCGTCGTGCCCCGGCACGGCGACCACCTGGGATGAGGCCGGGCTCTCAGGTGCGGAGCAGGCGGGCGATGGCCTTGGTGGCCTCCTCGACCTTGGCGTCCACCTCGCCGCCGCCCTTGAGCGCCGCGTCGGCGACGCAGTGCCGCAGGTGCTCCTCCAGCAGTTGGAGCGCGAAGGACTGGAGCGCCTTCGTGGACGCCGAGACCTGGGTGAGTATGTCGATGCAGTAGACGTCCTCGTCGACCATGCGCTGGAGGCCGCGGATCTGGCCCTCGATCCGGCGCAGCCGCTTGAGGTGCTCGGCCTTCTGGTGGTGGTAGCCGTGTATTCCCCGGTCGTGGTCGGTGACGACCGGCTCCGCGACCGGGGCGTCGGCGGTGCCGGCACCTGTGGCCGTACCCGTGTCCGTGCCGGTGTTCTTGCTCGCACCGGCACCCGTGTCCGTGCCGGTGCTCGCGCTCGTTCCGGCGCCTGTGATCGCGGATGTTTCGGTGGTGGTCATGGCTTCCTCCCGTATTCCCTTTACTGCATCCATATACCCCTGGTGGGTATATGTTAACGAATTCTGTCAAACCGTGACCGGGGGCCCGTGCCGATCTCCGCGCCCCATGCGCGACACTGAAGAACGCCGGTTAGCCGTGGCCGGATGATGCGCCTAGCATCAGCCTGACCGAATCCAAAGCACCCCGAGGACCCCACGTGCGCTTTCGTCTGACCCCCAGGGAGACGAGCTTCTACGACATGTTCTCCGCTTCCGCGGACAACATCGTCACGGGCTCGAAACTCCTGATGGAACTGCTCGGGGCGGACCCAGCCTCCCGAGCCGAGATCGCGGAGCGCATGCGGGCAGCGGAGCACGCGGGGGACGATGCCACCCACGCGATCTTCCACCAGCTGAACTCCTCATTCATTACGCCGTTCGACCGTGAGGACATTTACAACCTCGCCTCGTCGCTCGACGACATCATGGACTTCATGGAGGAGGCCGTCGACCTGGTCGTGCTGTACCAGATCGAGGAACTCCCCAAGGGCATCGCGCAGCAGATCGAGGTGCTGGCCCGCGCGGCCGAACTCACCGCCGAGGCGATGCCGGGGCTGCGGACCATGGACAACCTCACCGAGTACTGGATCGAGGTCAATCGTCTGGAGAACCAGGCCGACCAGATCCACCGCAAACTGCTCGCCCATCTCTTCAACGGCAAGTACGACGCCATTGAGGTGCTGAAGCTGAAGCAGATCGTGGACGTGCTGGAAGAGGCGGCCGACGCGTTCGAGCACGTCGCCAATACGGTGGAGACCATCGCGGTCAAGGAGTCCTGAACCACGTGGACACCTTTGCGTTGATCGTGACCATCGGGGTCGCGCTCGGCTTTACGTATACGAACGGCTTCCACGACTCGGCGAATGCGATCGCCACCTCCGTCTCCACCCGTGCGCTCACGCCGCGGGCGGCGCTGGCGATGGCCGCGGTGATGAACCTCGCCGGGGCATTTCTCGGCAGCGGGGTCGCCAAGACCGTCAGTGAGGGACTGATCGCGACGCCCGAGGGGCACAAGGGGATGGGAATCCTCTTCGCCGCGCTCGTCGGCGCGATCATCTGGAACCTCGTCACCTGGTACTTCGGGCTGCCCTCCTCGTCCTCGCACGCGTTGTTCGGCGGCATGGTCGGCGCGGCGCTCGCCGGCGGGACGATGGTGCACTGGGACGGGGTGATCGACAAGATCGTCATTCCGATGTTCCTCTCCCCGGTCATCGGTCTGGTCGTCGGCTATCTGGTGATGGTCGTGATCATGTGGTTGTTCCGGAAGACCAACCCGCACAAGGCCAAGCGCGGCTTCCGGATCGCGCAGACGGTCTCGGCCGCGGGCATGGCGCTCGGGCACGGTCTCCAGGACGCGCAGAAGACCATGGGTGTCGTCGTGATGGCCCTGGTCATCGCCGATGTCGAGAGCCCGGAGGACCCGATTCCCATCTGGGTGAAGCTGGTCTGCGCGCTGATGCTGTCGCTGGGCACGTACGCGGGCGGCTGGCGCATCATGCGCACGCTCGGCCGGAAGATCATCGAGCTGGACCCGCCGCAGGGCTTCGCCGCGGAGACGACCGGCGCGTCGATCATGTTCGGTTCGGCGTTCCTGTTCCACGCGCCGATCTCCACCACGCACGTGATCACCTCGGCGATCATGGGCGTCGGCGCCACCAAGCGGGTGAACGCGGTGCGCTGGGGGGTGGCCAAGAACATCATCCTCGGGTGGTTCATCACCATGCCGGCCGCGGCCCTGGTCGCCGCCGCCAGCTACGGGGTCGTGCTGCTGCTCTTCGGGTGACGAAGACTGTCGGCGAAGACCGTTGATGGAGGCCGCGCCGACCGGTGCGGCGCCGGGCGGCGGTGCGGCGAACGATACGGAGACGGGTCCGCCCCGCCCCCTGCGAGGGGGACGGGGCGGACCCTTTGCCTTTCGGGTGGCACCGCCATGCAGCACCCAAAGGCCATCTGTGGGGTGACGACCCCGCTTGTGGTGTCGGTCAGCGGGGTGGCTCGCCGGGCCGGACCGGGCCGGACCGGGCCGGAGCCGGGGACGGTGACGTTCCGGCTGTCGTGGTCATTCGGTCCGGCCGTCACTGTCGGTTCGAGCCGTCACCGTCGGTTCCGGCTGTCACCGTCGGTTCCGGCGATTATCCGAATCGGCCCGAGATGTAGTCCTCGGTGGCCTGGACGGACGGGTTGGAGAAGATGCGTTCGGTGTCGTCGATCTCCACGAGCTTGCCGGGCTTGCCGACCGCCGCGAGGTTGAAGAACGCCGTGCGGTCCGAGACGCGGGCCGCCTGCTGCATGTTGTGCGTCACGATGACGATCGTGAAGCGCTCCTTCAGCTCGCCGATCAGGTCCTCGACGGCGAGGGTGGAGATCGGGTCGAGCGCGGAGCACGGCTCGTCCATCAGGAGCACTTCGGGCTCGACCGCGATCGCGCGGGCTATGCACAGGCGCTGCTGCTGACCGCCGGAGAGGCCGGAGCCGGGCTTGTTCAGCCGGTCCTTGACCTCGTTCCAGAGGTTCGCGCCGCGCAGCGACTTCTCGACGATGTCCGTGAGCTCGCTCTTCTTGTACGAGCCGTTCAGCTTGAGGCCCGCGGCGACGTTGTCGAAGATCGACATGGTCGGGAACGGGTTGGGGCGCTGGAAGACCATGCCGACCGTGCGGCGCACGGAGACCGGGTCGACGTTCGGCCCGTAGAGGTTCTCGTCGTCCAGCAGTACCTTGCCCTCGACGCGGCCACCGGGGGTGACCTCGTGCATGCGGTTCAGGGTGCGCAGGAAGGTGGACTTGCCGCAGCCGGACGGGCCGATGAAGGCGGTCACGGAGCGGGGCTCCACGGTCATCGAGATGTCCTCGATGGCGAGGTGGGAGCCGTAGTAGGCGGACAGGCCGCTGACGTCGATGCGCTTGGCCATCTGAATCACTGCTTCTTTCTGTTGGCCGCCTCAGCGGCCGGCCACGCGGCGGAGCCGCATATTCAGTGCTTCGGGGCCTTCCAGCGGGCGATGCCGCGGGCCACCAGATTGAGGATCATGACGAAGGCGATCAGCACCAGGGCTGCGGCCCAGGCGCGGTCGTAGGACTGCTCCGTGCCGACCTTGTACTGCTCCCAGATGTAGAAGGGGAGCGAGGACTGGGCGCCTTCGAAGGGGTTGGTGTTGATCAGCTGGCTGCCGAAGACGAGCAGCATGATCGGCGCGGTCTCACCGGCGATGCGGGCGATCGCGAGCATCACACCCGTGGTGATGCCGCCGAGCGCGGTCGGCAGGACCACCTTCAGGATGGTGCGCCACTTCGGGACGCCGAGGGCGAGCGATGCCTCACGCAGCTCGTTCGGGACGAGCTTGAGCATCTCCTCGGTGGAGCGGACCACGACCGGAATCATCAGGATCGTGAGGGCGAGCGAGCCCATCAGACCGGACGGCTGGGTCTTGGTCATCAGCATGATCGAGAGGATGAAGAGACCGGCGACGATGGACGGGATGCCCGTCATGACGTCGACGAAGAAGGTGACGGCCTTGGCCAGCGCACCCTTGCCGTACTCCACCAGGTAGACGGCGGTCAGCATGCCGAGCGGCGCGGAGATCAGGGTGGCGAGGCCGACCTGCTCCAGCGTTCCGATCAGCGCGTGATAGACACCGCCGGTCGCCTCGGAGCCGAGGACCCCGGCCATCGAGTGGGTCAGGAAGTAGCCGTCGAGGCGGCCGGCACCCCGGCTGACCGTGGTCCACAGCAGCGAGGCGAGCGGCACGACGGCCAGCAGGAAGCACACCCAGACGATGCTGGTGGCGAGCCGGTCCTTGGCCTGGCGGCGGTTCTCGACGACCGACGTCGTGACGTACGAGATGACGACGAAGAGGAGGGCGGAGAACAGTCCCCACTGGGTGCGGCTGTGCCAGCCCGCGAGGGCGCCGGTGCCGACGCCCAGCACGAGCGCGACGGCGGCGAAGCCGACGGGCGCCCAGCGGGGGAGCGACCGGGTGCCGATGCTGCTGCGGGGGGCGGTGACCACGGGGGCGGGGATCTCCTGGATGCCGGTGTTGGCTGCCTGGGTCATGCGTTGGCCCCCGAGTACTCCTTGCGGCGGGCGATGATGAGCCGGGCCGCGCCGTTGACCAGCAGGGTGAGGACGAAGAGAACGAGGCCGGAGGCGATCAGGGCATCCCGCCCGTACTGGTTGGCCTCGTCGAACTTCGCCGCGATGTTCTGGGCGAACGTTCCGCCGCCCGGGTTGAGCAGGTGCCCGGAGACGATGAAGCTCGGCGACAGGACCGTGGCGACGGCCATCGTCTCGCCGAGCGCGCGGCCCAGGCCCAGCATCGAGGCGGAGATCACGCCGGAGCGGCCGAAGGGCAGCACCGACAGGCGGATGACCTCCCAGCGGGTGGCGCCGAGCGCGAGGGCGGCTTCCTCGTTCATCCGGGGAACCTGGAGGAACACTTCGCGGCTGACACTGGTCACGATCGGCAGGATCATGATCGCGAGCAGGATGCCGACGGTGAAGAGCGAGCGGGCGACGCCGACCTCGGTCTTCTCGAAGATGTAGGTCCAGCCGAAGAACTCGTCGAGCCAGAGGTTCAGGCCCTCCAGGTACGGGACGAGGAAGAGGGCGCCCCAGATGCCGTACACGATGCTCGGCACTGCGGCGAGCAGATCGACGACGTAGGCGAGGGGCGCGGCCAGCTTGCGCGGCGCGTAGTGCGAGATGAACAGGGCGATGCCGACGGCGACCGGGACGGCGATGGCCATGGCGATGACCGAGCTGACGACGGTGCCGAAGAGGAGGACCGCGATGCCGAAGACCGGCGGGTCGCCCGCCGGGTTCCAGTCGAAGGTGGTGAAGAAGTTGCCCTCGTTGTCGGCGATGGCGAGCGAGGCGCGGTAGGTGAGGAACACGGCGATCGACGCCATGATCACGAGCAGCAGGATGCCCGAACCCCGGGAGAGCCCGAGGAAGATCTTGTCGCCCGCGCGCCCTGTCCTGGGCCTGGCGCGGCCGGGCGCCACCGGCGAGGCCGGCGGCGTGTCTATCGGTGTGGTGGAAGCCATGGTCTTTCCGGTCTGTGTGGGGGAGCGGCGTGGCTCCCCTGGCGGCGGTGCACCGGATGGGTGGGGCGGGACCGGTCCGGATGGGTGCACCGGGCCGGTCCGCCGGGTGTTGCTCGTTTTTCTCGTGTTGCGGGTGTTGCGGGTGTTGCGGGTGCTGCCGGTGTTGCGGGTGCTGCCGGTGTTGCTCGTCTTGCGGGTGCTACTGGTGTTGCGGGTCGTGCTCGTGTTGCCTTGCGTGTTGCGAGGGGTGCCTGCGGGCCTCGGCCGGGTGCCTCGGCCCGCGTGCTCCGGTTACGAGAGGGAGGCGATGGTCTCGCGGACCTTGGCGTTGATCTCGGCCGGGATCGGCGCGTAGCCGGCGTCGGTGAGGAGCTTCTGGCCCTCGTCACCGGCGGTGTAGTTCAGGAAGGACTTGACCGTCGGCAGGGTCTCGGCCTTGTTGCCCTTGTCACAGACGACCTCGTAGGTCACCAGGACGATCGGGTAGGCGCCGTCGGCCTTGGTCGCGTAGTCGAGCTCCAGCGCCAGGTCCTTGCCGGTGCCCTTGATCTTGGCGGCGGCGATGGCCTTGGAGGCGTTCTCCGGGGTGGCCTTGACCGGGGCGGCGGCACCGGTGGCGATGTCGACGGTGGAGATCGACTGCGAGGTGGCGTAGCTGAGCTCGAAGTAGCCGATCGAGCCGTCGACCGCCTTCACCTGGGAGGCGACACCGGAGGAGCCGGACGCGGCCTGGCCGTTGGGGGCCGGCCACTTCTTCTCGGCCTCGTACTTCCAGTCGCTCGGCGCGGCGGCGTTCAGGTACTTGCCGAGGTTCTGCGTGGTGCCGGAGTCCTCGGAGCGGTGGAAGGGCTGGATGGCCTTGTCCGGGAGGTTCACGCCGCTGTTGAGCTTGGCGATCGCCGGGTCGTTCCACTTCTTGATCTTCGTGTCGAAGATCTTGGCGAGGGTGGGGGCGTCCAGCGTCAGGTTGTCGACGCCCTCCAGGTGGTAACCGATGGCGATCGGGCCGCCGACCATCGGGAGGTTGATGCCCTGGCCGCCCTTGCAGATCTTCTTGGAGTCGGCGACCTCCTCGGGCTTCAGCGCCGAGTCGGAACCGGCGAAGCCGACCGTGCCCTGGTTGAAGGCGACGATGCCCTCACCGGAGGAGGACGACTTGTAGTTGATCTCGACACCGGAACAGCCGGCCATGTAGTTCTTGGCCCAGAGGTCCATGGCGTTCTTCTGCGCGCTGGAGCCGGAGGCGGGCAGCTGGCCCTTTGCGTCGTCACACTTGATGTTCGACGCGGCGCTGGTCTTGCCGCCGCCGTTGCCGCCGGTGGACCCGTTGCTGTTGTCGTCCGAACCGCACGCCGTGAGGACCAGGGCGCCGGAGACGGCGAGGGCACCGAGCGCGGTGGCACGAAGCCGGTTCTTGCGCTGAAGCTTCACTTTCGGGTGTTCCTTCCAGGAGCCGCCGAGGCCATTTCGTTCTCCGACGGCGCGCGATGTGGTGGGTGCTCCGGCGTTGCGCCGTGCACCGTGCACCGCCGAAGTTAGGCAGGGCAGGTGAAGTGGTTTACGGGGGTTGGTGAACGGGAGGTGAACCGTGTCGGACGGTGCGGTTCTGGCCATCTGCCCGGGGTGTGCGCGGTCACACCCCGTCCGCCCCCGGCCTCGCCGCGCGTGGCGGCGTCGGGTGCCGGGCGGGCCGGCGAGGGGTGTGTCGGGCCTCGGGCGGCGCTGTCGGGAGCCTGGCGTCAGGCGTCAGGCGTCAGGCGTCAGGCGTCAGGCGTCAGGCGTCGGGCGTCGGGCGTCGGGCGGTGCGGCGAGCCAGGCGTCGAGGAGGTCGCGGTCGTGCTGCTGGGTGAGGCGGTCCCGGGCCGCCTCCGGGGCGAGCCAGCTCACCCGGTCCACCTCGGAGCAGGGCACGAACGAGCCGCCGGTCGCCTCGGCCGCCCAGTAGAAGACCTCCTTGGGCCGCCCGTTCACCAGATACCGGACCGTGGGGAGCGCGGCGCCCGGAGCGCAGTGGTGGCCGGTCTCCTCCAGGACCTCGCGGCGGGCGGCGTCCAGTGCCGACTCGCCGCGCTTGAGCTTGCCCTTGGGATGCGACCAGTCGTCGTAACGGGGCCGGTGGACCAGGCAGACCTCCAGGGCGCCGGAACGTTCCGAGCGCCGCCACAGCAGGCACCCCGCGGCGAGCACCGGCCGGTTCGCGGACCGCTTGCCGACGGGCTCACCGGCATGGTCCCGCACGGTTCCTCCCCCAGCGCGGCCCTCGGACGCGGGCGTCCCGCTCATGACGGGGTCACCGCTCCTCCCGGCCCGGTCACTGCCGCTGTGACGCGGTTCACCGTCCTCCACGTCCTCCACGTCCTCCGCGTCCCCCACGGCGCGGGCGGCCGGTTCATGACGCGGTCACCGCCGCCGCGTACGGCCAGCTCGTCCGGAACATTCCGCGTGCCGCCCGCACCTCGTGCCGCTGATCGGCGTGGAGCACCCCGAGGGCGTACGCGGTCGTGGGGGCGATCCGGGGCGTGCGGGCCGCCGAGGCAGCCGCGGCGGCGGCCTCCGCCGCGTCCCGGTGCAGGTCGAGTGCGCGCCCCGCCGCAGCCAGGACCGGGTCCGGAGCGCCCCGGACCACCTCGTGGGCGTACCGGTGCAGGCGCAGCAGCAGCCGGGTCCGGTGCCAGGGCGCGTCCTGCGCCTCGTTGTACGGCTGTCCCGCCTCGTCCGCCGACAGCGCGGACACCGCGCCCAGCAGTTGCTGCTCGGCCCGGTCGGCGGGGAGGCGCAGCAGTTCGTCGGCCGGGGCGGTGGCCGCCGGGGCGAGCGGGACCTCGGAGGCGAGCAGCGCCACGGCGTCGGCCACCGCGTGGAAGCGGGAGGAGCCGAGCGCCTGGAGCGCGGTGGAGTGGGCGCGGGTCCGGGCGAGGGTCAGCTGCCGTTCGAGCAGGGCCCCGGCGCGGGCGGCGCCGACGCCGAGGGCGGCGCGTTCCTTGTCGTCCGGGCCGGTGCCCGGTGACTTGCGGGCGGCGGGCAGCGGGGTGCCGGACAGGTTGTGCAGTGCTTCGAGGAGCCGGTTCAGCCGGGTCGCGTAGGCGTGTTCCCGGGCCAGGGTGCCGGACAGCCAGGCGAGTTCGGCGCGGAGCTGTTCGGCCCAGGCCGGGTCCAGCGCCGCCCGGAAGGTGTGCAGGGTGCCGCCGATCCGGCGGGACGAGCGGCGCAGTGCGGCGACGGCCTCCTCGGCGGTGTGGGGTCCGGCGTCCGTGGGGGCGCTGTTCTCGCGGTGCAGGCGCAGGCTGCGGAGGAACGCGGCGGCCTGCTCCTGGAGGTAGGGTGCGAGCACCGCCCCCGCCGTAACGTCCGCTTGCGTCGTCGTGTGGTGGTCATGGCGTCGCACGCCGGCGCCTCCGGGCATCAATGAGCATTTCTTGTACGTGTCGCAGCGGTTGGCCGTCCGCGTCCGTGGAGTGCCGGGTCCAGTTCCCGTCGGGACCCAGGTGCCAGGAGGAGGTGGTGTCGGCCATGCCGGTCTCCAGGAGACGGCTGAGCGCGGCGCGGTGGGCGGGGTCGGTGACCCGGACCAGGGCCTCGATCCGGCGGTCGAGGTTGCGGTGCATCATGTCGGCGCTGCCGAACCACACTTCGGGTTCGCCGCCGTTGCCGAAGGCGAAGACCCGGGAGTGTTCCAGGAAGCGGCCGAGGACCGAGCGGACCCGGATGTTCTCGGAGAGGCCGGGTACGCCGGGGCGGATCGCGCAGATGCCGCGCACCCAGATGTCCACCGGTACGCCCGCCATCGCGGCGCGGTAGCAGGCGTCGATGACGGCCTCGTCGACCATGGAGTTGACCTTGATGCGGACGTAGGCGGTCCGCCCGGCCCGCTGGTGGGTGGCCTCCTTGTTGATCCGGGTGATCAGCCCGTCGCGCAGCGATCTGGGGGCGACCAGGAGGCGGCGGTAGGTCTCGCGGCGGGAGTAGCCGGAGAGCCGGTTGAACAGGTCGGAGAGGTCCGCCCCGACCTGCGGGTCCGCCGTCAGCAGGCCGAGGTCCTCGTACAGCCGTGCCGTCTTGGGGTGGTAGTTGCCGGTGCCGACGTGCGCGTAGCGGCGCAGGGTGTCGCCCTCCTGGCGCACGACGAGCGAGAGCTTGCAGTGGGTCTTGAGGCCGACGAGTCCGTAGACGACGTGGCAGCCGGCCTCCTCCAGCTTGCGGGCCCACTTGATGTTGGCCTGTTCGTCGAAGCGGGCCTTGATCTCGACGAGCACGAGGACCTGCTTGCCGGACTCGGCGGCGTCGACGAGGGCTTCCACTATCGGCGACTCGCCGGAGGTCCGATACAGGGTCTGCTTGATGGCGAGGACGTCGGGGTCGGCGGCGGCCTGCTCCAGGAACGCCTGCACGGAGGTGGAGAACGAGTCGTACGGATGGTGCAGGAGCACGTCGCGTTCGCGCAGCGCCGCGAAGATGTCGGGCGCGGAGGCGGATTCGACCTCGGCGAGGTCGCGGTGGGTGCCGGCGATGAACTTGGGGAACTTCAGTTCCGGCCGGTCCAGGGAGGCTATGCCGAACAGTCCGGTGAGGTCGAGCGGTCCGGGCAGCGGGTAGACCTCGGCGTCGGACACCTTCAGCTCGCGGACCAGCAGGTCCAGCACGTACGGGTCGATGGACTCCTCGACCTCCAGGCGGACCGGCGGGCCGAAGCGGCGCCGCATGAGTTCCTTCTCCAGGGCCTTGAGGAGGTTCTCGGCGTCGTCCTCCTCGACCTCCAGGTCCTCGTTCCTGGTGACCCGGAACGTGTGGTGGGCGAGGACCTCCATGCCGGGGAAGAGCTCTTCGAGGTGGGCGGCGATGACGTCCTCTATGGGCACGTACCGCTGCGGCGACGCCTCCAGGAAGCGGGTCAGCAGCGGCGGCACCTTGACCCGCGCGAAGTGGCGGTGGCCGCTGACCGGGTTGCGGACGACGACGGCGAGGTTGAGCGAGAGCCCGGAGATGTACGGGAAGGGGTGCGCCGGGTCGACCGCGAGCGGCGTCAGCACGGGGAAGACGCGCTGCCGGAAGAAGGTGAACAGGCGGGCCTGTTCCTTCTCGGTGAGTTCGGGCCAGCGGATCAGCTGGATGCCCTCGTCGGAGAGGGCGGGAGCGACGTCCTGCTGGTAGCAGGCGGCGTGCCGGGCCATGAGTTCGCGCGAGCGGGTCCAGATCAGGTCGAGGACCTCGCGGGGCTGGAGGCCGGAGGCGGAGCGGGTGGCGACGCCGGTGGCGATGCGGCGCTTCAGCCCGGCCACCCGGACCATGAAGAACTCGTCGAGGTTCGAGGCGAAGATGGCGAGGAAATTAGCCCGTTCGAGAAGGGGCGTCGCCGGGTCCTCGGCGAGTTCGAGCACCCGTTCGTTGAACGCGAGCCAACTGCGTTCCCGGTCCAGGAAACGGTCGTGGGGCAGCTCGTCGCCGTCGATGTCGGGCTCGTACGCGTCGACGTCGTTGTCGATGTCGGGATCGAGGTCCGCGGCGGTCGAGAGCGCGGCGCCGTTGTGCGAGGAGGAGGCGACGGCGTGCGGCCGGTGTGCGGCGAGCGAGCCGACCGACGGCTGCACGGCGGGCTGGACCGGGACCTCGGAGCTGGGCTGCTGGCTCATGAACCCATTCTTCCGCGCCGAGCGCCTCCCGGGCGCGTCGGAAGGGGTGGGAAGCGCCGGTGACACCGGGTTCGGGTGGTCGGTTTCGGCGGTGGCCGGGGCATCCGTGCTGGTCGGACGTTCCGTGCGCGCGGCGCGTCCCGTGCGTTCGGTGCGTTCGGTCCGTTCCGTGCGTCCCGTGCGGTCCATGCGCTCGGCACGGTCCGTGCGTCCCGTGCGGTTCATGGGGCTCGTGCGGTTCGCGCGTTCTCCGTCGGGATTTCTCCCGTTGCGGGGGGTCGGCACAGCTGGCTGCATTCTGTGAGGGTGGCAAGCCCTTCTGAATGGCTGGTAACGGCGACATGACGTGCAGGAAGCGGTGTGCCATGTGCGGCACACCGCTTCCTGCCGCGCCGACGGCCCGCTCAGCCGTGGCGGCGGCGCAGCACCCGGAAGGCAAGGAGCACTGCGAGGGCTGCCAGGGCGAGCAGGATGCCCGTCTCGACGAGTTGGAGCGGCCAGAAGTGCGAGGCGGGGTGGTAGTCGACGAAGCGCCGGTTGATGCCGTGGTCGGCAAGGCACTGCCGGAAGCCGGGCACCCACTCACGGCACGTGTCCCCGGACAGCCGCGCGCCGTCCCCGGTCAGCCAGCCGCCCCCGGCATTGAGGGCCCCGTCGGGAAGCGTGTACGTGCCCTTCAGCCCGTAGGCCCGGGTCATCGTGGGCCACAGGCCGTCGCGCACGATGTCGAGCGCCTCCACCAGCACGGCGAATCCGGCCGCGGTGGCGACCATCGCGGCCACGGTGCGCCGCAGCAGCAGCCCGGCGAGCGCCCCCAGGGCCAGCAGGCACAGGGCGTAGCCGAACGGGACGGTGCCGATCGAGCCGTATGCGAGACGTTCGTACCGGTTCACCGGGTAGTACGTCCGGTCGACCCGCGCCTGGGCCCAGCGGCAGACCGCCGACAGGACACCGACCCCGGCCAGGGACAGCGCGGCCGGTACCGCGAGTTTGGTCGCGAGCCAGCGCGCCGGTGGGACCGACTGGGTCCATGACAGCTTGTACGTGCCGCTCTCCAGCTCACGGCCGATCATCGGCCCGGCGACGAACATGCCGATGAACACGGGCAGCAGCAGCATCGCCAGGCCCGCGTAACGGATGGCGTGCGTGAGCCGCATCTCGGAGTCGAGGAACCGGCGGACGACGTCACCGCAGCCCGAGACCGTGTGTTCGATCGAGCAGCCGGAGGCCGCGTACGCGCTGACCGCGGCTCTCGGCCACAGGCAGACGGCGGCGAGGGCGACGATCCCCACGAGTGCGAGGACGCCGGTGATCCACAGGGTGCCGCGGTGCTGGCGCAGCACGACCCGGGCCGGGCCGGGGAGACCGAGCGTGCTCACGCCGCCGCCACCTCGTTCCCGGTCGCCCCGGCGCTCGGCGTGAGCAGGGCGGGTGCCTCCGGCGACCGCAGGTGTGCCAGCAGCAGTTCTTCCAGGGAGGGCTCGACGGCCTCCCAGACGGTGGTGTCGACGGCCCCCTGCCTGCGCACCAGGGTCGTCTGCACGCGCCCCGCCGTACGGGACTCGACGACGGTGTGCGGGGAGGTGTCCCGGACCGGGCCGGTGAGGAGGGCGTGCGCGGCCAGCAGATCGTCCGTCCCGCCGCCCAGCCGGACCCGGCCGCCGTCGACCAGCAGCAGGTAGTCGCAGGCGTTCTCCAGCTCGGTGAGGATGTGCGAGGACATCACGATGGTCGTGGAGCGGTCGGCGGCCTCGGCCATCAGCGCACCCATCAGCTGGTGGCGGGCCAGCGGGTCGAGGTCGGCCATCGGCTCGTCCAGCAGGAGAAGCGCGGGCCGCTTGCCCAGGGCGAGGGCCAGTGCGAGCCGGGTGCGCTGACCACCGGAGAGGTCACGCACCTTGGCGTCGCGCGGGAGCTGCCCGGCGATGCGTTCGGCGGTGCCCCCGTCCCAGGTGTCCGGGTTCAGCTCGGCACCCGCCCAGAGCGTCCCGGCCACCGTCAGCTGCGGGTACAGCGGCTTGTCCTGCGCCACGAACGCCACCCGCTCCCGTGCCTCGCCGGGCTCCCCGCCCAGTACCCGCAGCGTTCCCTCGGACGGGCGCAGGACGCCCGCGGCCAGCGAGAGCAGCGTGGACTTGCCCGCGCCGTTCGGGCCGGCCAGGGCGCACACGCGCCCGGCGGGCAACCGGAACGAGCAGTCGCGCAGCGCCCAGCCACCTCCCCTCTTCCGGTACTTCATGCCGAGGCCGACGGTCTCGATCGCAGCGCCTGTCATCCGGTCCGATCCCCCTCGAAAGTCCTGTCCAGTACGGCGGTGAAGAGCGCGCTCACGTCGTCCTTCTCCAGCCCGGCTGCGCGGGCCCGCCGCGCCCAGTCGGCGAGTTCGGCACGCAGCGCGCCGTCGTCGGAGGCCGCCGCGCCGCCGAGCGTCCCCGTCACGAACGTGCCGAGCCCGCGCCTGCCTTCGACTAGGCCCTCGCGTTCCAGCTCCCGATACGCCTTGAGCACGGTGTTCGGGTTGATGGCGGTGGCCTCGACGACCTCCCGCGCGGCGGGCAGCCGGTCACCGGGCTCCAGCAGGCCGAGCCGGAGGGCCTGTTTGGTCTGCTGGACGATCTGGAGGTACGTGGCGACACCGCTGCGTCGGTCGATGCGGTACTCGATCGCTGCCGGCTCTGCCATAGTTCCCCCTTTCCCTAGCTAAGTAGTGAAAGCCTGGGGCAAGAAAGGGGCGACGTCAAGCGGACCCATGCTGTCCGGATGACGACGCCCCTTGCCGTCGGGCTCCGACGGGCCCCTCGCGGCCGGGGCCGGGGCCGGGGCCGGGACCGGGATCAGGGCCGGGACCGGGGCCGGGCTCAGGTCTCCGTGCGGTACATGAGGTCCACCTCGTGCGTCGCGAAGCCCATCCGCTCGTAGACCGTCAGGGCCGCCTTGTTGTCCGCGTCGACGTAGAGCATCGCGGTCGGCAGCCCCTGCGCGGCCAGGTGGCGCAGCCCGATCGCGGTGAGCGCCTTGCCGAGGCCGCCGCCCTGCGCGTCCGGCCGGATGCCGAGGACGTACACCTCGCCGAGCTGCTGCTCGGCGTGCACCTTCGTCCAGTGGAAGCCGATCAGTTCGCCGTCGCGCTCGGCGAGGAAGAAGCCCTTCGGGTCGAACCAGGGCTCCACCTTGCGGTCGTCCAGATCGCGCTGGGTCAGCGACCCCTGCTCGGGGTGGTGGGCGAAGGCGGCACGGTTCACCGCGAGCCACGCGGCGTCGTCCTCGCCGGGCACGAAGGCGCGGATGGTGACACCGGGCGGCAGTACCGGTTCGGCGATGTCCAGCGGGACCAACGGGCGGCGCAACTGCCGCAGTTCGCGGAAGAGCGAGAGCCCGAGGACCTGGGACAGGTGCCGGGCCGCGGACTTCCCGCCGTGCGCCCACACCCGCAGCCGCTTGCCCGTCACGGCGAGCAGCGCCGCACCCAGGGCCCGCCCGTGGCCCTGCCCGCGGTACGCCGGGTGCACCACCAGCTCGGCGGCCGGCGCCTCGACCGGATCGGTGTCCTCCAGCTGCGCGTACCCCACCAGGACGGGTCCGCTGCTGAGCAGCAGGTGCCGCACCCCCTCGCGCCGCCCGCCGCGCAGTTGCAGCCGCCCCTGCTCGGACACGGCCTGCATGCCGTCGGACCGGGCCGCCTCGGCGAGCAGCTCGGCCACGGCCCCGGCCTGTTCGGAGGAGAGCACGTCGAGCGTCTGGATCTCCCGTCCGGGAGCGGGCAGAGGTACGTCAGTCGTCATGTGTACGAGCGTACGGGGGCGAGGCGGGGGTTGGGGGGCGCTTGCGCGGGCGGGCCGGGCCGGGAGCCGGAACTCGGCAGCTTGCGGTGATGCCCCCTTCCCGGGGCGGGGTGGAACGCCTCCCGGACGACCGGGTTTCCGGGGTTCATGCGTGCCGTGATGATTCTGCGTACATACGTGGGCCATACGGGTGATGGGTGGGCATTGCTCCCGTTTCCGACCGCATGGCAACCAGTTCGTAACCACGAACATCTGTCGCGCTACGCGCGTTGACCCTAGGCTGCGCACGACGTCTCCAGACTCGTCACCACCCTCAGAACTCCGCTGAACTCACAAGGGGACCGATGTCAGCGACACCGCAGAAGAACCGCGCGTCCCGGCGGGTGCTGGCCGCCGCGGCCGGGCTCGCCACCGTCGGCGCGCTCGTCGCCGCGATGCCGGCCGGCGCCCAGGACCGGGGCCACGGGAACGGTCACGGCCACGGGCACGGGCACCACAAGCCGGGCAACACCGTCGATGTGCAGCTGCTGTCCTTCAACGACCTGCACGGCAACCTGGAGCCGCCGGCCGGCTCGGCCGGCACGGTCAACGAGACGCAGGCCGACGGCACGGTCGAGGCGATTCCGGCCGGTGGCATCGAGTACCTCGCGTCCTCGCTCCGCACCGCGCGCAAGGGCCACCCGTACTCGATCACCGCCGCGGGCGGCGACATGGTGGGCGCGAGCCCGCTGCTGTCCGGTCTCTTCCACGACGAGCCGACCATCGAGGCGCTCAACAAGCTCGACCTCGATGTCACGTCGGTCGGCAACCACGAGTTCGACGAGGGCGCCACCGAGCTGGCCCGCCTCCAGAACGGCGGCTGCCACCCGGTCGAGGGCTGCTACGAGAAGGGCAAGAAGTTCAAGGGCGCGGACTTCCCCTACCTCGCCGCCAATGTGACGAAGGAGAAGACCGGCAAGCCGATCCTCAAGCCGTACACGGTCTGGAAGAAGAACGGCGTCAAGATCGGCTTCATCGGCGTGACCCTGGAGGGCACCCCGGACATCGTCACGGCCAACGGCGTCAAGGGCCTGAAGTTCCACGACGAGATCGAGACGATCAACAAGTACGCCAAGGAACTGGACCGGCAGGGCGTCAAGTCCATCGTCGCGCTGATCCACGAGGGCGGGCTGCCCGCCTCCACCTCGTACAACTACGACTGCGACAGCTCCGGCACCGGTGACGGCATCTCCGGTCCGATCACCGACATCGCCAAGGGCATCACGCCCAAGGTCGACGCGCTGGTCACCGGCCACACCCACCAGGCGTACGTGTGCACCATCCCGGACCCGGCGGGCAACCCGCGCATGGTCACCTCCGCGTCGTCGTTCGGCAAGCTGTACACGGACACGACCCTCACCTACGACCGCCGCACCAAGGACATCGTCCGGACATCGGTGAAGTCGGCCGGCGCGCACAACCCGAAGTCGGTCAACCACATCGTCACCCGTGACCAGCCCAAGGCCAACGACATGACGGCCCTGATCGCGCGCTGGAACGCCCTCGCGGCCCCGATCGCGAACAAGCCGCAGGGTTACATCACCGCCGACATCAACGGCCGCGGCTCCACGGCCCCCGAGAAGCCGCTCGGCGACCTGATCGCGGACGCACAGCTGGAGGGCCTGGCCGCCGAGGACAAGGGCGGGGCGGTCGTCGCCCTGATGAACCCCGGCGGTATCCGCGCGGACCTGGTCCACAAGGCGTCCGGCGACGAGGGCGACGGCGTGGTGACGTACGGCGAGTCCTTCACCGTGCAGCCCTTCACCAACATGATGAACGTCGTCGACCTGACCGGTGCCCAGCTGGTCACCGCGCTCCAGCAGCAGGTCAGCGGCCCGAACGAGGCGAGCCCGAAGATCCTCCAGGTCTCGAAGGGGCTCACCTACACCCTGGACATGACGAAGTCGGGTGCGGCCCGCGTGGTCACCGACACCATCAAGCTGAACGGTGAGGCGATCGACCCGGCGAAGACCTACCGTGTCGCGATGAACGAGTTCCTCGCGGGCGGCGGCGACGGCTTCGCGGCCCTTGGCGAGGGCACGAACAAGCTGGTCGGCCCGTCCGACCTCGACGTGTTCAACGCCTACCTGGCGGCCCACTCCTCGGCCGCCGCCCCGCTGGCCCCGCCGGCGGCGGACCGGATCACGGTCGTCCAGTAACACCGATACGCGTACGCGACCGGGTGGGGCGGCGGGCCGATGGGCCCGCCGCCCCTTGCCGTTGTCCGGTTCAGGCGTGGCCCCCGGCCTCGCGGGCCGCGCGTTCCAGCCGGTTCCGGTGGTTCTCCCACCACTGCGCGTCGCCCGGCGGCATGTTGTCGTTCCCCTTGTTCATGCCGACCGCCCCGTCCGCGAGTTCCCGGAGGATGTCGGCGTGCCCGGCGTGCCGATGGGTGTCCGCGATCACGCGTACCACGGCGTGGTGCAACGTCACCTCGTCCCGGTCGTCGGGCCACCACGGCACCCTGCCGACCGTGTCGAGCGGGAGCGCGTCGATCGTCGCGTCCGCGTGCGCCCAGGCGCGCCGGTAGAGCCCCACGATCTGTTCCCGTGACTCGTCGGCGGTGGCCCACATGTCGGCGTTGGGGGCGGCGTCGGCGGCGACCCAGGGCAGCGGTATGCCGGACGGCCTCCCGAACGTGTCGCCCAGGTAACCGAGTTCGACACTGGCCGCGTGCTTCACCAGGCCCAGAAGGTTGGTGCCGGTCGGCGTGAAGGGGCGGCGGACGTCGTACTCCGGGAGCCCTTCGAGTTTCCACAGCAGGGCGTCGCGGGCGGACTGGAGGTAGTAGTGGAGATCGCTCTTGCTGTCCGGTGCGGTGGTCATGGGGCCAGTCTGCGACAGGGTGTCCGCGCAGCGGACCGATTCGGTGCGACCGGAACAATCCTCGGGGCCCCGTGCCGGGCCACATCTTGTTCATTTTCGACAAGTAGGCCACGCAGGAAAGCGGTCGCCATCAGCAGCCGCTCTACTGTTGCTGCAACAGCTCGTCGCTGATGGATCTCAGAAGCTCCACCGACTCGGCCCCCGGAAGCGCCTGTTGGGCGAAACCCTCGAACTTCGCCACGTATTGGGCGATGTCCCGGGGGTCGGTCACGACCCAGGGTCCGTTGCAAGGTCAGCGTTCGTCCGATTCGCCGGAGTGGGGCGGAACTGGGCGGGGCGCCCGCTTTGAGTGAGGTGGACGCAGCA
>NZ_JBHJWQ010000043.1:0-42243 GCF_042266885.1 Streptomyces sp. NPDC056061 | reverse complement strand
GGGCCCCCCCCCCGCACCCGCCGGGGGTGGTGGTGGGTCTCTCGCGCCCCGCGAACCCGCCCGCCGCCCGCGTCACTTCTCGTCCGTCGTCCCGCCGGACGCCGTCCGCTCGTCGTACGCCGAGGTCCCCGAGTCCAGCAGGGGTTCCTGGGTCTTGAGATGGGCCGGGGCGAACGCCCGGAGCACGTGGTAGCCGGTGATCACCACGATGGTGCCGAGTGCGATCCCGCTCAGTTCGAAGTTGTCGCTGATCTTCAGACCGACCCCGCCGACGCCGATGATGATGCCCGCGGCGGCCGGGACCAGGTTCAGCGGATTGCGCAGGTCGACCTTGGCGTGCAGCCAGATCTGGGCGCCGAGGAGCCCGATCATGCCGTACAGGATGACGGTGATCCCGCCGAGCACCCCGCCCGGGACGGCGGCGACGACCGCGCCGAACTTGGGGCAGAGGCCGAAGAGGAGCGCGAAGCAGGCGGCCGCCCAGTACGCGGCCGTGGAGTAGACCCGGGTCGCCGCCATGACGCCGATGTTCTCCGAGTACGTCGTGTTCGGCGGTCCGCCCACCGCGGTCGACAGCATCGACGCCGCGCCGTCCGCGGCGATCGCGGTGCCCAGCTTGCCGTCCAGCGAGGATCCGGTCATCTCGCCGACCGCCTTCACATGCCCGGCGTTCTCGGCGACCAGTGCGATCACCACCGGCAGCGCGACCAGGATCGCCGACCACTCGAAGCTCGGCGCGTGGAAGGACGGGAGCCCGATCCAGTCGGCGTCGGCGACCCCCGACAGGTCCAGCCGCCAGTGGTCGACGGCCTCGGCGCCGCCCGCCGGGGAGTGGATCTTGCCGAAGACCAGGTCGAGGACCCAGGACAGCACGTAGCCGAATACCAGCCCCAGGAAGATCGCGATCCGGGAGAGGAAGCCGCGCAGGCACACCACGGCCAGACCGGTGAACAGCATCACCAGCAGCGCCGTCCACTGGTCCTGCGGCCAGTACGTCTTCGCGGTCACCGGGGCCAGGTTGAAGCCGATGAGCATGACGACGGCCCCGGTGACCACCGGCGGCATCGCGGCGTGGATGATCCGCGCGCCGAACCGCTGTACCGCGAGACCCACCAGGAACAGCGCCGCACCGACCACGAAGACCGCGCCGGTGACCACGGCGCTGTTGCCGCCGCTCGCCCGGATCGTCGCCGCGACCCCGACGAAGGAGAGCGAGCAGCCGAGGTAGCTGGGCACCTGGCCGCGTGTGGCCAGGAGGAAGATGGCCGTCGCCACGCCCGACATCATGATCGCCAGGTTCGGGTCCAGGCCCATCAGCACCGGAGCGACGAACGACGCCCCGAACATGGCCACCACGTGCTGGGCGCCGAGGCCGAAGGTACGGGGCCAGGAGAGCCGTTCGTCCGGCCGGACCACGGCTCCCGGTGCCGGGGTCCTCCCGTCGCCGTGCAAGGTCCAGCGCACGCCGAGGCCCATGGTCGCTCCCTGTGTGTAGGTGCGGAGCCCAGTACCTCGCCCGGCATGGCGCAATTCCGCAGAATCGAAACAGCGACATGGTAATGCCGGACCGGAGCCCGTTCGCGGCGGGGTGAGGCCGGTGACCGGGGCCGCGGCACGCGACGAGCGCCGGGGCCCGCTCCCGGGCCGCCCCGGCCGCCGTGTCCCGCCGCCGACGGAGCAGAGCGTGTCGGTGATCCCGACCGGAACGCGGCTGCCGCGCGGAGCCCGCGATTCCGCGGCGCGGGCCGGACCCCGCGGCGGGGGCCGCCGAGAGGTGCTCAGCCGCGCGGTTCGGCCGCCGCGGTGCCCGGGGCCTCGGCCCCCGCACCCGGCACGGCCTTCGCGCGGTCGCCCGCCCGCAGTACTCCCGCCCCCATCACCAGACCGAACGCCAGCACCGTGACCAGGCCGAAGGACACCACCAGCGAGGTGGCCTCGGCCAGGGTGCCGATCGCGGACGGGGCGATCAGCCCGGAGGTGTACGTGATGGTCGCCACGCCCGCGATCGCCTGGCTCGGGTTCGGGCCGCTGCGCCCGGCCGCCGCGAAGGCCAGCGGGACGACCACCGCGACGCCGAGTCCGAGCAGTCCGAAGCCGCACAGGGCCACCACGGCGTTCGGCGACGCGACCACGAGCACCCCGCCGACCGTCGCGAGGGCGCCGCCGACCCGCACGGTCCGGACCGCGCCGAAGCGGTCGACGACCTTGTCGCCCGCGATCCGGGCGACCGCCATGGTGAGCGCGAACGCCGTGGTGGACGCGGCGGCGAGTCCGGCGGAGGTGTCCATGACGTCCCGGAGGTACACCGCCGACCAGTCCAGGCTGGCGCCCTCCGCGAACACCGCGCAGAACCCGACCGCGCCGATGATCAGCGCGGACTTCGGCGGCAGCGTGAAGCGCGGCGGCGGCTCCTCGTCGGGTTCGCTGCGCAGATCCAGTACCCCACGGCAGGCGAGCATGCCGAGCGCGGTGAGGACGAGAGCGGCGGCGAGGTGGTGCAGCCGGGCGTCGGTGCCCAGATGCGCGGCCACGGTGCCCGCCGCCGAACCGACCAGGGCGCCGACGCTCCACAGCCCGTGCAGCCCGGACATGATCGACCTGCCGAGCCGGTTCTCCACCTCCACCCCGAGGGCGTTCATCGCCACGTCCGACATGCCGGCCGACGCCCCGTACACCAGGAGCGCCGCGCACAGCGTGACCAGGCCGGGCGCCAGCGAGGGCAGGATCAGGGCCAGCGTCCACAGCGCCAGCAGCCCGCGCAGCGCCGTCCGGGCGCCGAAGCGATGACTGATCGCGCTCGCGAGCGGCATCGCGAGCGAGGCGCCGATCGCCGGGAAGGCGAGGGCGAGGCCGAGCTGCCCGGCGCTCACCCCGGCATGATCCTGGATCCAGGGGACCCGGGTGGCGAAACTGCCGGTCACCGAGCCGTGCACGGCGAAGACCGCGGCGACGGCGAACCTGGCCCGTCTCACCTGCTCCCCGGTGAAGTCCGCCGTCGTGGAATCCGTGGCCATACGCCGTGCCCTCCTTCGGCAGTCCTTGGGAATCCGCGGTCGCCGGCCGGTCCGGCGCACGTCCCCGCAAGGCGAGCGGTAAACTATCAGGAACCCTGCCTGATAAATAGGTCACCCGCGCGATCCCGTGCGATGACGATCTGGAAGGATCCCGGCATGGCCGCATCACCGAGCACCGCCCGGGCCATCAACGACCGGCTCGCACTGCGGCTGCTCCAGCAGGACGGTCCGCTGACGGCCGCGCAGTTGAAGCAGTCGACCGGGCTCTCCCGACCCACCGTCGCCGACCTCGTCGAACGGCTCCAGGACGCCGGGCTGATCCGGGTGGTGGGCGAGGCGGGCGCCGAGCGCCGCGGCCCCAACGCCCGGCTCTACGGGATCGCTGCCGACCGCGCCCATCTCGCCGCGCTGGACGTGCGCACCGGCAGCGTCGCCGTCGTCGTCGCCGACCTCCTGGGCAGGACGCTCGCCGAGGCCACCTTGCCCATCACCGGGGACACCGGCACCGAGGTCGCGGCCGAGCGGGCGGCCGCACTGCTGGAACGCGCCGTGCGCGAGGCGGGCGCCGCCCCGCTGCACAGTGTCGGCATCGGCGCGCCCGGACTCATCGATCCGGTCACCGGCGAACTGCGCGACACCAAGGGACTGCCCGCCTGGCACCGGCGGCTGGTACGGGTGCTCCAGCAGCGGCTGCCCGCCACCGTCCTGGTGGAGAACGAGACCAACCTCGCCGCCGTCGCCGAACACCGCATCGGCGGCGCCCGCGAACGCGACACCTTCGTCCTCTTCTGGCTCGGCCACGGCGTCGGGGCCGCCGTCATGCTGGACGGCAGGCTCCGGCGCGGGGCCTCCGGCGGTGCGGGCGAGATCGGCTTCCTGCCGGTGCCCGGCACGGCCGCCGCCCCGTCGGCGGTCAACTGCGACGGCGGGTTCCACGCGCTGGTGGGCTCCGCCCCGGTGTGCGAACTCGCCGCCGCCCACGGCATCGCGGTGCCCCCGGACACCGCCGAGGGGGACAAGGAGCCGGGCGCCGCGTTCGCGGTCCGGGCGGCCCTGGCGGGGGAGGGGGACGGCGAGGCGTTCCTGGACACCCTCGCGGAGCGCCTGGCGCTCGGCGCCGCCTCGGTCGCCTCGGTGCTCGACCCGGGGTGCGTGGTGCTCGCCGGGGAGGTCGGCCACGCTGGCGGCGACGCGCTGGCGGCACGGGTCGAGGAGCGGCTGACCACCATGTCGCCGCTGCGCACCGAGGTCAGGGCCGGGCGGCTGGGCGGCGCCGCGGTGCTGCGCGGCGCGCTGCTCGCCGCCCGGGAGGCGGCCCAGGACGACCTGTTCGCCCCGGCCGGCTGAGCGGCTGTCGGCCGACCTCCGACCGGGCGGCCACGCCCCGGCACACGAGCGGGGCTCTCGCGCGGGTGGGGGGGGCAACGCGTTCGTTCCGCCCGGGGAGGTTCGGCGGAACACAACAGGCAAGGGGGTGGGGTGTGTTGATGCCCCGGGCGTGCGCACACCGCGGGACGGCTCCTCGGAGGTGACGCAGAGATTAAAAGGACTAGGCCATTCTGTCAATAGGTCTGGACCTCTGGGGGTTTCGGTGATCGGCCCGACGCCGCCGTCGCCGCGTCCTGTGAGCCACTCCACAACGTTCACCCGCATGGCCCACGGCCTCGCGTGGCACACTGACCCTGTACCAGTAGCAGCGCACTCCGGGGTCGGTGCAATTCCGAACCGGCGGTTATAGTCCGCGACCCGTCCGCAGCCAGCGGCCGGTTGACCAGGTGGGATTCCTGGACCGACGGTTAAAGTCCGGATGGGAGGCAGTGCGCGGCGGGCCGTTTCACGGGTACGCCGCCGTCGGCGGACGATTTTCGGGCAACCGGACCGTCCGTGTTCTCGGCATTCGGCGTTCCCCTGTTGCGTTCCGCTTCTTCTGTCGTCCTTCGACAGGCCCCGGAGTCCGTGCCCGAAGAGGCAGGAGGACCCGGTGGACACCGCAGCCGACATCACCGCCATGCGCCGCGCGATCGCGCTCGCGGCCCGCGGTCTCGGCTCCACCAGCCCCAACCCCGTCGTCGGCTGCGTCGTCCTCGACTCCGCCGGGCGCCCGGTCGGCGAGGGATACCACCGACGCGCCGGCGGACCGCACGCCGAGATCCACGCCCTGCGCGAGGCGGGCGAGCGGGCCCGCGGCGGCACCGCCTACGTCACCCTCGAACCCTGCAACCACACCGGCCGCACCGGCCCCTGCGCCCAGGCACTGATCGAGGCCGGCGTCGCCCGGGTCGTCCACGCAGTCGACGACCCGAACCCGCAGGCCACCGGCGGTGCCAACACTCTGCGCGCGGCCGGGATCGAGGTCCGCGGAGGGCTCCTCGCCGAGGAGGCCGAAGCGGGCAACGCGGCCTGGCTGACGTCCCTGCGCCTGGGCCGCCCGTACGTCCTGTGGAAGTACGCGGCGACCCTCGACGGCCGGGTGGCCGCCGCCGACGGCACCAGCCGCTGGATCACCTCGCCCGAGTCCCGCGCCGACGTCCACCGGCTGCGCGCCGAGGCCGACGCCGTGGTGGTCGGCTCCGGCACCGCCCGGACCGACGATCCCCAGCTGGCCGCCAGGGGCATCGAGGGCGCCGTGCAGCCCCTGCGGGTGGTCGTGGACACCGACGCCGCCGCCGTGCGCCCCGGCGCCCGGGTCCTGGACGACACCGCGCCCAGCCTGATCGCCGTCGCCGAGGACGCCGACACCGGCCACCTCCCCGCGGCGGCCGTCCTGCCGCTGCCGCGCGCCGCCGCCGGACCCGGCCTGGACGTCCCCGCCCTGCTCGCCGCGCTGTACGGGCGCGGCGTCCGATCCGTCCTCCTCGAAGGCGGCCCGACCCTGGCCGGGGCCTTCGTCGCGGCGGGAGTGGTCGACAAGGTCGTCGGCTACCTCGCCCCCGTGCTCCTCGGCGCCGGCCCCTCGGCCCTCGCCGACGCCGGAATCACCACCATCGCCGAGGCGTTGCGCCTCGATGTGACCGAGACCGTCCGCATCGGCCCCGATCTGCGCGTAACGGCCGTCCCCGGACCCACCCGGAAGGGAATCTGAGTGTTCACCGGAATTGTCGAAGAACTGGGTGAGGTCACCGCCGTCGAGCAGCTCGGCGACGCCTCCCGCTTCCGCCTGCGCGGCCCCGTGGTCACCGAGGGCGCCAAGCACGGCGACTCCATCGCCGTCAACGGCGTCTGCCTCACCGTCGTCGACCTCGGCGACGGTGAGTTCACCGCCGATGTGATGGCCGAGACCCTGAACCGGTCCAGCCTCGGAGCCCTGGAGACGGGGTCCAGGGTCAACCTGGAACGCCCCATGGCGGTCGGCGGCCGGCTCGGCGGCCACATCGTCCAGGGCCACGTCGACGGCACCGGCCGCATCGTCGAGCGGAAGGCATCCGAGCACTGGGAGATCGTGAAGGTCTCCCTCCCCGACGACCTGGCCCGCTACGTGGTGGAGAAGGGGTCGATCACCGTCGACGGCGTCAGCCTGACCGTCGTGGACGCCGGGCCCGACTACTTCACCATCAGCCTCATCCCCACCACCCTGGCACTGACCACCCTCGGCATCAAGGAGCCCGGAGACCCGGTCAACCTGGAGGTGGACGTCATCGCGAAGTACGTCGAGCGGCTGCTCGGCAACGGCGCCCGGGACCCCGAGGAGCCGGTGCGGTGACCGGGCTGAGCTGGCTGAACTCGGAGGCGTTCACCGTCCTCGGGCAGCACATCATCTGGTCCGACATGATCGGCAACACGATCGGTCTGATCGCCCTGACCCTCGGCTGGCTGCGGTCCGTCTGGACCTGGCCCGCCCAGCTCCTGTCCGGCATCGTGCTGGTCGCGGCCAACGCCTTCGTGCACCAGGCCGGCGGCGTCGGTAAGCAGGTCGTCGTGATCGCCGTGGCGGTCTGGGGCTGGCAGCAGTGGAACCGGGGCCGACGGCAGGCCCAGGACGGCTCCCTCGCCGTCCGGTTCGCCACCTGGCGCGAGCGCGGCCTGCTGCTGGGCGGTGCCGCGTTCGGCACCCTGGCGGTCGGCGGCCTGTTCACCGCCTTCCCCTCGCTCTCCTGGAGTCCGTGGGCGGACGCGTACATCTTCACCGGCACGCTCGTCGCGATGCTGGCCCAGGCCCGGGGCATGGTCGAGTTCTGGTTCGCCTGGCTCCTCGTCGACCTCGTCGGCGTACCGCTGAACTTCCACAGCGGCCTCGCCTTCTCCGGCCTCATCTACGTCGTGTACGGCGCCCTGGTCCTGTGGGGCATGCGCGACTGGTGGCTGCGTTCACGGACCCCCGCTCTGGAAGGAGCCACGGCATGACTGCCCAGCCCACCTGGTTGCACCGGGAACACGAGCCCGTGATCGAGGACCTCGTGCTCGACCCCGTCGAGCAGGCGATCCGCGACATCGCCGCGGGACGCCCCGTCGTCGTCGTCGACGACGAGGACCGGGAGAACGAGGGCGACCTCGTCCTCGCTGCCGAGAAGGCCACCCCCGAGATCGTCGCGTTCATGATGAGCGAGTGCCGCGGTCTGATCTGCGCGCCCATGGAGCACGACGAGGTGGAACGACTCGACCTGCCCCAGATGGTCGAACGCAACACCGAGTCGATGCGCACCGCGTTCACCGTCTCCGTGGACGCCTCGTCCGCGCACGGCGTGACCACCGGCATCTCCGCCGCGGACCGGGCCACCACCCTGCGGATGCTCGCCTCCGGCGAGGCGGGACCCGGCGACTTCGTCCGGCCCGGCCACATCTTCCCGCTCCGCGCCCGCCCCGGCGGCGTGCTGGTCCGCCCCGGCCACACCGAGGCCGCCGTCGACCTCGCCCGGCTCGCCGGGCTGCGCCCGGCCGGGGCGATCGTCGAGATCGCCGCCGAGGACGGCACCATGCTGCGCCTGCCGCAGCTGGTCCCCTTCGCCCGCAAGCACGGCCTCACGATCATCTCCATCGAGGACCTGATCGCCTACCGCCGCACCTCGGAGCCGACGGTCCGGCGCGAGGCCGAGGTCCGGCTCCCGACCGACTTCGGCACGTTCACCGCGTACGGCTACCGCTCCACCGTCGACGGCGTCGAGCACGTCGCCCTCGTCCACGGCGACCTCGGCGACGGCGACGACGTCCTCGTCCGGGTCCACTCCGAATGCCTGACCGGCGACATCTTCCGGTCGCAGCGCTGCGACTGCGGACCGCAGCTGCACGCCGCCATGCGCCGCATCACCGAGGAGGGCCGCGGCGTCGTCGTCTACCTGCGCGGTCACGAGGGCCGGGGCATCGGTCTGCTGTCCAAGCTGCGCGCCTACGAACTCCAGGAACGCGGCAGCGACACCCTCGACGCCAACCTGGAGCTCGGCCTGCCGGCCGACGCCCGCGACTACGCGGCCGGGGCCCAGATCCTCAAGGACCTCGGCGTCCGCAGCCTGCGGCTGATGACCAACAACCCCGACAAGACCGCCGCCGTTCGACGGCACGGCCTGACCGTCACCGGCCGCGAGCCGATGCCCGTCCAGGCCGGTGAGCACAACCTGCGCTACCTGCGCACCAAGCGTGACCGCATGGGGCACGACCTGCCCTGGCTCGACGTCGCCGCGGCGACGACCTGCGGAAACCAGTGACGACCGACAGAACGACGACAGGAGAGAAATGAGCGGCAAGGGCGCACCCGAACTGTCCGTACGCAATTGCGGTGACCTGCGCGTGGCGGTCGTCGCCGCCCAGTGGCACGACAAGGTCATGACCGGCCTGGTCGACGGCGCCCTGCGTGCCCTGCACGAACTGGGCATCGACGAACCGACCCTGCTCCGAGTGCCCGGCAGCTTCGAACTCCCGGTGGTCGCCAAGGTCCTCGCCGGCCGCGGCTACGACGCGATCGTCGCGCTGGGCGTGATCATCCGCGGCGGCACCCCACACTTCGAGTATGTGTCCCAGGGCGTCACCCACGGTCTCACCCAGGTCGCCGTCGACACCGGGGTCCCGGTCGGATTCGGCGTACTCACCTGCGACACCGAGGAGCAGGCACTCGACCGGGCCGGTCTGGACGGGTCCAACGAGGACAAGGGGCACGAAGCGGTCATCGCGGCCGTCGCCACCGCCACCACCCTGCGCACCGTCAGCGAGCCCTGGCGCTGATCGAGGGGGTCGGACCCCGTAGGCTAAGCACCATCATGGCGAACAAAACCTTTGAAGAGCTCTTCGCCGAGCTCCAGCTCAAGGCCGCCAACGGCGACCCCTCCACCTCCCGCACCGCCGAGCTGGTGGACAAGGGCGTCCATGCCATCGGCAAGAAGGTCGTCGAGGAGGCCGCCGAGGTCTGGATGGCCGCCGAGCACGAGAGCAAGGACGCCGCCGCCGAGGAGATCTCCCAGCTGCTGTACCACGTCCAGGTGATGATGGTCGCCCGCGGGATCTCCCTCGACGACGTCTACGCCCACCTCTGAGCACGACCGGGGCCGACCCCTGCCCCGGACACGCACACCCGCACATACGGAAAAGAACCCTTCCTCCTCCCTCGCAAAGGAACCCGACCTCATGCTGCGCATCGCCGTCCCCAACAAGGGATCACTCTCCGGGCCTGCGATGGCGATGCTCCATGAGGCCGGGTACCAGCAGCGCAAGGAGTCCAAGGAACTGGTCCTCGTCGACCCCGAGAACCAGGTCGAGTTCTTCTACCTGCGGCCGCGCGACATCGCGATCTACGTCAGCTCCGGCCGCCTCGACATCGGCATCACCGGCCGCGACCTGCTGCTGGACTCGGGCGCCGACGCCGAGGAGATCCTCCAGCTCGGCTTCGCCCGCTCCACCTTCCGCTACGCCGCCAAGCCCGGCACCGCCGAGGGCCCGCAGGACTTCGACGGCAAGACCGTCGCCACCTCCTACGAGGGCATCGTCGCCAAGCACCTCGCCGACATCGGCGTCAACGCCTCCGTCGTCCACCTCGACGGCGCGGTCGAGACCGCCATCGAACTCGGCGTCGCCCAGGTCATCGCCGACGTCGTGGAGACCGGCACCAGCCTGCGCAACGCCGGGCTCGAAGTGCTCGGCGAGCCGATCATGAAGTCCGAGGCCGTCGTCATCCGCCGCACCGGCGCGCCCGCCGACGACGCCAAGGTCCAGCAGTTCCTCCGCCGCCTCCAGGGCGTCCTGGTCGCGCGCTCCTACGTGATGATGGACTACGACTGCCGCGTCGAGCACCTGGAGCGCGCGGTCGCCCTCACCCCTGGCCTGGAATCGCCGACCATCTCCCCGCTGCACCACGAGGGCTGGGTCGCCGTCCGTTCCATGGTCGCCGCCCGCGAGGCCCAGCGGATCATGGACGACCTCTACGCCCTCGGCGCCCGCGCCATCCTCACCACCGCCATCCACGCCTGCCGCCTCTGACGGCCGAGTCCCTCCGGAAGACAGCTGAACGCCATGTCCGCCCCCGCGTCCGAACTCCCCTCGCTCCCGGTCACCTTCCGGCCCACCCGCACCCGGGTGGTCCTGCTGGCCGTCGGCGCGCTGCTGTTCGTCGTCATCACCGCCATCGCCCTGACCCTGGAGCAGCTCAGCGCGGGGGAGCGGACCAGCTTCGTCTTCACCGCGCTGCTGTTCTTCGGCGTGCTGGCGCTCCTGAGCCGCCCGAAGGTCGTCGCGCACGAAGGCGGTGTGACGGTGGTCAATCTCACCCGAACGCGCCGCCTGTCCTGGCCGGAGATCCTCCGCGTCAATCTGCGGGCCGGCGACCCCTGGGTCTTCCTGGACCTGAGCGACGGGACCAGCATGCCCGCGCTCGGCATCCAGCCGGGAATCGGCAAGCAGCAGGCCATCCGCGACGCCCGCGCGCTGCGTGCCCTCGCCGAGCAGCACGGCACCGGCAGCGGCCCCGTCCGGTAGCCGCGGGCGCCCCCCCCGACCGGGCGTCCGCGCTCCGTGATCCGGCCGGGACGAGGCCGAGCCCCCTGCCCGGAACAAGCCATTCTTGATTACCCTGGAGAACGGCGGCGCCCCGGTGCGCCCCGCCCCGCACGAACGGTCCACGAGACCGGCGGGGCTTTCCTGCGACCCAAGGAGTGACTCCTTCCAGCAATGGACGGATCGTCCGGTAGTACCTGCGCCGCCCCCTCCCCGGAGGCGGCGGCATGACCATCCCCCTGCTGCTCCTGAGCGCGGCATTCCTTCTCATCCTCGCCAACGGATTCTTCGTGGCGGCCGAATTCGGGCTCGTCACCGTCGAGCGGCCGGACGCCGAGCGTGCCGCCGCCGAGGGCGACCGGCGGGCCCGCACCGTCGTCGACGCCCTGCGCGAGCTCTCCTTCCAGCTCTCCGGCACCCAGCTCGGCATCACCATCACCTCCCTGGTCGTCGGCATGCTCGCCGAACCGGCCCTCGCCCACGTGCTGGAGGGCCCCCTCACCGCGACCGGCCTGCCCCGCGGCGCCGTGCCCGGCGTCGGCGTCGTGATCGGGATGCTGGTGGCCTCCGCCGTCCAGATGGTGATCGGCGAGCTCGTGCCGAAGAACTGGGCGGTCTCCCGGCCGCTCCAGGTGGCCCGGTTCGTCGCCGGCCCCCAGTACCGCTTCTCCGCCGCGCTCCGTCCGGTGATCAGCCTGCTGAACACGGTCGCCAACCGGCTGGTGCGGCTGCTGGGCGTCGAGCCCACCGACGAACTGGCCTCCGCCCGCACCCCCGGCGAACTGGTCTCCCTGGCCCGGCACTCGGCCGAGGCCGGCACCCTCGAACAGGACACCGCGGACCTCTTCGTGCGGACCCTGTCGCTCGCCGGGCTCACCGCCCAGCACGTCATGACCCCGCGGGTGAAGGTCAGCGCCCTCCAGACGTCGGCGACGGCCCAGGACGTCCTCAACCTCACCCGCGCCACCGGCCTGTCCCGCTTCCCGGTCTACCGGGAACGCATCGACGAGGTCGTCGGCATGATCCACCTCAAGGACGCGCTCGCCGTACCCGCTCCGGAACGCCTGCGCACCCCGGCCGGCCGGATAGCCGTGCCGCCGCTCCTGGTGCCCGAGACCCTGCCCGTCGAGCAGTTGCTCCAGCGGCTCCGCAACGAGCAGCCGATCGCCGTCGTGGTCGACGAGTACGGCGGCACCGCCGGAGTCGTCACGCTTGAGGACATCATCGAGGAACTGGTCGGCGAAGTCCGGGACGAGCACGACGCCGAGGGCGCCGACCGGCCCGAGCTGGCGCCCGCGGCTCCCGAGGACGGCCGTCCCGCCTGGGATGTCGAGGGCAGCTGCCGGGTCCTCACCCTGCGCCGGATAGGGCTCGACGTGCCCGACGGCCCGTACGAGACCGTCGCCGGACTCGTCGCCGACCTGCTGGGCCGCATCCCCGCCCCCGGCGACCGGGCCGAGCTGCCCGGCTGGCGGATCTCCGTCCGCCAGGTCGGCCACTACCGGGCCGAGAAGGTCCGTTTCGTGCGCACGGTGGACGCGACCGGCCCCGCCGCCGGGACCCCGGTGCCCCACCAGGTCTTGGAGGCCGTGCGATGAGCCTGGTGCAATTGCTGTTCGCCGGACTCCTCGTGCTGGCGAACGGCTTCTTCGTCGGCGCCGAGTTCGCACTCGTCTCCGTCCGGCGCAGCCAGATCGAGCCCTACGCGGCGGCCGGCTCTGGCCGGGCCCGCCAGGTGCTGTACGGCCTGGAGAACCTGCCCCAGATGATGGCCGCCGCCCAGTTCGGCATCACCGTCTGCTCACTGACCCTCGGCGCCGTCGCCGAACCGACCGTCGCCCACCTGCTGGAGCCGGTCTTCCAGGCGATCCACCTGCCCGCGGGCCTCATCCACCCGCTCGGCTACGTCCTGGCGCTCGTCCTCGTGGTCTTCCTCCACCTCGTCATCGGCGAGATGGTCCCGAAGAACCTCGCCATGGCGGCGCCGGAGAAGACCGCCCTGTGGTTCAGCCCCGGCCTCGTGGGCTTCGCCCGCCTCTGCCGTCCGGTCACCTCGGCACTGGGCGCCTGCGCCCGGCTGGTACTGCGGATCTTCGGCGTCGAACCCAAGGACGAGGTGGAGGCGGTCTTCACCAGCGAGCAGCTCAACCGCCTCGTCGAGGACTCCGGCCAGGCCGGACTCCTGGAGCCGGAGGCGCAGGAGCGTCTGGAGGACGCGCTGGAGCTGGGCAGCAGACCCGTCACCGACGTGCTGCTCCGCCGGGCGTCCCTGGTCACGGTGGCCCCCTCCGTCACCCCGCGCCGGATCGAGGAGCTCACCGTGCGGACCGGGTACTCCCGCTTCCCCGTCTGCGCGGAGGGCGGCGGTCCGTTCATGGGCTATCTGCACGTCAAGGACGTCCTGGACCTGGAGGACGGAGACCGGGCCGTTCCCCAGCACGTGTGGCGCCCGATGGCGACCGTCCGGGCGGAACTGCCCCTGGACGACGCCCTCACCGTGATGCGGCGCGCCGCCACGCACCTGGCACAGGTCGCGGACGCGCAGGGCCGGGTACTCGGCCTGGTCGCCATGGAGGACGTGCTGGAGATGCTGGTCGGCGAGGTGCGCGACCCGGCCCACCGGATCGCGGTCCCGCGCCGCACGGCGGAGCCGGCCGCCGGACACGGCGAACTCACCGCCGCGGTCCGCTGACCGCGCCACCCCGCGCCCGTCGCCGGGGGAGGGACTTCCGTCCCCTCTCCGGCGGCGGGAGTCACCGTCCACCACCGCCACCGGGCGTCGTCACAGTGCCGGCGGCTCCTCCGGCCCCCGGTCCACCGGCCCCCGGCCGGACAGCACCTCGCCGTATGCCTGCATCAGATCCGGCAGGCGCAGCGTGGCCAGGTCGTCCCGGCCCGGCACCGTCGGATACCCGGAGAGCCGCAGATCGCGGTAGGCGCAGCTCTTCTCGTACAGGGTGCGCAGGAACCGCCCGTTGCCCAGTTCGTCGATCCAGCCCTGGTCGACGACGTGACCGCTGATCGACCGCAGCTCCTCCAGGGACTCCCCGTCCCAGACGTCGCCGTTCTCCGCGGCCAGCACCTCGCCGATCGAGGTGAGCTCCGACGGCCGGTAGCTGGGGAAGTCGACCCGGGTGGTGAAGCGCGACGAGAGCCCCGGATTGGTGGCCAGCAGCCGGTCCATGCCCTCCGGGTAGCCGGCGAGGATGACGACGAGATGGTCGCGGTTGTCCTCCGCCCGCTTGAGGAGGACCTGGAGGGCCTCGTCCCCATAGGCGTCCCCCTTGCTGTAGCCGGTGTTGGAGAGGCTGTACGCCTCGTCGACGAAGAGCACCCCGCCGAGCGCCGAGTCGATCAGCTCGTTGGCCTTGACCGCGGTCTGCCCGAGGAACTCGCCCACCAGATCCGCGCGTTGGGCCTCGACGAGATGATCCCCGCCGAGCAGGCCGAGTGCGTAGAAGACCCGGCCCAGGATGCGGGCCACGGTGGTCTTGCCGGTGCCGGACGGGCCCGAGAAGACGAAGTGCCGCTTCGGGGGCTGGACCGGCAGCCCCTGCCCCGCCCGCAGCCGGGCCATGTTCAGCTGCGCCGACAGCGCCTTCACCTGGCATTTGACCGGCTCCAGGCCGACCATCCGCTCCAACTGGGCCAGTGCCTCGGCGAGCAGCACCGGGTCACTGGGACCGGCCGGGGCGGGCGCCGGCTGCGGGCCGGGCACCGCGGTCCTGCGCCGTGCCCCGTCGGACGGCGGGGCCATGCCGATGCCGCCGGGCCCGGGGGCATCGCCGCCCGGACGCGACTCCCGGCCGTCCGCCGGATCGGCGCCGGGCGACGTGTCCCCGTCCGCCGGGGGTTCCGCCGAGGCGTCGGGAACCGGCCCGGCCAGGGACACCGCGGTGACCCCCGCCACCTCGTCCGAGCCGTCGAGACCGTCGTAGTCCGCGATCGCGGCGAGCCGGGCCGAGGTGTCCATGAACGCCGGGTCGATCCGGTGCACCGCCCGGTACAGCGGCAGGGCCGCCGCGCTGCGCCCGGTGCCCTCGTGCGCCCGGGCCAGCCAGTAGCGCAGCTCCTTGCGCTGTGGCTGCTCGCTGCGGCAGCGCATCAGCGCGGTGGCGAGCATCGGCTCGGCCTGCCCGTACATCTCCAGTCGCACCCGCGCCATGCCGCCGAACAGACCAGCCTCGATGCCGAGCGTCGGGTCGTCGATCAACTGCTCGGTGTTGCGCATGAGCTGCTCCCAGTCCTTGACGAGATAGGAGCGGCAGGCGTGCAGGAAACGCACCTGGGGGTCCGTGTCCACCGGCGGCAGTCCGGCCAGGGCCCGGTCCAGTTCCGGGACGTGGCGCCCGTCCAGCCAGTGGGAGGCGTGCGCGAGCAGCAGGTCGTGCGGGCTCTCCAGCACCGGCTGCACCCACCAGCCCAGCCAATACCAGGAGTTGAGGGTGCGGCGATGGCGTGCGCGTTGTTCGCCGAAGCGCTCGCGGTGGCGGTACATGCGCAGCAGCGCCGTCGTGGTGTCCACCCGCAGTGCGTGGAGGCCGAGCCAGCCGTCCGCCATGCCGGGATCCAGCCGTACCGCGGTCCTGAACTCCTCCTCGGCCTGCGGGTAGCCGCCCATGGTGTAGGCGTCCACGCCGCGCAGCCAGGCGAGGTCGGCCGGGGCCTGTGCGCCCTGCGTGCCGATGTCCATCTGGTCCCCCACAAACCGTGCCCAGGATGTCCCGCCGCACCAGCTGCCCGACGAGGCATGCCGAATCACTGTGCCGCGAACGGGAATTGACCGCACCGAGAGGCATCGTACCTGCGCGGGGAGTGCTCGACTAAGGGCTCCGCAGGCGGAAGGGAGACCGTGACCCAGGGTGAGCGGGAGGTGTCGGACCGGCGCAGGAACGCGCATGTGAAGGCAGAACGAAGCCCCCGATCACGGGGGAACAACCGGGGGCTTCGTGTCTGTGGGGGCTTCGAAAAGCCGCACATTGAGAACGTAAGACCTGTACCGCCCTCCGGTCAAGCCGAGTTGGGGTCATCCGGGTCGATTTCTCAGGACTTGATACGACGCCGCCGGGCGCTCACCGTCCGTGACCCGGTGGTGCGATTCCGCTGCCGGATCCGATCTCTCCAGCCACGCGTATCCCGCGGGCAACTGCCGAATCAGAATGTCGGCGTGGGGGCGCGAGGGATCGGCCGAGAAGTGCTCCGTCTCGGCCGCCGTCCAGTCGTCCCAGAAGGAGGACAGGGAGGGGCCGTCCCTGCGACGGCCCCGGGCCCAGGACTCGGCGGTCGGCAGATCCATCCACAGCAGCCGTGCCAGGTGGGGGCGCAGTGCCCGGCGGCCCGCGCCGACCCCCTCGATCAGCACCACCGGCGCGGGCTCCAGGGTGCGCGGGGCAGCGAACCGCCGCGCGGTCCAGTCGTAGGGCGCGTAGCGGGCGCGTTCGCCGCGCGACAGCGGTGCGATCACCTGCTCCAGGAGCCGGCCGGTCCAGGTGAAGAACGACTCGTGGGTGGCCAGGTCGTCGAGACGCAGCACGGGGGCGTCGTCGAGCGCGGCGGAGAGGCGGGTGGTGAAGGTGCTCTTGCCCGAGCCCGCGTGGCCGTCCACGGCGATCAGCCGCACCGGCCCGCAGGACGGTGCGAGGGAGCGCAGCCGCGCGGAGGGGAACGAGAGGTCGTTCATGTGCGCGGCCGGGCGGGGCGGAGCGAAAGGGTGTGCATGGGCCCCAGCGTACGAGCCCGGGGGACCAGCCGGTCCGACGCAGTCGCAGGTCACGCCAGTGGACCAGACCAATATTGGTTTCCCGGCGCGATGCGCATCCCTGGCCGAATCCGGCCGTGACCCGCGATAGTTGGCGCACTGTCGTGCACCCGCAACCCCATCCAGCCGATCATCGGGGGTCCCGCCCATGAACCGACCGACCTCGCGCAGGACCGTGCTGACCGCCGCACTCGCCGCGGCCGCCACCGTCGGCACGGCGTCGTCCGCCGCCTCCGCGAACGCCGCCCCTCGCCCCACCGCCCCGCCCACCGCACATCCGACGGATGCTTCCCGCGTGGACAACCACTCCTGGCACACGTACCTCGACTGGCGCGGCGGCTCCGGCACCGGAACGCACGCGGTCGCGGGCCCGAGACCCGGTCTGGCGATCCGCCGGGCCGAGGGGCGTACCGACTACACAGATCCGCACACCGGGCGGACCGCCACCTGGGAGTACGCGACCTGGACCTCGCCGGTCCACCGTTCCGCGGTCCCGGCGACCGAGATGATCGCCTCCTGGAACGCCCACACCCCCGAGGGCACCTGGATCCAGGTCGAGCTCCAGGGCCGCTACGCGGACGCCACCTGGACCCCGTGGTACGTGATGGGCCGCTGGGCCTCCGGCGACGGCGACATCCGGAGGACCTCCGTCGACGACCAGACCGACGGCAGGAGCTCCGTCTGGACCGACACCCTCTCGGTGGACGACGCGGCGGGCGGAACGCGGCTGGTGGCCCACCGGCTGCGCCTGACCCTCCACCGCACCCCGGGCACCCGCCGCACCCCCACCGTGTGGCGGGTCGGCGCGATGGCCTCCGACATCCCGGACCGTTTCACCGTGCCCGCCAGCACCCCCGGCCTCGTCCACGAACTGGCGGTGCCGCGCTACTCGCAGAACATCCACGCCGGGCAGTACCCGGAGTACGACAACGGCGGCGAGGCGTGGTGCAGCCCGACCTCCTCGCAGATGATCATCGAGTACTGGGGGCGCCGCCCCACCGCCGAGGACCTCGCCTGGGTCGAGCCGGGCCTGCCCGACCCGCAGGTCTGCCACGCGGCCCGGTTCACGTACGACTACCAGTACGAGGGCTGCGGCAACTGGCCGTTCAACGCCGCCTACGCCGCGACCTACGACGGCATGAGTTCCGTGGTGACCAGGCTCGGTTCGCTCACGGACCTGGAGACCCTGATCCGGGCGGGCATCCCGGTGATCACCTCGCAGTCCTTCCTCAAGGAAGAGCTGACCGGCGCCGGCTACGGGACCTCCGGGCACCTCATGACGGTGATCGGCTTCACCGCGGACGGCGACGTGATCGCGAACGACCCGGCCTCTCCGAGCAACGAGGCGGTGCGCCGGGTCTACCGGCGTCGCGAGTGGGAGAACATCTGGCTGCGCACCAAGCGCTACGACGCGAACGGCAAGGTCAGAAGCGGTACGGGCGGGGTGTGCTACCTGTACTGGCCTGCTAAGCCAGCACCGAGCCAGCGCCGGGTTCTGAAGTCGTTCGGCCTGCTGTGAGCATGTGCGGCGCCACGGCGGTCTCCACGATCTGACGGCAGCGCTCCCGGCCGTCCTGCGTGCTCGCCGACGAGCACCGTTGCCTGCTCGTCGGCGTCGGCGGCCGTCGGCGCGTCGATCCACAGCACGCCCGGGACGTCGCCGAGGCCACCGGCGACTCGATGACACAGCTCCGCCCCGGTGCCCACGACCCGAACCCGGCGCACCTGGTTGCGCAGTCCCCGTACCGACACCGACTCGCGCGGCGCGCTCACGTAGCCGGCGACCAGGTCCCGGCCTGCGGGTGTGCGCCGGACGACGTCGAGGTCGCCGTGCTTGCTGTCCCACAGGGCCACCCCATCGTGGTGACGTGCGGTCAGGGCCGTGTACCGGGCCCGGCGCGCTTGAACGGGCGGGCCCAGTCCTCGGGGGAGTACCGCGAGGCGGTGAAGCCGTCCAACTGCTTCATGCACTGCGCGCGGGACGTCTGGCCCTGGTACATGGACCAGGACTCCGGGACGCCGTCGACGGTGCAGATCCCGTAGTGGATGAAGATGCCCGGCTTGGCGTCGCGGAACCAGGGTTGCATGGTCATGGCAAAGATCCTTCGTATGTCGGGAGAGGTCGGTCGCGTGCCGATGTCCCGGCGGCAGGTCGACACAACCCCGTGTCGCGTGGGAGGAGCTCACCATTTCTGGTCCGTTTTCACCCTCGGTTCCGCAGCCCTTCGAGCATGGCGGCCATGGTCGCGTTCCCGGAGGCGGCGACGATGGCCTGACGGAAGCTCAGGTCGAGCCGCAGTGCCTCGTCGGCATCGGCCGGTGGCCTCCATGGCTTCCAGGGGTCCCGTCACGGTCGCCAACTGCTCCTCGTCGATCCGTGCCGCGGCGAGAGCGGTGGTGTGGGAGTCCAGAACCCGTCGAGCCCCCAGCAGCTCCAGGAGCTGCGGGCCGCGGGACGGGTCCACGGCGATGCCGAACGTCTCCAGCAGGCTCGGCACCGAGGCGTGTCACTCCGATGCTCTGACGCGGGCAACGTAATCGACCCATAGGTAGGATCAATATCTCAAGATCTGTTAGGCCGGGCTTCCCTTTCGGGGTTGACTCCCATGAAAGGTCGGATCAATATGTGCGGGCGGGACTTCTGACGGAATCGACAGCCCGGAGGTTTCGGCCCGGCCGCCGCTCTGGACGGTGTCCGCATCGACGAGCCGTCCCACGTCGAGTGACTGCCCGGCCGTCCGGCCGGGCCTCGGCGCCGCCCGACTTCCGGCGCCACACCCCGCCGAACTCCTGCGCCGAACTCCTCCGACCAACTCCTGGAAGGCAATTGCTGGTGAAGCTGCTGCGTGTGGGCGACCCGGGCAAGGAGCGCCCTGCCGTCATGACTTCCGCCGGAACTGTGCTGGGCCTCTCCCCGCTGGCCGCCGACATCGACAGGCCCTTCCTGGAGTCGGGCGGACTCGAACGAGTGAGAGCCGCTCTTGAGGCGGGAGGCTCCGGCCTGCCGCGGATCGACATGACAGGTGTCAGGGTGGGAGCACCGGTCGCCCGGCCCGGGAAGGTCGTCTGCGTGGGCCTCAACTACCAGGACCACGCCGAGGAGACCGGCGCGTCGATCCCCACCCGTCCCGTCGTCTTCATGAAGGACCCCGACACTGTTGTCGGACCCTACGACGGCGTGCTCATCCCGCGCGTCTCGGCCAAGACCGACTGGGAGGTCGAACTCGCCGTCGTGATCGGCCGGACCGCCCGCTACCTGGAGGGCCCCGAGGAGGGCCTTGCCCACATCGCGGGCTTCGCGATCAGCAACGACGTGTCCGAGCGCGAGTTCCAGCTCGAGTACTCGCCCCAGTGGGATCTCGGGAAGTCGTGCGAGACGTTCAACCCCCTCGGTCCGTGGCTCGTCACGCCGGACGAGGTCGGGGACCCGCAGGACCTGACGCTGCGTCTCACCGTCAACGGCGAGACGCGACAGCACGGGAACACCCGTCACATGATCTTCGATGTCGGCCATCTGGTCGCGTACCTGAGCAACTACATGGTGCTGCGGCCGGGTGACGTCATCAACACGGGCACCCCCGCCGGCGTGGCACTGGGACTGCCGGGCACGCCCTACCTCCGCCCGGGCGACACCGTCGAGGCGTCCATCGACGGCCTCGGCACCCAGCGCCAGACGTTCACCCGAGCCTGAGAGGCCGCACATGACATCGGCCCACCCGCGAATCACCGCGGTCGAGACCTACGACATCCGCTTCCCCACCTCCCGGGAGCTGGACGGGTCCGACGCCATGAACCCCGACCCGGACTACTCGGCCGCCTACGTGGTCCTGCGGACGAACGCGGAGGACGGTCTCGAAGGGCACGGCTTCGCCTTCACCATCGGCCGAGGGAACGACGTCCAGGTCGCGGCCATCGAATCCCTGGCGCCCTACGTCGTCGGACGCGACGTCACCGAACTGTGCGACGACCCCGGCTCGCTGGCCCGGGACCTGACCGGCGACAGCCAGTTGCGATGGCTGGGACCGGAGAAGGGCGTCGTGCACATGGCCATCGGTGCGGTGGTCAACGCGGTGTGGGACCTGGCCGCCAAGCGAGCGCGCAAGCCCCTCTGGAAGTTCCTCGCCGATGCCACCCCCGAGTGGCTGGTCTCCCAGGTGGACTTCCGCTACATCGCCGACGCGCTCACGCCCGCGGACGCGCTCCAGATCCTGGCCGCCGGAAAGGAAGGCGCCCCCGAACGGGAGCGGCGCCTGGTGCAGCGGGGCTATCCCGCCTACACGACCTCCCCCGGCTGGCTCGGCTACTCCGACGAGAAACTCACCCGTCTCGCCCGCCAGGCCGTGGCGGACGGCTTCACCCAGATCAAGCTCAAGGTCGGAGCCGACCGCGAGGACGACATCCGGCGGATGCGCGCGGCCCGGGCCGCCGTCGGCCCGGACATCCGCATCGCCATCGACGCCAATCAGCGCTGGAACGTCCCCGAGGCCATCGAGTGGTGCGAGGCGCTCTCCGAGTTCGACCCGTACTGGATCGAGGAGCCGACCAGCCCCGACGACATCCTCGGCCACGCGACCATCCGCAGGAGCGTGGCCCCGGTCAAGGTGGCCACCGGCGAGCACGTCCAGAACCGCATCGTCTTCAAGCAACTCCTGCAGGCCGGTGCCATCGACATCCTCCAGATCGACGCGGCCCGGGTCGGCGGGGTCAACGAGAACCTGGCGATCCTCCTGCTCGCGGCCAGATTCGCGGTGCCCGTCTGTCCGCACGCCGGCGGCGTCGGCCTCTGCGAACTGGTCCAGCACCTGTCCATGTTCGACTACGTCGCCCTCTCCGGCACGACCGAGAACCGGGTCATCGAGTTCGTCGACCACCTGCACGAGCACTTCCTCGCACCCGTGGTCATGCGCGACGGGCACTACCGGGCTCCCTCGGCCCCCGGTTTCTCCGCCGAGATGGACGTCGCCTCCCTCACCACCTTCGCCCACCCGGACGGCAGCTTCTGGACCGCCGACCGAGCCCCCGTACAGGAGACCCCCGCATGACCGCCTCTCGCGCCCTGACCGCCCCGACCACCCTGACCGGCCTGAAGGCCGTTGTGACCGGCGGCGCCTCGGGCATCGGACTGGCCACCGCCGAACTGCTCTCGGCCCGAGGCGCCCACGTGGCCGTCCTGGACCTCGCGCCCGACGACGTCCCCGTCCACCTGCGGGGATACCGCACCGACGTCCGCGACGACTCCTCCGTACGGCGGGCCGTCGACACCGCGGCCGCCGACCTCGGCGGCATCGACATCCTCGTCAACAACGCCGGCATCGGCGCCATCGGCACCGTGGAGGACAACGAGGACGACCAGTGGCACAAGGTGCTGGACGTCAACGTCCTCGGCGTCGTCCGGGTCACCCGCGCCGCACTCCCGCATCTGCGGAAATCCGGCAACGCGTCCGTCGTCAACACCTGCTCCATCGCGGCCACTGCGGGACTGCCCCAACGCGCCCTCTACAGCGCCAGCAAGGGCGCCGTGCTCTCCCTCACCATGGCCATGGCGGCAGACCACATCCGTGACGGCGTCCGTGTCAACTGCGTCAACCCGGGCACCGTCGACACCCCCTGGATCGCCCGCCTCCTCGACGCCGCTCCCGACCCGCGGGCCGAGCGAGCCGCGCTGGAGGCGCGACAGCCCTCGGGGCGCCTCGTCACCGCCCACGAGGTGGCCGAAGCCATCGCCTACCTCGCAGGCCCCGCGGCCGGATCCGTCACCGGAACCGCGCTGCCCGTGGACGGCGGCATGGCGGGACTGCGCCTGCGCCCGACAGCACACTGAAAGGCACCACCTTGCACGCCCAAGACCACACCGGGTGCCCGATGCTCGGCCGGAGCGGAGTTTTTGTCAGCCGACTCTCCTTCGGCGGCGCCGCCATCGGCAACCTGTACACCGAGGTCGACCCCGCGCACGCCGCCCGCACCGTCGACGCGGCCTGGGACGCCGGCATCCGCTACTTCGACACCGCACCGCACTACGGGCTCGGACTCTCCGAACGGCGGCTCGGAGCGGCGCTGCGGACACGCCCCCGGCACGAGTACGTGCTCTCCACCAAGGTCGGACGGATCCTCGAACCGACCGTGACCCGCGGTGACGACCGGGACAACGGCTTCGCCGTACCCGCCGACCACCGGAGAGTGTGGGACTTCAGCGCCCAGGGCGTCCGCCGCAGCATCCATGAAAGCCTGCGGCGCCTGGAGCACGACCGGATCGACATCGTCTATCTCCACGACCCGGACGACCACGCCGAGAAAGCGTTCGGCGAGGCGTACCCGGAGCTGGAGCGGCTGCGTTCGGAGGGAGTCGTCTCCGCCATCGGCGTGGGGATGAACCAGAGCCGGATGCTCAGCCGCTTCATCCGCGACACCGACGTGGACGTGGTGCTGTGCGCGGGGCGGTACACCCTGCTGGACCAGGAGGCCCTCGACACACTGCTGCCCGAGGCACACGCCCGGGGCAGGAGCGTCGTCGTCGGAGGCGTCTTCAACTCCGGCCTGCTCGCCGACCCGCGCCCCGGTGCCACCTACGACTACGCCGCCGCGCCCCCGGAGATCCTCGACCGCGCCCTGCGTCTGAAGGCGGTGGCGGATCGCCATGCCGTACCGCTGAGGGCCCTGGCCCTCCGTTTCCCCCTGGGACACCCGGCGGTCGCCAGCGTACTCATCGGGGCCCGGTCCGCCCACGAAGTGAACGACGCGACGGCGATGCTCGCCCACCCCGTGCCCGAGGACGTGTGGACCGACCTGCGGGCGGAGGGCCTGCTGCCGGAGAGCGTCCCGGTGCCGGGAAGCGTCTCGCTCCCGCAAACGGACGCGCCATGCGCACAGCACTCTCCCGGCCGGGCACGACCGTCCCACTGACCATGGCCCCCGGACCGTCCGCCACCAGCGACATCGAACTCGCCAGGGCCGAGGGGTTCCTCGACCCGCGCACCCTCGACGGCATCGTCAACTCCACACACGCAAAGGAAAGCCATGAGAGTCGCTTTGCACACCAAAGTGCGTGCCGATCGCATCGCGGATTACGAGGCCGCCCACCGAGCCGTACCGGCGGAACTGACCGACGCGATCCGGGCAGCGGGTGCAACCGCCTGGACCATCTGGCGCAGCGGCACGGACCTGTTCCACCTCATCGAGTGCGACGACTACGCCGGCCTGCTCAACCGCCTGAGGCACCACCCCGTCAACGTCGCCTGGCAGGAACGGATGGGCGAACTCTTGGACGTCACCCACGACTACGGCGGTGAAGGCGCCACAGCCGGCCTGCCCACGGTCTGGTCCCTGTGAAGGCCACGAACCTCGTCGATGCCCACCACCATGTGTGGGACCTCGGCGTACGTGACCAGGACTGGATCCGGGGCGAGGCGCTCGGCCCCCTGCGGCGCACCTTCTCCCTCAACGACCTCGCACCCGAGGCGCGCGCCGCGGGAGTGGGAGCCACCGTTCTGGTCCAGACCGTCGTCGTCGCCGACGAGACACCCGAACTGCTGCGCCTCGCCGAGGACAGCGACCTCGTGGCCGGGGTGGTCGGCTGGACGGATCTGACCGCGCCGGACGTCGCGGAGGAACTGGACCGCCTCCGGAGCCTGCCCGGCGGCCGGCACCTCGTGGGCATCCGGCACCAGGTGCAGAGCGAGCCCGACCCCGACTGGCTGCTGCGCCCCGAAGTCCTGCGCGGTCTGGCCGCCGTGGCCGCCGAAGGACTTGCGTACGACCTGGTGATCGTCCCACGCCAGCTCCCCGCGGCGCTGAGGGCCGCCGGTCTGCTGCCGCAGCTGACGTTCGTTCTCGACCATGCGGGCAAGCCGGCGATCGCGGCGGGAGAGCGGGAACCCTGGGAGGCGGAGCTGAGGGCGCTCGCGGCCCTGCCGAACACGGTCTGCAAGCTCTCCGGCCTGGTGACGGAGGCCGACTGGCATGCCTGGAGCATCGACGACCTGCGTCCCTACACGCGGGTGGTTCTGGACGCGTTCGGCCCCGGCCGCGTCATGTTCGGCTCGGACTGGCCGGTGTGCACGGTGGCCGCTTCGTACCAGCAGGTGGTCGGCACCGCACAGCAGTTGACGGAAGACCTTACCGACGAGGAACGCTCCTCCGTCTTCGCCACCACGGCCCGACGCATCTACGGCCTGGAGCGCTGACCGGCCGGAACGGTGCCGGACGACTGCGGCACGCGGCGCCGGCAGACGGTGGGCCTGGCCCGTACCCGGGCAGGCTCCATGTGCGAACCGCCGGTGGGCCCACGAAGATGATCGCTGCCCGAGTGAGGTTCCCCCGAGATGCGGACAGCGGCTCACCGCCGGACGCAAGGCGTATCGGGGCGCCGGCAGCTCCATCCGGGTGCCCTTCCGTGGCCGTCGCCTCAAGCGGTGGCAGCGTCGGAACAACGGCACGACGCCGACGAGCGCCCGGCCCAGGAAGACGGTTCCACCGATAACAAGGATCTTCATGCCCGTAAGGCTTTCATCGTGCAACTAATACTCCAGTCTGGTTCCGCGATCTTGCCGCGGACCCGGCGGAGAACGGGCACGGCCACCGCGTGATCATCGGGGGTTGTGTGGACTCCTGAAGATCGTGCGGTGGCCGCAGGCCATAGCGTATGCCCTGCCCGCTGGCGGGCGACGTTCGATCAGGTCATGGCCCGGATCGCGGGCCGGTTCGGGCGGGTTGAACCCCGAGCGGCGGCCCGCTCCCACCTGCTCGGGCTGCTGCCGAAGGTCGAACGGAAGAACTGCTGGCAGCTGGCCGAACAGGCCGGCCATGCCCGGCCCGGATCGATGCAGCGCCTGCTGCGCCATGCCTGCCGGGACGCCGACGCGGTCCGCGACGACGTACCTGCCTACGCCGCCGAGCACCTCGGCACCGGCGGCGCCGTTCTCGTGGCCGACGAGACCGACTTCCTGAAGAAGGGCTGGGTCTCGGCGGGCGTGCAGCGGCAGTACACCGGCACCGCGGGACGCATCGAGAATGGTGTGTACTTTCCGGAGGTGCCCTTGTAGCGAATCACCTGCCTCCCGGTTCGCAAGCCGGAACGACACCCGGGACCTTCAGATCGGTGTCGGTCGCTCTCCACTGTGTGCCCTGGATGGTGTCGGGCTCAGGACGCCGGTGTCAGTCGGAGGAGTCCGCCACGGTGGCACTGCTGTCCCGGACGATGAGCTCGGGACGGATCAGACGCCGTGCCGCGGGACTGGTACTGCCCGCCACACGCTGGAGCAACGTGGCGACGGCGAGTTCGCCGACCAGGACGGCCGGAAGCCTGATCGATGTCAGGGACGGGGTGCTCCAGGCCGCGAACGGGAGATCCCCGTAGCCCGCGACCTTCACCTCCCCGGGCACGTCCCTCCCCATCTCGTGCAGCGCCTTCAGAGCCCCCAACGCGAAGAAATCATCGCCGGTCAGGACGGTGTCGAAGGCCTTCGGATCCGCCAGACGTTCCAGCACCACGCGGTGCCCTTCCTGCGCTCGCCACTCCGGGCCGGTGTTCTCGAAGCGGCGTGTCGGGACGTCCACGAATTCGGTCCCGACCGCCGGTGAACCCGCCGAGGCCCGCTGGATCCCGTGCTTGCGGGACTCGATGGTGCTGATCGCCAGGTCCTCGTCCAGGCACAGGATGCGGCAGGCACCGGTACCGATCAGGTGCCTGGCCACCGCATAACTGCCCGCCTCGCTGTCGACCCCCACAAAGTCGGTCGGAGCATCGGCGATCTCACGAGAGGCTGCCACGACAGGGATTCCGGCGGCATGCACCTGCTCCCAACTACGGCCCGCACCCTGGACCGGGATGGCGATGACTCCCGCCGGTCTGGACCGAATGATCTGTTGAGTGATCTGCGCTTCCTGTTCCGGGAGTTCGTCGGTCACGTAGAGGTCCAACGAGTAGCCCGCCGCCCTCACGCCGGACTCGATCGCGGCCAACAGCTGAGAAGCGAAGGCGTGAGTCGCGGACGGGATGGTCACCGCCAGGGTCTCCACCGCGGTGCCACCCGGGGACTGGGAGGGCAGGATGTAGCCGACTTTCACCGCTTCGTTGAACACGAGGTTCCTGGTGCGTTCACTGACGCCGTCCTTGCCCCGCAGGGCGCGCGAGACGGTGTTGGGAGACAGCCCCAGTGCCGCAGCCAGATCGTCCAACGTGTGGCGAGTCGTTGCCATATCCACTCCTCCCGCGCGCCCCCGTGGCACACCCCGTCGTGCTGATTATTCCTTGAGGGCCAGACAGACACGCGTCAAGGGCGTCGACGCGGTGCCCTCCGGTGTGACCACCAGGCGCAGCCAGTGGCCGAACTGGGTGACCGCGGACGTGAGGACCCCCCGCTGAGGGCCCTGGACGGGCTCCGACTCATGGTCCATCCACACCAGGCCGTCGGGCGAGATCTGGGTGCGGAAGCTGACCGTCCCGGTTCCCTCTTCCAGGAACTGGACGAACCAGCGGGCCTCCGTCGCCCAGGCGACCTCGAAGGGTTCGGTGGCGAACTCGCCTTCGAGGGCCTTGCCGCGTTCGAGAACGGCGGTCTGAGATTCACGCATGACAGTCACCAATCTGCCGAGATGACAACGGAGTCGAGGTACAGGAAGTTGCGCTGGCCGCTGAGCGAACGCACCGAGAAGTAGAAGTTGAGGAGGTTTTCGAGCGAGCCGTAGCGCTCCTCGTAGATCGGCACAGGGACGTCGGACCAGTCCATGATCCGGTCGTTGAGCTGCAGCTCGACGTTCTTGCGGGCCTCCGTGTCGATGACCCACCGCAGGTAGTGCCAGTTGACCTTGGTCGGAACCTCGTTCATGCACAACTCCTGCGGCTCCCCGTAGACCTCCCAGTCCTCCGGGTCGGGTGCCGTGAAGTCAGCCGCGTAGGGGAAGTCGACCTTGCCCTCGAAGTGCTCTCGAGGCGTCGGCTCGGGAACGGTGGGGTACTTCCACTGGCGGAGCATGTTCCCGTCTTCGTCCGCGTTCTGGTAGCGGGCGACGGTGTGATACCGCACCCCGCCATCCCCGCACAGGTCGGTGGCCACGGTGAAGGCCCCGAACTGTGCCTCGGACGGATGGCTGTTGCCGTCCCAGGACATGTCACCGAACGTTTCGTCCGCGTCGGGGTCGACCACGGCCTCGGCCTTGTAGGCGAGGTATGCCTCGATCTGCAGCAGTCCCCGCCCGCTCATGGTCAGCCGACGGATCGCAGTGGCCGTGTGGCCCGGGTACGGGCGTGACGCGAGCTTCAGGGCGTAGGTGCCGGACATGGCCCCGTGGGTGCCCACGTCGAAGAAATCGCAGGAGGAGAGCTGCGGCGGACGGAAGTCACGGAAGTGACGGTCGAGCGATTCGTACTCGCCCTTGCCGTTGTAGTTGCCGCCGAGTTCCACCCAGCCGTGCAAGCCGGAGTTGAAGTCGTCGTGGGCCAGGATGCGCGGCAACGGGTTGAAGCGGGAGAGCTGAGGATCGGCCGCCTGCACCGCCCGACGGATCGTGGCTTCGAGGTCTGGACCGGGGATGTTGTTGGAGCTCGTCATGTTTCTAACGTTAGAAGCATGGTGAAAAAAATACAAGAACCTTGCACTCGGGGATGTTTTCGTTAGGATCGTGTGATCCACGCCACCGGAAGGAACGCCATGGCGAACAGCCCCAAGCTCTCGAAAGCGACCCTCGCTTCCACAGTCGGTACCGCCCTGGAGTGGTACGACTTCTCCCTCTACGGCACCGCGTCCGCGTTGGTGCTCTCCCACGTGTTCTTCCCGGGTGGCAACCCGGCGGTGGCGGTCCTGGCCTCTCTTGCGACCTTCGCCGTCGGATTCTTCGCCCGGCCTGTCGGTGGCGTGATCATCGGGCTCCTGGGGGACCGCTTCGGACGCAGGCAGATGCTGTTCGTCACCTTGCTCCTCATGGCGGTGTCCTCCACGCTGATCGGATGCCTGCCGAGTTTCGCGCAGATCGGTGTGTGGGCCCCCGTCCTCCTCGTCACGCTGCGAGTGCTGCAGGGCCTCGGTGCCGGCGGCGAGTACGCCGGTGCGATGCTGCTCTCGGCCGAGCACGCCACCAAGGAACGGCGAGGGCTCAACGCCGCCATTCCCAGCGCCGGTAATGCCCTTGGCTCCCTCCTGGCCACAGGCATCTACTTCTTCATGCAGGCGGTCCTCCCGCACGAGGCCTTCATGTCCTGGGGCTGGCGTGTCCCGTTCCTGCTGAGCATCGTCCTCGCACTGGCGGCATTCCTCATTCGGCTGCGAGTGAGCGAGAGCCCCGAGTTCGCGCGGGCCGAACACGCACCCACCGTCGCGAGCACGCGCTTCCGGGAGGTCTTCCGTCTCGGCGGCCGCCGCATCCCGCTGGCCATGGCCATGAGCATCGCCCCCAACGTGCTCTCGTACCTGCCGTCCGTGTACGCGTTGACCTACCTCAGCACCCAGGTCGGCGCACCCGAATGGATCGGCCTCTTCGGCATCATCATCGCCAACCTGCTCAAGCTGGTCACGATCCCCACCGCCGGCTGGCTGTGCGACCGTTTCGGCGGCAAGACCTTGATGATCATCGGTTGTCTCTCCGGCGCCGCCCTGTTCTACCCGTTCTTCTGGATGCTGGACACAGGCACCCCGATCTGGACCTGGGCCGCTCTGGTCATGATCTTCACCCTCTGCTGCGACCTGACCCTGGCTTCCCAAGCGACCATGCTCGCCGGCCTGTTCGACGTCCACGTGCGGTACACCTCCGTGACCTTCAGCCGGGAGATCACGGGCGCACTTGTCGGCGGCACCATCCCCTTCGTGGCCGCCGCGCTCACCGGTGTCTTCGACGGACGGCCGTGGCTCGTCGCCGCCTACTGCTCCGTCCTGTGCATCGTCTGCGCCGTGGCCACGTTCTTCCTCCCCTCCACCCGTCACCAGGACACGGCCCCAGAGGCATCACCTGTCGGCCAGCCCGCCTGATCCACCCTCCCGACCGAAAGGAACCCCATGAGCAACCTCGCAGCTGTCATGACCGCTCTCGGCACCATCGAGATCCAGGAACGTCCCGAACCCCGACCTGCTCCCGGCCAAGCTGTCATCGCACCACGGGCGGTGGGCGTCTGCGGGTCGGATGTTTCGTACTTCCTGAACGGACAGGTCGGGCCCTTCGTCGTGGAGGGCGACTTCATCCTGGGGCATGAACTCTCCGCCGATGTGGTCGCGGTCGCCCCGGACGTGACGCACGTGAAGGTCGGCGATCGGGTAGCGGTGGAACCGGGTGTGCCGTGTCGCGACTGCAGCCAGTGTCGTGCCGGTCGCTACCACCTCTGCCCGGATCTCGAGTTCCTGGCGACGCCGCCCTACCACGGGGCACTGGTGCAGAGGCTGGCGATCGATGCGCGCACGTTGTTCGTGATGCCGGATTCGATGAGCTACGAGGAGGGCGCCCTCCTCGAACCGTTGTCCGTCGGCCTCTGGGGTTGCCACCGGGCCGGCCTGACACCGGGGGACAAGGTTCTCGTCACCGGTGCCGGCCCGGTCGGACTCCTGACCGCCGAGGCCGCCCGCGCCGAGGGCGCCCTCGGCGTCACCGTCTCCGACATCTCCGCCACCCGGCTCGAGTTGGCCGCCGCCCACGGATTTGCCACCCTGAGCGGTGATCAACTTGCGGCGTGCGGCCAGGACTTCGATGTCCTGCTCGAGTGCAGTGGTGCGCCCGGGGTGTTGCGTCAAGGTCTCGAGCGGCTGCGCCAGGGGGGACGTGCCGCGGCCATTGGCATCGGCAAGAAGGACGTCGAACTGCCGCTCCACACACTCAACTGGAACGAGATCACCCTCTCCACGGTGAACCGCTACAAGGACACCTGGCCGCTGGCGATGTCCCTCGTGTCCTCGGGACGGGTCGACCTGTCCGGACTCCACACCGGAAGCTTCGGGCTCGCCGAGACTGCCGAAGCCCTCCTGGCGGGCCGCGACGATCCGCACTCCGTCAAGGCCATCATCTACCCGCAGCAGGCCTGACCTGGCCCAACCGTCGGAAGGAGCAAGGTCATGCAATGCCGCACCGGCACAGACCGCATCCAGGTCACCCTCGGGGTGGACATCGGCACTTCGAGTTCCAAGGGCGTCCTCGTGGACACCGAAGGGAACATCAGGGCCCGTGCCGAGCGCACGCACACGGTCGACCAGCCTCGCCCGGGCTGGTTCGAAATGGACCCTCGGGCCTGGTGGGACGAATTCACGAGCATCTGTCGAGAACTCCTCTCGCTCGGGAACTACCGAGTGAGTGCCGTGGGGGCCAGTGGCATGGGACCGTGCGTCGGACTCACCGACGAGGCCGACGTCCCCGTACGCCCGGCGATCCTGTACGGCGTCGACACGCGGGCACAGGACCAGATCATCGAGCTGGAGGAACGCCTCGGGGCCCAGGAGATCCTGGCACGTTGCGGCTCGGCGCTCACCACCCAGGCCGTGGGGCCGAAGATCGCGTGGATCCAGCAGCACGAACCGGAGGCCGCGGCCCGGGCCCGGCATCTCTACATGCCTTCCAGCTGGATCGTGAGACGACTGACCGGCAATTACGTCCTGGATCATCACTCGGCCAGCCAGGCGACCCCGCTGTACGCACTGGATCAGGAGCGATGGTACGAGCCATGGGTGGACGCGTTGTGCCCCGGGCTGGAGATGCCGGCCCTGCTCTGGGCGGGCGAACGCGCAGGTTCGGTGACGGCCGAGGCCGCGGAACTCACCGGACTCGAACCCGGCACCCCCGTGGTGGCCGGAACCATCGATGCCTGGGCCGAGGCCGCGTCGGTGGGCGCCACCGAACCCGGTGACCTGATGCTGATGTACGGAACCACCCTCTTCATGGTGAACACCAACGACTCCGCCCTACGCCACCCGGCCTTGTGGGGGACCGCAGGGCTTCGCCCGGGAAGTCGCTGCTTGGCGGGTGGGCTCTCGACGTCGGGGGCGATCACCACCTGGCTCTCCCGACTCACGGGTGCCGACATCCCCACCTTGGTGGAGGAAGCATCCCAAGCACCCGCCGGGGCCGGCGGTTTGCTCACCCTGCCGTACTTCAGCGGAGAGCGGACGCCACTGCTGGACCCCGACGCCCGCGGAGTCATCAGCGGTCTGCACCTGGGCCACTCCCGCGGCGACCTCTATCGAAGCGTGTTGGAGGGCGTCGGATACGCCGTGCGTCACAACGTCGAGACGTTCCGCGAGGCAGGCGGCCGGATCGATCGTGTCTTCGCGGTGGGTGGCGGGGCCTCCAGCGCGTTGTGGCCGCGCATCGTCAGCGCCATCTGCCGGCTTCCGCAGCGGATCCCCCGGCACACGGTGGGGGCCAGCCTGGGCATGGCCTTCATCGCCGCGTCACTCGAGAGCCCCCCCGCCATCAACCTGTGGAACCCCTCGGTGGACATCATCGAGCCGTCCGTGGAGCCCGTCTACCAGCGGGGCTACCACCTCTTTCGCGAGCTCTACCCGGCCACCGCCCCACTCGTGCACGCGGCCGCGGTTCCACTTCCCCAAGCGTGAGCCCCCAAGTCATACAACGAGGAACGCACATGAGAAATCTCCTCCCCCGGACCCTCGGCGCCGTGCTGGCCGTGCCGTTGATGCTCGGTGGCGCACTCGCCGTCGCCGCCCCGGCCACCGCTTCACCCGCCGCCGGCGCACCGACCGACGCCGCGGCGTCGGTCGCCACCATCGATCCCGGCAAGATCCCGGAGACCCCCTGCGTCACCGCTCCGCGAGTCAAGGTGAGCACCGGTGCGGTCTTCTCCGACCCGCTGCGCAACCGGGCCGGCGCCGTTGCCGAGCGCCTGTGCTCATACTTCAAGCAGGCCGACCGCGGTTCCACCATCTCCCTGGGTGCTTTCGTGATCTCCGGCAAGGCGGGCGAGGACTACGTGGACCAGCTGGTGGCCGCGTACCGCCGCGGGGTCAACGTGCAGGTGGTGATGGACGGTTGGCAGATCTCCAAGGCCCCGGCCGCCCGGCTGATCGATCAGCTCGGCACGGACACCGGCTCCGGATCCTGGGTGGCCGTCTGCTCGCACACCTCTCCCGAGGGCGACACGAGCTCCTGCCAGGGCACCAAGGGCATGCACAACAAGTTCGCCCTGTTCTCCTCGCTCTCCGGCCAGAAGGACGTGGTGGTGCAGTCCTCCGCGAACGTCACCGACGTGAACCACGTCAGCTACTGGAACAACGCCCTCACGGTGACGGGCGACCGCGGCCTCTACCGGGCCTACCGCTCGTACCACGCAGACCTGGCCGCGATGAAGCAGGACCCCGACTACCATCGCACCGTCACCTCACGCGGCCCGTCCGGCGTCTCGGTGGCCCGTTTCTTCCCCGTCGCGACGGCAGATCCGGTCGAGGAGCGACTCTCCACCCTGCGCTGCGTCCCCGGGCACACCCGGATCGCCGTGGGCATGAGCGAGTGGGACGACACCCGCGTGGGCATCGTGCAGGAGCTCGCCCGCCTGAAACGCCAGGGCTGCCGCGTGTCGGTCGTGGCCGGGCCGCTGGGCGAGCAGGTCTCCTCGACCCTGGACAACGCCGGCGTCCCACACCGGAACCTCGAGGACGAGAAGGCAACCGGCCGCCTGCACTCCAAGTACCTGGTGGTCTCCGGCGCCCGCGACTCCGCCTCCCCGAAGGGCAATCGCGGGGATGCTTCATTCGTCTTCACCGGTAGCCACAACTACAACTTCACCAGCCTGCGCCGCAACGACGAGGCCGTCCTCGAGCTGCACAATCACAGCGTGGTGAAGCAGTACTTCGCCAACTCCGACCGGCTGTGGCAGGTCTCCCTCAGCCCGACCGCCTGAGAGGGCGTTACTGAGTCGGCTCGTCAGGGTGAACCTTCGCGAAGGCCCTGATGGGTCCGGAGCGCCGGCTGTGTTCCACGGTGTGTGAGATCTGCGGATCGGGGCGGGCGGTGGCCTGTTGATGCCGTCGAAGGAGCATCAGGGCCCGCATGCTCGTGGTGAGTGTTTCGATCGCCGGGGTCTGCACGGTGACGAACGCGGCGTGGTGGGTGAGACGTTCCTCCACACCGCGTGCCGGTTCCCCGGGAACGGGAAGCATTCCCGGGGCGGAGGGGCGCCCCGTCGTCCGGGCGGTGTCCGTGTGCGGGCGGCGGCGGGGTGTGTGGAACCGATGTCCCCGTCATGACCGTTGCCGTGGGCGGACCGCCGCGGTGGTCCGCCCGCCGAAGCCGGTGGGTACGTGGATCGCGCGGCCGGGTGGGGGCACCCGGCCGCGCGGCCCGTGCCGGATCGCGTCGGATCCCGTGGGGAAGCGGAAGGATCAGTTGATCGCCTTGATCAGCTCCCCGTCGGTGGTGTCGCCGCTGAGCTCCCAGAAGAAGGTCCCGCCCAGGCCCTGCTGGTTCTTGTAGTTCATCTTGGTGGCGATGGTGGCCGGGGTGTCGTAGCTCCACCAGTTGGTGCCGCAGTGCGCGTACGCGGTGCCCGCGACGGTTCCGGTGGTGGGGCAGCTGGTCTTGAGGATCTTGTAGTCCTCGATGCCGGCCTCGTAGGTGCCGGGGGCGGCGCCGGTGGCGGTGCCGCCGGGGGCGTCCTGGGTGACGCCGGTCCAGCCGCGGCCGTAGAAGCCGATGCCGAGCAGCAGCTTCGAGGCGGGGACGCCCTGGGCCTTCAGCTTGTCGATCGCGGCCTCACTGTCGAAGCCCTCCTTCGGGATGCCCTCGTAGGAGGTCAGCGGGGAGTGCGGGGCGGTCGGGCCCTTCGCGTCCCAGGCGCCGAAGAAGTCGTACGTCATCACGTTGTACCAGTCCAGGGACTGGGCGGCACCGGCGTAGTCGGCGAGATCGATCTTGCCGCCGTCGGAGGCGTCGGCGGTGATGGCGGCGGTCACCAGGTTGTTGCTGCCGAACTTGGCGCGGAGGGCCGTGGTGATGGCCTTCAGCGCGTCCGGGCCGCTGGTGTCGCAGGTCAGGCCGCAGGCGTTGGGGTACTCCCAGTCGACGTCGATGCCGTCGAAGACATCGGCCCAGCGGGGGTCCTTCACCAGGTTGTAGCAGGAATCGGCGAACGCGGCCGGGTTCTTCGCGGCCTCACCGAAGCCGCCGGACCAGGTCCAGCCGCCGAACGACCAGATCACCTTGAGCTCCGGGTGCAACTTCTTCAGCTTCCGCAACTGGTTGAAGTTGCCCCGCAGGTCCTGGTCCCAGGTGTCGGCCACCCCGTCGACGGACTGATCCGCCGTGTACGCCTTCTCGTAGTCGGCGTAGGAGTCGCCGATCCCGCACTTGCCGCCCTGGACGTTGCCGAAGGCGTAGTTGATGTGCGTGAGCTTGTCCGCCGAGCCGGAGGTCTCGATGTTCTTGACGTGGTAATTGCGCTGGTAGACACCCCAGTTGGTGAAATACCCGACCACCTTGTCGCCGGCCGCCGTGGGGGAGGCGGCCGGTGCGGGGGTGGGGGCCGCACCGGCCGGGGCGGTGCCGGCCACGCCGAGCAGGGCGGCGCCGAGGGCGGCCGCACAGGCCGTCGCGGCGAACGCCCTGATGCGGGTGCGGGTGCCGTGCTGTCCAGACATCTTGTCTCCTCGTGGGGGAGGGAACCCAGTGCCCCCTCCCGGCAGGTACCGCCACGGGGCAGGCCCTGCCGGTCACGACACTGGCGAGTGGGGGAATGCCGCCGGCCGTTCCACGGATTTGGCATGAACGCGGAAAGGCCGGTTCGGGTGGAACCGTAGATGGACTAGACCAGTTGGGTCAATGGTTCGGACCAATTCCGCTGATCCTCATACCCGGTTCGGGGTCGCCCGGTCACCCCGTGACGGATATCGTCCGATCGGGCATACTCAAGCCGCCACAGCCGCTGGCCAGCAGCTCTCGTAATCCGGGGGCCGGTGTTGGTTGGGCAGCAGTGCTCTTCCGTGCCAGGTGCCGGAAGAACTCGGCGGCGCCGCCCACACCCCGCGCGCGCGACCGTCGCAACGCCCGACAGGGAGGAGAGCGCCATCATGTCCGACCGTGCCCCGCAACCGGTGGAACGCCGGTTGCCCACCGAGGAGTCCCGACAACTGCTCGTGCTCGTCCGCGAGATCGCCGAGCGGGAGATCGCGCCGAGGGCGGCCGAGGAGGAGGCGGCGGGCAAGTTCCCGCGCGAGGTCTTCACGCTGCTCTCCGAGTCCGGTCTGCTCGGTCTGCCCTATGACTCCGCCCACGGCGGCGGCGACCAGCCGTACGAGGTCTACCTCCAGGTCCTGGAGGAGCTCGCGGCCGCCCGCCTCACCGTCGGTCTCGGCGTCAGCGTCCACTCCCTGGCCTGCCACGCGCTCGCCGGATACGGCACCGACGAGCAGCGGGCCGAGCACCTCTCGGCGATGCTCTCGGGCGGCCTGCTCGGCGCGTACTGCCTCTCCGAGCCCGCTTCCGGCTCCGACGCCGCCTCGCTCCGTACGAAGGCCGTGCGGGACGGCGACGACTGGGTCGTCACCGGCACCAAGGCATGGATCACCCACGGCGGCATCGCCGACTTCTACACGGTCCTGGCGCGCACCGGGGGCGAAGGCGCGCGCGGTATCACCGCCTTCCTCGTCCCCGGCGACGCCGAGGGGCTGAACGCGGCCGCGCCCGAGAAGAAGATGGGCATGAAGGGCTCGCCCACCGCGCAGCTGAACTTCGACGGCGTGCGGGTCTCCGACGCCCGCCGCATCGGCGACGAGGGGCAGGGCTTCGCGATCGCGCTGTCCGCACTGGACTCCGGCCGTCTGGGCATCGCCGCCTGCGCGATCGGGGTCGCCCAGGCCGCCCTCACCGAGGCCGTCGGCTACGCCGCCGGACGGCAGCAGTTCGGTCGCCCCATCGCGGACTTCCAGGGTCTGCGGTTCATGCTCGCCGACATGGCCACCCGGATCGAGGCGGGCCGGGCCCTCTACCTGGAGGCGGCCCGGCTGCGTGACGAGGGCAAGCCGTTCTCGCGCCAGGCGGCGATGGCCAAACTGTTCTGCACGGACACGGCCATGCAGGTCACCGTCGACGCCGTCCAGGTCCTCGGCGGATACGGCTACACCGCGGACTTCCCGGTGGAACGGCTGATGCGCGAGGCCAAGGTGCTGCAGATCGTCGAGGGCACCAATCAGATTCAGCGGATGGTCATCGCCCGCCATCTCGCGGGACCCGAGACGCGCTGACCCGCGACGGCCGCTCCGACCACACCGGCGTCGCCACGAGCCGGTGCCACTGCTGGTCGTGGCGGCCGGGCAGCGTGCGTCCGGCGCTCTCCCAATGACGCAGCAGCGCCCCGTGGATGGGCGGATCCGCGGGGTGCGGGGGTGTGCGGGGTTTCGACCGCGGTGACGTGGCGCGCGGCGTCGATCGCGGCCCGGACCGCGGAACCGATTCTTCGGCGGTTGGGGCGGAGGGGCGACGGCGGCCGGGACCGGCCGTCGGGGGCGGTGGGGTCATACCCGGCCAACGGTGCGGGGCGGGCCCGGGTCACTGCCGGGCCGATTCGAGAGGCCGTTCGCCGGTTCCCGTGGTGCGATGATTCCCGCGGCGGGCACCGGCCCGTCGGCGCGGTGCGGTGCAGATTCGACAGGGTGGGCCCGGACGGTGTCCGGGCCGTGCCGTCCCAGGGGGCGGGAGTGCCCTCAGGCCGCGGCGCGCCGCAGCGGACGCGAGCCGGGTCCCCCCGCATGCGAGAAGGGCTGCATCCGCCAGTCCAGTCCCTGGGGGAGCGTCAGCAACAGGCCGGTGTCCTGCTCCTGGAGGTCGAGCGACTCGTCGGCCGGCTGCGTCCGGGACACCGCACGGCCCGTGCCGGCGCAGACCTGCAGAACGAACGGATTCCACGGAGTCGGGCACAACGCGTGCTCGGGGAGTACGTCCTCGTCCGCCAGCAGCGCGATCGGCCGGGTGCAGTCCGGGCAGATCACCCGGTACATCTCGAACGTGTCGTACATGTCGGGAACGGCGTCCTCGGCCGGATCGATCGGCTCCGGTTCGGAACGTTCGGTGAGCTTCAGGCTCTGCATGGGAAATTCCCCCCTCGGGTGGGCCGACAAGGCGCCACGGCCTCGACCACAGCAAGCACTTCCCGTCGCGCATCGGCCGTAACCGCGGGGTGGGCGACTACCGGTCCGTAAACATGTGGCATTCGTCACATGCCCGCCGCAGGTGCCATTCGGGAGCCCCCGCCACTGTGCCCGAAGGGCTCGGGGGCAATAGGTTGATCCGTATGGAGGAGTTGGACCGACAGATCGTGGAGTTGCTCGTCAAGGACGGGCGGATGAGCTACACCGACCTGGGCAAGGCCACGGGCCTGTCCACCTCGGCCGTTCATCAGCGCGTGCGCAGGCTGGAGCAGCGCGGGGTGATCCGGGGTTATGCCGCGGTCGTCGACCCGGAGGCCGTCGGGCTGCCGCTCATGGCCTTCATCTCGGTGAAGCCCTTCGACCCCAGCGCGCCGGACGACATCGCGGAGCGGCTCGCGGACGTCCCCGAGCTGGAGGCATGCCACAGCGTCGCGGGTGAGGAGAACTACATCCTCAAGGCGCGGGTCGCGACCCCGCTGGAACTGGAGCACCTGCTCACCCGGATCCGTTCGCTGGCGGGCGTCTCCACCCGCACCACGGTCGTCCTGTCCACCCCGTACGAGGCCCGGCCCCCGAAGATCTGAGCGGCGGGTCCGTGCGCGGCTCGCGAGGGGGTGCGGGCCGCGCGGACCGGGGCAGGCGCGAGACTGGTCCCATGAACCGGAGCACCGCCCCCCAGAGCGAACACCGCACCGTGCTGCTGCGCGGTGGAGACGTCCACAGCCCCGCCGACCCCTTCGCCACCGCCATGGTGGTCGAACACGGCCATGTCGCCTGGGTGGGCTCGGAAGGGGCGGCCGACGCCTTCGCGAGCGGCGTCGACGAGGTGATCGACCTCGACGGGGCGCTGGTCACCCCGGCGTTCACCGACGCCCACGTCCACACCACGTCCACCGGCCTCGCGCTCACCGGTCTCGACCTCTCCGTGGCCCGGTCCCTGGACGAGGCACTCGGCCTGCTGCGCGCGTACGTGGCGGAGCACCCCGCCGACCGGGTCGTCCTGGGCCACGGCTGGGACGCCACGCGCTGGCCGGAGCGGCGCCACCCGTCACGGGGCGAACTCGATGCGGCGGCCGGTGGGCGGCCCGTCTACCTGCCCCGCGTCGACGTGCACTCCGCGGTCGTCACCACCGCCCTGCTCGACCTGGTCCCCGGCGTCACCGCACTGACCGGATACCACCCCGACGCGCCGCTGACCGGCGCCGCCCACCACGCGGTGCGCTCCGCGGCCCACGGCGCCGTCTCCCCGCGCCAGCGCGCCGACGCCCAGCGTGCCGCGCTGCGCCACGCCGCCTCGCTCGGCATCGGCACAGTCCACGAGTGCGGCGGTCCGGACATCTCCGACGAGGAGGACTTCGCGGGCCTGCTGAAGCTCGCCGCCGAGGAGAGCGGACCGCGGGTCTTCGGCTACTGGGCGGAGCAGGTCGCCGACGAGAAGGACGCCCGCCGCATCCGGGAGCTCGGTGCGATCGGCGCCGCCGGGGACCTCTTCGTCGACGGCTCGCTCGGCTCGCACACGGCCTGCCTGCACGAGCCGTACGCCGACGGGCCGGCCGGGCGCACCGGCGCCGCCCACCTCGATGCGGCGCGCATCGCCGCCCATGTCGCGGCCTGCACCGAGGCCGGACTGCAGGCAGGTTTCCACGCCATCGGCGACGCGGCGGTCTCCGCCGTGGTGGAGGGGGTCCGGGCCGCCGCCGAGCGCGTCGGGGCGGCCAGGGTCCGGGCCGCCCGGCATCGCGTGGAGCATGCCGAGATGCTCACCCCCGAGACCGTCGCCGCCTTCGCGGAGCTGGGCCTGACCGCCTCCGTGCAGCCGGCCTTCGACGCGGCCTGGGGCGGTGAGGACGGCATGTACGCCGAACGGCTCGGCGCCGAGCGGGCCAGGACCCTCAACCCGTACGCGGCGCTCCTGCGCGCCGGTGTGCCCCTGGCGTTCGGCTCCGACAGCCCGGTGACCCCGCTGGATCCCTGGGGCACCGTACGGGCCGCCGCCTTCCACCGCACGCCCGAGCACCGGATCTCCGTACGGGCGGGCTTCACCGCCCACACCAGGGGCGGTTGGCGGGCCGTCGGCCGCGACGACGCGGGGACGCTGGTGCCCGGCGCACCGGCCGACTACGCGGTCTGGCGCACCGACGACCTGGTGATCCAGGCCCCGGACGACCGCGTCGCCCGCTGGTCGACCGACCCGCGGTCGGGCACCCCCGGACTGCCCGATCTCACCCCCGGTGCCGACCTCCCGGTCTGCCTGCGGACCGTGGTGTTCGGACAAACTGTCTACGTACGGCCGAACGAGTGACATGCGGACATTTCGCACCATCGATCGAGAGTGTTTCCGTTCCGTCGTCACCTGCGGATCTTCAGCACTGACCAGGAGTGTTCTCCGAACGCCGCTGGTCGGCCGCAGGTCGGCAGGGGATTGACAGGACGCGCCCACCGGCCGGTAGGTTCGGCCGGGTCCACCACAGGACGCCCGACCGGTCGAACCTCCACGCAGTCGTCGAACGCCGCTGGGTCACGGGGTGGGGCGCGCAACGGCGCCCCACCACTGACAGCCAGGTTCAGCGCCCGCGCCTCGGGGGCGAGGGAAGGTTTCAGCCGGACGGGGGTGTGACCCGGGTGGGGCCCGGACGTTCAGTAGACAACGGCCCCAGGTCGACCCGCAGCCAGCGGGTCCCGGGCCGGCCCGAAGGGCGCCGGGCCCCCATCCGTAGTGTTCCGTCCTGCGATTCTGTCCGCACTTCCCTCCTTCTGTCCGTGGCGGTGCCCACACCTGCCCGACCGTGTCGGCATGCGGCCCCCGCGCGCTCGATATGGTGTGCACCTGCGTACGGAACTGAAGGGGCAGTAAGTGAACGACGGAGGTCAGCGGCGATACGGCCCGCTCGGCAGGACCTTGGTGATCATTCCGACCTACAACGAGGCCGAGAACATCACGCCGATCGTCAGCCGGGTGCGCGCCGCGGTGCCGGAGGCCGACATCCTGATCGCCGACGACAACAGCCCCGACGGCACCGGCAAGGTCGCCGACGAGATCGCGGCCGGGGACGAGCAGGTCCGGGTGCTGCACCGCAAGGGCAAGGAGGGGCTGGGCGCGGCCTACCTCGCGGGCTTCGACTGGGGCATCGAGCGTGACTACGGCGTGCTCGTGGAGATGGACGCCGACGGCTCCCACCAGCCCGAGGAGCTGCCCCGGCTGCTCACCGCGCTCAAGAGCGCCGACCTGGTGCTCGGCTCCCGCTGGGTGCCGGGCGGCCGGGTGGTCAACTGGCCGAAGTCCCGCGAGATGATCTCGCGCGGCGGCAGCACCTACTCCCGGCTCCTTCTCGGGCTGCGGACCAGGGACGTCACGGGCGGCTACCGGGCCTTCCGCACCGAGACCCTGCAGGGCATCGGCCTCGACAAGGTCGCCTCCCAGGGGTACTGCTTCCAGGTCGACCTGGCGCGCCGCGCGGTCGAGGCCGGGTACCACGTCGTCGAGGTCCCGATCACCTTCGTGGACCGCGAGATCGGCGACTCGAAGATGAGCCGGGACATCCTGGTCGAGGCGCTCTGGCGGGTCACCTCCTGGGGGGTCGCCACCCGCACGAACCGCGTCCTGGGCCGCAGGGACACCTGATCCGCGCGGGCGGCCGCCGCATCGCGGCGCCGCCCATGATCACCCCCGTACGCCATTCGGGCGGGCGTACGGGCACACTGGGGACCATGACGACCGGCACACCGCCCCCGACCGCCCGCAGGCGCTCCCGCGCCCGTACCTTCGTCCCGCTCGCCGTCGCCGCCTGGGCGGTGCTGGAGATCTGGCTGCTCACCGTCATCGCCGACGCGGCGGGCGGATTCACCGTGCTGCTGCTCCTGGTGGCGGGAATCGTCCTCGGGGCGGCGGTGGTGAAGCGGGCCGGACGCCGGGCCTTCCGCAACCTCACCGAGACGCTCCAGCGGATGCCGGGGCAGCCCGGGGCCGCCGCGGAGCCGGCCGCCGCCTCGTCCGGCGGGGGCAACGGCTTCCTGATGCTCGGCGGACTGCTGCTGATGATCCCGGGGCCGGTCTCGGACGTGGCGGGACTTCTGCTGCTGATGCCGTGGGTCCGTTCGGCGCTCGGCCGGTACGCCGAGAGGACGCTGGACCGCCAGATGCGTGCCGCGCCTCCCGGCAGCTTCTCGGACGCCTTCCAGCAGGCCCGCATTCACCGTCCGGACGGAAAGATCGTGCAGGGTGAGGTCGTCCGCGAGGAAGGCGTACAGCAGGACTCCCGTCCCGGTGACGGCCCTCGGCCGCCGCTGACCCCGTGATCCGCCGCGGTCGGGCCCGACCGCGAGCGATCGGGACCGACCGCCGGGCGGACGCCCAGCCGTTCGCCCGGCGCGCGGTCGTCCGTGTTCCGTGACGCGACAGAGCCGCGGGGGGCGCGGCCCCCGGGGGGGGGGGGCGGCCCCCCCGCGCGGAGTTCTGCGGGGGAGGCGGAGGAGGCGGGGGAGAAGGTGAAGCGAGAAG
>NZ_JBHJWQ010000042.1:0-46300 GCF_042266885.1 Streptomyces sp. NPDC056061 | reverse complement strand
CGTCGGTGGTCACCACCCATCCCTGCGTGCCGGGCCGGGAGCCGGCCACCCGGTCCCACACCCGCAGCGACCCGCCGTACTCCCGGAACAGGGTGACCGGGCGCCCGGCCACCACCACAAACTGGGAGACGCGAACGGGCGCACCGGATCGATGCCCGCAAGCGGCCGCCAGGTCACCGAGGAGAGCCACCGCGGTGTCGCCGTCGTGGAGATGGTCGATGTCGAGAGCGTCGAAGGCGCAGGCGACCAGCCGACCGTCGACCACCACCGCGACGGCCTGCGGGTCGTACGCCTGCTCGTCCGCGTCCACCGGCGCCGAGTCGAGCTCGTTCCCGGCAAGGTCCCAAGTCCGCACCGCGCCGCCGAGTTCGACGCGCACCGCGGCCGGGTAGCCGTGCGAACCGGCCAGCACCTGCGCCGACACGGACGAGCCCAGCTCCTCGCCGGTGGCGACGTTCCACAGCCGCAGGGTCCGGTCGTCCTCCAGCGTCAGCACCACGCTCCGGCCGGCCAACTCCGCCACGGCCACGACGCGGACGCACTCACCAGTCAGGGACCCGGTCGCCAGGTCGAGAAGGAGGAGCCGCTGCTCGCCAGCGAGATCCGAGAGCAGCAGCCCGACCTCGCGACCGTCCAAGGTGGCCGTGGCGATCCGGTCGACCTCCACGGTCAGCGCCGACCGGGCATCCGTGCGACAGTACAGGGATGGGAAGGCCTCCTGGCCAGCGGCGAGATCCCAGATCCGAACGGTGCCGTCCCGGCTGCCAGTCACGGCCACCGCGCGACCGGCGACCACGGCAGTGGCGACAGCGGTCACCTGACCCTGGTGACCGATCAGCGTCCACACCAGGCGGGAATCCGCCTGCGAACCCCTGACCCAGACCGGCTCCCAACCGAGCGGCTCTGCACCGGGAACCGCCACCGCCGCAAACTGCGCCGCGAGATCCACCTCGTCCAGCCTGGCCGCGTCCAGCGCGAGGACGAAGCGACGTTCGGCGGCAGTCAGATGCCGGTGCACGTCGAGCGAGGCCCGGTACACCGTCGCCCCCCGCTGCTCCTCCGGCTCCGACGCACTTCCCAGCAGCGCGAGCACCGAGTCCGGGTCCGCGCAGACGAGCCAGCCCGGGTCGGTCAAGCCGCCGGGTACCGCGTCGGGGCCAGCCGATGGAGCTTCATCCCACAGAGCGTCAGTCATGGCCGACACGCTAACCGCCCCCACTGACACGGTCTTACGACTCGGTCCGCTGATCACCCACCAGCCGACCCGCCAGGCCAGCACGGCCTGACCTCAATCGCGGACCGAGTCGTTAGACGGCTACGAGGGGGCTCGATGAGCAAGGCGGCAGAAACCGTGCTGGCAGCGTGGACGCTGGAGACGCGGGTCTCACCCCCGTCGGAGCCGGCGGAGCACCTTCGCGTCCACGTGGTCCCCCGCGACCTGTCGGCTGGGGAAGGGGAGAACGGTCCCGCCCTGCATCTGATGGCGCTGCCGAACGCCGAGCCGAGGATCACGCAGAGCGCGTCCGTCGTGGTGGTGGACGCCACCGGCGCCTCGTCGCCCAATGGAGCCTTCAATGTCCTCAATGACGCGGCGCGGGCGTATCCCGGGGTCCTGGTGGTCGGTGCCGTCACCGGCAGGGGCAGCGCGCTGGTGTGGGTGCGGGTACAGCCGCCGTCGGTGTGGCAGCCCGTGGGGTACACCGTGCACGTGCACGCCGAGGGCGGCCAGCCGGAGTTCTACGCGTCGGCGCTCTACGGCTGGATGCGCTGGTGGCTGGAGAACCTTGATCGGAGCGCTCTGCCCGCCAGGTTTCCGGTCGGCGTGCTGCTGCCGCGCCCTCCGCAGATGGTGGAGATGGTGATGCCCGAGACCACCGTGCAACTCGCGATCCGGCACGCCGAACGGGTTCCCGACCGGCCCTTCGAGACCCATGACCCCGAGGACCCGCTCTACCGGTGACGAACCGGGGGCGGCGAGTTTCAGCCAGGTGGACGAAGTCCCTGCCTCGGTGATGCCGCCGACCGTACCGTTCCACTCCATGAAGCCGTTCGAGTTCGAGGCCGGCGCACAGCCGTGGCAAGCCGGGACGCTCCTGCACTGATACGTCGAGGTGGACTGGACCGACCCGAGGCACCAGCCGCTCAGCGACCTGGTCACGAAGTCCAACCAGGCGCTCTTGGAGGCCGGGTTCCCCATCACGCCGGTGGAGTTGAAGGGGTCCGAGTAGGAACGGACGAGGAAACCGGTGTTGCTGTCAGAAGTTTTGACAGGGTGGAGACGACATTGCCCGGAACGCTTCGGCGTTCCGGGCAATATGCGTGAGCGGCAGCGACGAGGTTACCGGGAAAGCCGCAGGTCCCAGCCGTCTCCGGTGCGGACCAGGGTCGGGGTGTAGGTGGCGGGGGCGGGGCGGCCGGCCTCTTCCCACTGCTGGAGCCAGTCGCGCAGGACGGTCAGGGACGGGGAGTCGGGGGCGTCGGCGAGGATCGTGCCGTCCTGCTGGATGACGGCGGCCGTTGTGGTGGTGGTGTGGCCGATCGCCCACAGGTCGGGGCTGAGCCCGGCCATGGTGAGCCGGTGGTCGCCGAGGGTGGCGGCGTAGGTCCGCCAGGACGGCAGGTTGATCTCCGCGCCCTGGTACGGCTCGGTGTGGGCGTCCTTCAGCAGCCTCTCCAGTGTGGTGCGGGCGCCGGTGTGGAGGTGGTCGTCCTCGCCGCGCCAGGCGATGGAGATCCAGGAGGGGGCGGGGATGCGGTTTTCCCAGTCCACCCACCGGCCGGGCAGGTCGAGGTCGGTCTTGGGTGAGCTGGTGGCTTCGATGTACCCGCCGGTGAATACCTCTTCGACGACCGGTTCGCCGCCGGTGACGCGGATCTTGGTGACGACGGTCATGTTGGGCACGGCCGCGATGGGCAGCGGGGCGACGATGAGGCCGCCGTCGATGACCTGGTCCACCCACGCGCCTGGCAGCAGTGGCGGGGTGCACCAGGCCACCATCCGGTCGTAGGGGGCCTGTTCGGGGAAGCCGCCGGTGCCGTCGGCGGCGTGGCAGCGGACGTGGTCCACGCCGCGCTGGTGGTGGATGAGGCCCGCCCAGCGGGTCAGGTAGGTGTCGATGTCGAGGCTGGTCACGTGACCGGTGGGGCCGACGAGCTCGGCGAGCAGGGCGCCGGAGTAGCCGGAGCCGGTGCCGAACTCCGCGACGTTCATGCCCGTCCGGGCGTCCAGCGTGGTCAGTTCGCGGTGGATGACGGCCGGGTTGGAGCGGTGCGGGGTGGCTCCGCGGCCTTCGTGGTGGGTGTAGTGGTGCTCGGGGACGGTCTCGGCGGCCAGGGCGACGGCGGACATTGGCTCACTCCTTCGAGGGGGGTGCGGGTACACGCATTCGGTCAACTGCTCCGGGCGGTGAAGGACACGGCGCCCGGCGGGGCGGTCAGATCGTCAGTGCGGTGCGGTGGTGCCAGCCCGCTTCGGTGTATTCGCCGACCGGGCCCTGGCCGGGCAGTTCGGCCCAGGCGTGATACTCGACCGGTGGTGGGGCGAACCGCGCCCCCAGACACCAGTCCAGGCGGCGCCCCAGCAGAGCGGCGGCCAGCACGGCGCCGAGCGAGGTTTCCATGCAGGCGGCGCGGCCGGGCCACAGGTGGCCGGTGTGCCGGACCGCTTCGACGAGCGATACGGCTCGCTCCGGCGTGAGTGGCCGGCGGCCCGCTCGCCGTGCCCAGCGGACCATGCGGGCGGTGTGGGGGAACGGCAGCCGCAGCAGCACCAGGGCGAGCGCGAGACCGGCGACAGCCGCGCACCGTTCGGGCAAGGTCCCGGTGCGGACGGTGGAGTACGCCTCCATGCTCGTCACCGCCACCACCTCCACCAGCGGCGCCGGGGCGCCGGTTCGGCGGTGGCGAGTCCCTGCGCGGTGAGCGCGTCGGCGACCGTACGGATGTCGGCGCTGGCCTGCCCGACGGGGATGCCGTAGCGCTGCGCGTACTGTCCGGCTGCCTGTTCTTCGGTGGTGCCGGCGAGCAGGAGCATGAGCGCGGCGGACGCGGTCGGGGTCAGGTGTGTCCAGCGGCCGGTGCGTTCGTCGAGGATCGCGCCGCCGTCGTCGGTGAGGACTGGGTGGGCGCTCTCAGCCAGCTGCCACACGGGAGTTCACCTCCCACCAGGCCGGGGCGGTCTCCTGCTGCCGCAGCCAGACCTCGGCGGCGACCGCCAGGTGCAGGGCGCCCTGCGCGGTGGGCTGTCCAGCCGCGGCCCGCTGAAGCATCCGCGCCACCGGCGCCTCGGTGACCAGGCCGGCCGCGGCCAGCCGTGAGGACGGACCGAGGAGATCGAGCAGGACGGGGGCGTTCTCCCGCAGGCCCGCGTAGGCGAGGGCGTTGAAGCCGCCCTTCGTGGCGCGGGTGAGGACGAAGTCGGGCAGCACCCCGGTTCCGGTGAACGCTGTGGTCAGCAGCGGTTTGTAGCGGCTGGGGGTGCCGCGCTGGTCGGCGGGGACGGCCAGGCAGGCCCGGATGACCTCGTTGTCGAGATACGGGGCGACCAGGTCGATGCCGTACGGCTCGGCGGCGAGCTGCCGCCAGCCGGTGGTGTCGGCGCCGAGACGGGCCAGGTCCTGCCGGTCCGACCACGCGGCGAGACGTACCGGAGCGTCGTGCAGCTGCTCGGCGGCGCCGTCGAGGGCGGCGGCGAGCTGATGGCGGACGTCGGGGCTCATCCAGTCGGCGGTGGCCAGCAGCGGTGTCCACGACACGGGACGGAACGCCTGCGGCACCCATTCCCGTACGGGTCCGCGGAGTTCGGCGGCCGTCTGCCGCCAGGCACCGGCCAAGCCGGTCCGGGAGGCCGGGCGGGCTCGGCCGAGGACCGACCAGGCGGAGGTGTGGCGCAGTCGGGCATGGCCCAGCGCGTGTGACCAGGCCCGGCGGTGCTGCCGCTCGCGCAGCAGGTCGGCGAGGTAGGAGGAGGGGGCGGACAGTACCGCGTCTCCGGCCGAACCGGTCAAGTGCAGGCCCGGCGAGGGGTGGTGGGCGGCCACGGTGTCCAGCACGGCCCGTTTGATCGACGCCGTCACCGCGTAGGCGTTGGGGGCGTCGGTCACCGGCAGGCGGCCAAGGTTGTCCAGGCCGTCGTAGTAGACGGTGTGCGCGGTGCCGGGCACCGCGTGGTGGGTCAGGTTCGGCACCGCGGCGGCGGTTCGGGTCGCGTACGGGAGGTCGTCGTCGCACAGGCGGTCGTCGGCGAACGTCACGGCGGTGACCGGGCCGCGCTGTGCGGCGAGGCAGGCCAGCGTGGTGGAATCCAGACCGGCCAGGTCGGCGCTGACCGGGCGGCCGTCCAGCCGGGTGGCGACGGCTTCGCCGAGCGCGGCCCCTACCGTCGCCGCGGCGACGAGCAGATCTGTGCGTCCGTAGTCGGCCGGCTCGAACCGCACCGCGCGGGCCGCCGAGGGATCGGCCAGCAACAGGTGCCCGCCTGGTACCCGGTTGACGCACCGCAGCAGGCTGCGCTGCCCCAGGACGTCCGGCTGGGCGAGCGCGAGGTGCGCGGCGAGCGCGGTGGGGTCGACCGGAGCCCCGTCGAGGGCGGCCAGCGCCGCCGCGGACGTCGCCCACCACACCGTGCCGCCGTGGTTTCGCCAGTACACCGGGTACTGCCCGGCCAGGTCTCCGATCACCGCCAGCGTCGCCGCGTTCCGGGCGACGGCCAGGTACGAGCCGGGCCAGCGGGTCAGCTCCCGCCACCGACCGGCCCGGATGGCGGGCAGTCGCGCGGCGAGCTGGTCGTCGTCGGCCCCACAGTCCCCGATCACGGTCAGCGACACCGGGCCGTCGCTCGCCGTTCGTACCCGCCCTGCGGGCCAGCCCGCGGTCCACATCGCTTCCAGGCCCGGCACCGCGCTGCCGCCCTGGGGGCGCCTGGCTTCTTCCGTTGTCCCATACCGTCCCGCGCTCCACCGCATCGGCGCCGTCTCCTTCACGCGTCGTCGTGCCTGGTGACGAATCGGAAAGGGGCGCCGGGCCGCCCGTCTGTGCCCCAGCACAGGTGTGGCGGGCCCGGCGCCCCTGGGCCGGGCCGGGCGGAGCGGCGTACACCCCGTCCGGCCCGGCAGACCCGCAGGTCAGGCGTTCTTGTACTGGGTGTCGTCGGCGGTGTCGAAGTTCTGGGTGCCCAGCGTCACCTCGACGACGTCGCCGGCGTCCAGCACGATGGGCGCCTGGTAGGCCGGGGTCTGCGTGGTGTGCTCCATGTCGGAACCTCCTTCGTCTCCCGTTCCTGGCATCCGGGAGCGGACGCGCAGTGAACGGTGGTGCCCATCCCGGCAGTTCAGCAGCCCCGGAAATCCGGTCCGCTGTGGTGCCGGGCATGACCAACAGTCAACCGGCGGTGACCCTTCGTCGGTACGGTTGGGAAGGATGGATGGGTATACGAGGTATACGGGGGCGGTCATGACCCAGCGCTTACCGAACGCCAGGCTGCGGGACGCCGTCGCCGAATCCGGGTGGACGTACGCCGCGCTCGCCCACGCGGTCCGTCAGGTCGCGGCCGAGATGGGCGCCTCGCTGCGGACGAACAAGTCGACGGTGGACCACTGGATCGCCGGGGCGATGCCCTCGGGGCAGACCGGCCGCTACCTGACGATCGCGCTGTCCCGCCGCCTGGGCCGGACCCTGACCCCCGAGGATCTGGGCCTGCCGGTCCCGGCGGGCTGGGAGAATGACAGCATCGGACTGTCCATCGGAGACGACCCGCTGGAGGCCCTGATGCCGATCTGGAGGGGTGACTTGGACCGTCGAGGCTTCCTGTGCGGCGCCGCGTACTCGGTGGCCGCCGCCGTCCTGCCGCTGGAGCACGTCACCGATATCGCCTCCCGTGCGGCCAAGGCCCGCACCGGCGCGATCGTCGGGCACGCGGACGTCGCCGCGGTGCGCGACATGGTCGCGATGTTCGCGGTGATGGACGAACGCCACGGCGGCCAGCACGGCCGATCCGCGCTGGTGCAGTACCTGATGTCGGACGTCGCGGCCCTGTGCCGGGGGCGGTTCAGCTCCGAGGACGACCACCGGCACATGCTGTCCGTCGCCGCCGTCGGTGTTCACCAGGCCGGTTGGCGGGCGTATGACGGCGGGGAACAGGGATTGGCGCAAAGGTACTATTTGCAGTTATTTGCGCTGGCCCGCGAGTCGAGGATCACCGGTCACGACGCGTTCGTCATGAGGACGATGTCCCAGCAGGGCATGAAGCTGCACCGCTCGGAGCACTGCCTGGCCCTGGCCGCGAGCGCCGTCGACAAGGTCCGCGGGCGGGTCGACGCCCAGACCGAGGCGCTGTTCGCCGTCACCCACGCGCACGGCCTCGCCAAGGCGGGCCAGCGCACCGAGGCCGTGCGGGAGGTCGAGCGGGCCCGCACCGCCCTGGGCTCGGCGAAGGGTGACGAGGTGCCGTTCTGGGCGCTGTCGTGGGGGCCGCCGGCCGCCACCGTTCACAGCCGGACGGCGAAGGTCTTCGAGACGCTCGGCGACCGGCGCCGGGCTGCGGCGATGTACGGGGCGGCGGCGACGAGCCGGCCGCCGGGCACCTACGCGCGGATCGTCGCCCTGGACCTGGTCGCGCAGGCCGAGATGCAGGCCGCCGAGGGCAGCATCGAGCAGGCGTGCGCCACCTGGGGCCGGGCCATCGACCACATGGACGGCGTGCAGTCGGGGCGGACCCGCAGGGCGGTGGGGAACATGCGCCGCGACCTGTCCCGGTTCCGCATCCGCGGACTGCGCTGCGCTGTCGAACTCGACGAGCGGGCCCGCGATTTCCTCAGCGACCGCCGCTGACCCCTATGCCCCGGGCCGGGTACAGGATGTGACGGACCCGGCCCGGTCCCAGACCGCTGTGTCCGGCGCCCGGATATCGTCGGCCACGACTCCAACCGCTCCGTGAAAGCCCTGGTAGAACCCGTGATCTACGACCCTCCGCACCGCGCGAAAGGCGCCCCCGTCCTCGGCGTCCCCCACGGCACCCCGGGTCCGTTCGGCGTCCACCGCCCCGACGAGGAGACCGACGAGCCGCCGCAGGACGCCTACGTGGCTGCCGTCCCCGCCCCGCGTGACGGGCGTGAGGGGTGAGCGGGATCTGGCGGCAGGTCCTGGCCGCCTACACGACCGACCGATACGAAGGGCGCGACCGCGAGCAGCTGCTCGCCCTGGGCGCCGCCGAACTCGCCTGTGCCCGCACAGCAGGCGGCCGGACCGTGGCCGCCGAGGACGTTCAGCGCATCGCGCGCGAGGAGTTCGGGCTTGTGCTCGACGAGCGCATGGCGCGTGCCGCTCTCGCCCAGCGCCGCACCCGCCGTACCGCCGGGTGACCTCGGCCGCCCCCGGCCGTTAGAACAGCGAGCGTGGTGCGGCGGCATTCACCCCCGTCCCCGCACCCGCACCGGCTGGCAGCTTCGACGCCTGCCCGGCCAAGCGAGGCTGCTGGACCGGCCGGTCAATGTTGGGCCCCCCTTCCGGTCCGGCAGCCCCACCCCCGTCAGGTCGTCTTCACGGGCCGACCAGCGCGGTGATGAGCTTGCGGGCCGCTGCCTTGGTCAGGCGCCCCAGCGCCGCCTGCGTCTTCTCGTCCTCACCGCGCGGCGCAACGCCGGTGCCCTTGACGGCCTTGTTGAACGCGGTGTCGAACCGCTCGCGGCCGGCCTTCGCGACGAGAGTGTTCAGGTACTTCAACTGCGCGGCCGTCGCGGGTTCCGTCTTCGACTTCGCGGCGCGCTCGCGCCGGTCGGCGTACGCGGCGTCGTTGTCCGCCTTGCGCTTCTTCTCGGCTGCCTCGCTGCGGTCCATCACGTGCACGGTTTCCACCCAGCCCTCGCCGGGCTTGCCGGTGACCGCCTCCCACAGCGCGTTCGCCGTCAGCGCCGACTCGTCCACGCCCTCGGTCAGGCCGGGACCAACCAGGGCCACCCAGCCGCTGCCGGAGCGGACGACGGTGAACGGACCGGGACGGCCGTGGCGGCCGGGCACCCCGCCGCCAGCACCCCTCGACCCGGACCTCCCAGGCGCCGACATCCGCATCGGCTATGCCCGCTGCTCGACCCTCGGTCAGGAACTCGACTCCCAGCTCGACGCGCTCGCGGGGCACGGCATCCCCCGGGACAAGATCTTCAGCGAGAAGATCAGCACCCGCGTCCGCGTCCGCCCCCGGTTCGAGGAGGCCCTGCGCACGGCGCGGGAGGTCAAGGCCCACGCCCCGCCCTGACCGCCCCTGGCGCCAAGGCCGCCCCCGCCGCCGTGTCGGTGGCCGAGCCGACCTCCGACACGGCCTCTGCCACCGAACGCGAGAACAGTGCCGCCGAGAAGGCCCCGGCCGCAGGCCCTGAAGCTAACCGTTTGAGGGAACACCCCCGGTGCCTTTGCCGATGAGTGGTAGGTGAGACTGGACGGGCCCGGCGGCCGTGCTCTGCGTCCGGCCGATGCTGCCGCCGCCGGGCCTCTCGATCCTGCTCCTCAATGGCGTGCACCGCGGGGCGGCAAGAACAAGGGCGTCAGCGGTTCCTCAATCCGGAGCCTGGCCTGCGCGTGCTGCCCTTCTCATCGGGCTCAGCTTCGACCGCCGCCCCGGTCCCGTCAGCGAGCTCACCGCTGTACCAGGCGGCGGTGGACAGCATGCGCTGCCCGCCCCCGTTCTGCGCCCAGCCTTCCTACTTGTCTCCGGCTTCTCCGGCGCCCAAGGCCACGGCTGAATTGGCTCCGGTGTGGAAGACAGACCTGCCCTGCCTGGTACGACTAGCCAGGGACTTGCCCACAAGCCCCTCTAGGGTTGTACGCACGACGCCGCCCGCGAACTCTCGTGCAGGGTGTGCGTGATTGAGATCTGTAGTTACCTCAGCTGCCGAGCGAGGTTCTGTCTGCTCAGTGAGGTACTGGGCTACCAACGCAACCAAAGTGGGCTGGTTCGTCTTACTCTTCGTTGTCGGCTTCTTCGAGGCCTTCTTCCCAGGTTTCTTCTTGTCACTTGCAGGGGCTGCCGTGGTCTCCTGATGTCGCGGTGAGGGGACCGCGACATCATCAGCCTCGGCACGATCGGTCAGCGCCGACTGCAGGTTCAGCAGGACGGCGCGATTGCGCTCCAGGTCCGACAACTGACCTTGCAGCGAAGCGATTTGTTCACTACTGATCTTTTCGTAAGTTCGGTGGGTGTGGTGGGTGGATGGTCAGGCCGGTATGGGCGAGGAAGGACCATGGCAGTTGTGGGTTGTGGTTGATGCGGTGGATGCCTTGTTCGGTGGCGTCGGCGACGTCGGCGAGGTGGTCGCCGGCGAGGTTGGCGAGTTCACGTTTCTTGAGTGAGGACCACAGCAGCTCCACAGGGTTGAGGTCGGGAGCGTAGGCGGGTAATCGCTCCAGGGTGAGCCAGTCCTGTTCGGCGACCCAAGCCCGCATCGCGCGGCTCCAATGGGCGGACAGGCCATCCCAGACCAGGACCACCCGCTCGCCGCGGTAGAACACCTTCATCTGCTCCAGGACGTCGATGAGGGTGGCGGTGTCGTAGCTGCCGGGCTTGAGATGGAAGCACAGGCGGGCCCCTCGATCGGGGTCGGTGGAGTGGTATCCCAGAGCCCCGGCCATCGACGCCCGCTTCCAGTTCAGCCGGTGCCGCAGCAGCGGGGTCCGACCTCGGGGTGCGTAGGTGCGGCGGATCTGAGGCAGCAGGGAGACGCCTGATTCGTCGAGGAACACGATCCAGGCACGTGTGTTCACGGCCCCTTTTTGATCCGTGGCCACTCGTGCGCGATCCAACGGACGATCTCCGACTCATCCCTCTCGACCGCCCGCCGCTCGGGCCGCTGCAGACTCCATCCGAGCCGGCCGGTCAGCAACCGCCACACCGACGCCCTCGACAGCATCACTCCCGTCACCCGCTCCACGACGGCACCGACTCGCTCCAGGGTCCACAGGTCGGCCTCGAAACCATGGGCTTGGGCTCCTCTCTCCAACGCGGCCCGGACGGTCTCGACCTTGGCGTCGTCCAGCTTGGGCGGACGACCGGTGGCCGCACGCCGTCGCAGGGCCGAAGCACCACCTTCCTCCCACGCCCGCCGCCATCGCCGCACGCTCTCCGCACACACCCCTACCGCCTGCGCAATCTCCGCATTCGAGACACCGTCCTCGAACAACTCGACCGCCCGAACACGACGCGCCTCCGCCAACTGAGGCCGCGACAAAGGAGGAAGGGAGGCGCCAGCCGCAAAGGGCGCGGGTCGATAAGTCACCCCGACAGCCTCCCACCCACACCGCCACCACACCCACCGAACTTACGAAAAGATCAGTAACCTCGCCGTTTCAGTTGAGGCTGATGGCTGGCTGCGCGGGGTCGTTTGGAGCGGTGTCGGTCGGTAGGGCATGGTGAGGCCCCGGCGCGGTGGGCCGGGTTCTCCAAGGTCCTTCGGGTCGCGGGTGATCAGAGGGCAGTCGCTCAGGTGGCGGGGCGAGGCATGGCGGCCAGGCGGTGGAATGCGGCCGTGAGTTCATGTCTCCAGGGCCAGGTCGCTGATATCCGCAAGCTCAGGCGGCGGCCGCCGCGGGTGATCCGGGCGGCGACGTGCAGGATTCGGTAGCGCAGTTTCTTGGGTTCGGCGGTGGCCAGATCGCCGTCCAGTAGGAGGACGCGGGTCCAGGCGAGAAGGTCGATCGCCGCGAGAATGAGTTCGAGCCAAGCGGCGTTGATCAGGAAGTGGCGGGAGGGGAGGCGGCCGAAGCCGGTGGTCTTGCCGCACCGGATGTGGTCCTCGACGGTGGCATGCCCGCGGTGGCGGACCTCCAGAAACTGGGCAGAGCCCCCGCTGGCGAACGGTGTGTCGGTGAGGAAGACCTGGTGCCGCAGGCCCTCGTCCTGGTCGAACAAGGACAGTTGGGCTCCGGGGTGCGGGCGCTCGCGGCGCACGATGATGCGGGTGCCGTCCGGATAGCCGGCAAGGTCGACCATGCCGGTCAGCTCGGCAACCGAGGCGCCGGCACGCAGTGTTCCGTCCTGGTCCAGGGCGGGGTGCCAGACCTGTTCAGGCAGGGCCCGGATCGCGCGACGGACCGGTTCGGTGACCGCGTATCCGACCGAGAAAAAGGTGCGGATTCCTCGCATCCGCACGTCTCGAACGTGGGCGAGGAAGGCTTTCGCCGATCCGGCGCTGTCGGTGCGGACGAGGATGTCGGTGCCGTGCCGGTGGGTGTCGGGGATCTGCGCGAGAGCGTCGTCCAGCACCGTGATGTGATCGGCGGCGGTGTTGGCCCCGGCGTTGCCGGGCCGCAGCCGCCCGGACATGCCCTCGCCGGTGTTGGCCAGGAAACACACCAGAGGGTGGAATCCGAAGCCGCCTTTATAGGTGGGTGCGGCTTGGTCCTTCTCGGAGTGGCAGGTCACCAGCGTGGCATCGAGGTCCAGGACCAGGCCGGGCAGTTCCCGTCCGCCGGCTTTCACCCCCGGTATTCCGAAGCGGGTCTCAGCGGCCTGCAGCCAGGCGACCTCTCGTGCCTGGGCGCGGGCCGCTCGCAGCCGGGTGAGTCCGGTCTCGTCGATGTCGGCGAGCAGCCGCCAGGCCGTCGGTGTCGAGGCGACCGGGCCGAACACCTCGCCCTGGTCCCGCAACACGGCCAGATCCGTGATGGCCTTGCCGCCGTCAGCGAGCATCACCGCGAGGTCGGTGGCGATCCGGCCCGGGTTGTGGCCAGTGCCGCGTCGCCGAAGTGGTCCCAACGCGGTGGCGTACGCACTGGTCAGCCCGGTGGCATCGGCAAGATCAGCCAGCAATCGTGCCCCGGCGTGACCCACCACCCCGGCACCGTCAGCAGAGACATGGAGCTTGGGACGCGAACCGATACCCTGCACGCAGAAAGTGCCTTCCGCCTGGACCGACAGAACCCCTCGACAGGGTTCATCGTCCCAGCTCAGAAGGCACTTTCGCGTTACCGCACAGAACCCGGCCCCACACCAAGTGAAACGGCAAGGTTAGCACGCGATACGATTACGTCACGGACTCGGATGGTGCCGAGCCGTGAGAGCACGGGCCGGCTGCGGGCCCGACGGCGAGAGGACCGCACGCCGTGAGGTATGACGAATACGGGATGAAGAGGTTCCTGTACATCCTGCTCCTCGGGGGATTCACCGGACTCGGCGGCGGGGCGCTCGTCGCCTGGGCGGTCGGCGGCACGTTCATGGAAGGCCTTTGGCTCGCCGCCGGGGGCGGCACGCTGGGCGTCGCCGTGGCGGCGGTCATCGGGATGACGCGTACGGGGGCCTTCCGTGACTGAGCTGCGCGGCGACGACATGGCGGCGGGGATGGGCGGGCCGCGACCGATGGCTCTGATCGTCGCTTTTATTCACAAGGAGAAGTCCGGCCGCTGGCGTCTGTGGGTCGACGCGCCGGGTATGGAACCCGCGTGTGGCGAAGGAGGAGGCCGGTCAGCCACCTCGTCCCCCCCAGGCCGAAGGATGAGAGACCTGGACACCGCCCTCGCCGCCGGCTTGGCGCGGAACCGGCAGATGTCCCCGGCCGCAGCCGCACGAGAGCTCGGCACCACCGTGGGACACCTCAGGTTCGCCTTCGAGACTCACCCCGAACTATGCACCTCGCCGCCAGCGGCGTCATCAAGGGCCTGACTGGCGAGGATTGGACACGGTCCCGCGGAAAGCAACCAGAGGACATGGGTGCGGAACTCCGAAGGCTCGCAGGTCACAGCGATGCCGTTCACCATCACCGACCGCGACCTCGGCCCCCACACCACCCTCGCCCTCCGGGTCGACCGCGCCTACGCCCGCCTCACCGACCTCGCCGAACACCCGGCACAGAGGTAGCCGCGCGGTGAACTACGACCGACGCCATACCCCCGCGCCTGTCCCCGAGTTGCGTTTGTCGTCTTGGGAGGACGATGAGGGCGCGCCTGCGGAGGAACTCAAGACACCGCGAGCCGAAGCGAGGAACGTCAGCCACCGCCTCATCCATCTCAGTGGGGGAGCAGTTGTCGTTGCGCTCGGCGAACGCGGCCACGGACACCGCCGCCTCCCCACCGGCAGGTGTCTGCCCGCAGCATTCTCCGCTCAGCCGTGCTTCGGAGGGCCCCGCCAACTCACTGGTATGACTGCTGAAGTAGCTGGCCCTACGACTGGCCCGATCCGAACACGATCGCAACGGCGCTGACAATTCCACAACTCGATGTGACTTCTGTGCAGTATTCACATCTTTCTCGAGAGGGTTCTTCCCGCTCATCTACGATCGCTTCATGCCGCCGTCCTTCCCTACATCCCTTGCTGTGTCCGACGCCATCACCCACTACCGTCAACTGCGCGAACTTACTCGCAACGAGCTGTCGCATGCGCTGGGGATGGCGGGCTATCCGCTCTCTGCCGATGCCATCGGGCTGATGGAGAACCGCGAGCGCACCGTCACCGTCGACGACCTGATGGCGCTCGCGCACGCGCTCGACACGACTCCAGCTGTCATGCTCGCCCACATTCCTATCGACATGCCCGCACCGGAAGGCCCGCTCGCCACCGGGCTGCCCGCGAACGTCGACCAAGCCGAGCTACGCGCCTGGATCGAAGGGAAGACCACGCTGGACCACGACGCCCGAGTGCGGCGGTACGAGGAGAAAGTCAGCCAGCTCCGCGCCCGGTCTGCGCACGTCGAGGATCAGTTGCAGGGTGCATACGCCGCGATCCGTGAGTACGAAGAGCGGGTGGATCAGAGGACGGACGCTCCGCAGGTACAGGTGCTGCACGTGCAGGTTCGCGACGGCCAGTACGCGCTCAATCAGGTCGAGCTTGCGCTGGCCCTGGCAGAGCAGAAGCTCGATGACCTGCAGCAGAGCACGCTCTGACCCCGACAGGCCCGCTATTAGCTGACGCACATTCTGCCGCCTATCGTGCGGCAGATAATGCATCCGGTACAGGTTTGCCATACTGGTTGAGAGATCAGGCATACGAGTGGAAGGCCTGGCATAGCCCGGAACTGGGGAGCCGAGACGCTGCACGCCCTGTGAAGAAGGCACCACCTGGACCCGCAGAAGGAACAGAAGACACGAGACCTGGGGGAGGGCGACCGTGAGCAACTTATGGGTCGCGCACCGGGAACAGTCGGGCAGGCTCTACTACGTCGAGTACGCCCAGCCGTCCGACCGGACAGAGATCCGGACCCGGGCGCGGTGGTCCAGGGCAGGACGCGTGCTGTTCCTCATCGGGATCACCACCAACGTTCTGGTCCTGGTGCCGGGTTTCGCGGCCGCCGTGATGATCGACGTTTACACGCCGGTCATCGTCACGCTGTTCATCAGCGCTGCAGTCTGGGCCGTGCTCATGTTCGCCTGGAGAGTGATCGTGCAGCGAATCGCCTCACGCCCGGAGGGAAACCGCCGCTCCGCAGCCGAATTCCAGGCCCGCCAGAAAGCGATGCGCCAGAGGCAGCGCGCCTCGTTCACACGTACGCGCGTTGACGGCGACCTCGAATTCCCCGAGTGACACCAGAACACCGCCGAATGCCAACCAACTAGCAGAGGATCATGACCATGACCATGACCAGGACCGCTCGTGTGACGCGGACCAGGGCGGCCGCGATCACCGCGGCCCTGGCCTGCGCCACTCTTGCGCTCACCGGCTGCGCCGGGAGCAGCAGCATCGACGGTACGTACTACAGCAAGGACGTCAACGGCACCTCCGACCTCGGACAGCTCGTCGTCAACGGCAACACCGTCACGCATCACGAGTACGAATGCGAGGGCGTCTACCAGGAGCCCGATGTCACCAGCACCGGCGAGCTCAACGACGACCGGACTCAGATCGTCTGGACGGTTGCCGGAAAAGACCGCCGCAACGAGCGGACCGGAACAGAGGCCATCACGACCAGCGAAAGCTCGATCAGCGTCGGCAACGACGTATACATACGGGACGACTCCGACGTCGGCAAGACGCTGCTGAGCACATTCAAAGCGAACTGTTCCAAGTAGCCTGTCGAGCACGACAAGAGCCCCCCGGATGCCATGCCCACGGGACTCTTGTTGTGTGCCACTACCTCTTCGTCTTGTGCAGCTGCGCTCTGCGTTCCTCGACCGTCTCTCGGGCGGCCGCCTGTACTTCGGGGCATGCTCGTCGATGAAGTCCAGCTGCCACCAGATGTCGCACTGCCGGATCCGCGACATCGCGAACACGACCAGGGCGATGTACGGCACAACGAAGTTCACCAGACACCACAGGGCTTCCATCGCATTACCGACAGTCACACGGACTCGCCTCGGCCTGACGGGAACTTTTCCGTCACCAGAGTCACTACACCTCCGCGGCCGGCACTGTTGCCCAGGACCCCGCCTGACCAGCCTTCGATCGAGCCCTTCAGATGCGAAAGCACCCACGGGGCATCGCAACGACGCACAGTCCGGCGTATCTCGTGGACGAACAGCACGGCTACCAGGACCAGGGCGACCAGGCTGTTGAGCGAGATCTCACGCAGACCCGTGAGCCACCAGCGAGCCGATCGCTACCACCTGCACGGGAACTCGTCCCGCGGCTTCCAGCCAGTCCCCATGCGCCCTCTCCCTCCTCTTGCCACGCCCGAGAAAAGACCCACCCGGTGAACGAGCACTTCGTCACCGGGTGGGTCTTCCCCTTCCCTCAACGCCTGGTTTCGATCAGCCCTCCGACTGGTTCCGACGCTCGTGACGCATGCCCTCCGGCCCCGGCTTCAGCGAGCCCGGCGACCCCGGTGCCGCAGTCGGTGCCGAGGCCGGACGTCGGCGCAGCCGTTCAGGGCTCCGGCCCCGCTCCTGCGCCTGCATCTGCGCCGGGGTGGGCAGCGTCCCCGCAGGGAGTTGCATCGCCGCGGCCTGGCGCTCCAGCTGTGCCTTCTGGGCCTCCGGGACGTTCATCGGCCACCCGGCGCTGCGCAGCGCCTGCGGGCTCGCGATGTAGGTGGGCACGCGCGGGCTGCCCGGCGGGACCGGCGTCGTCCGCGCCTCCGACCGGGGAATCCGCGTCGAAGGGGGAACCGGGTGCGGAGCATGGCCTTGCCGGCGCTGCTGGCCCTGTCCATCCGGCGCGGGACGCGAATCTGCGCCCAACTGGCTCTGGGGACGCTGCCGCTGAGCCGAACGGGGCGGCAGCGTACCTGACACTGGAGGGCCGCCCTGGGCACCAGGTGTCGCGCGCGCGCCGGTCCGGCCCGGGTTCGGCTGCACCAGTCCGTCGCTGCCGACGGTGAAGCGCGCGCCCTTCCCGGATCCCTGCGAAGCGGAGCCCGGGGAGCCCGGCTGCTGGCCCGTGCCGAACTGCGTCGAGTTCGACGGTCCCGTGGTCGCCCCGCGGCCGCCGCGCGTTCCGGCCGGGGTGTCCGGTCCACCGCTGCCGTCCGGGACCTCGTGCCCACCCGGGGCTGTGGACTCGGGGGCGCCAGTGGCATCGAAGCGGGTCTGGCCGCCCCGAGCATGGCCGGATCCTGCCTGGGGCCCGTAACTGAACCCGAGGTTCGACAGGCCGCCGCGGCTGCTCAGATTCTGAGCCGTTTCCTTGTCCGAGCGCGGGCTGTCCGTGCTGCCGCGCGCGAACTGCAGTGGACCGCTCTTGTCGCCGTCTCCGTCGCCGTCGCTGCCCCGGGCTCCCGGGGCGCCCTCGGGACCGCTGCCGCCGGGCGGGGCCTTCAGGCCGCCATCGGAGCCACCGCCGCCAGGCATGTCTCCGCCTTCGTTCAGTCCGGCACCGTCGGGACCTTTGCCACCCTCGAGGGCCAGCGTCCGCGCACCCGTGGGCAGGGCCGTCTGCTCGCCGTTCGTGCCTCCGGCGTTCGTCGGCACGGTCCTGCCGTCGGAACCGTTGCTGCCCGGAGGCTTGGGACCTCCGCCGATTTTGCGGCCGAGGTCCGACGTGAGCTTGCTGCCCATGGCCATACCCGCACCGGCGCCCACACCCGCGGCCAGGGCCGGGAGCATCCCGCCCTTGTCCGGCTTCGGCGTGGTATTCGTCTCGAGGAACTTGTCCACGAGCTTGGTGAAGATCTCGTCCATTGCCTGCAGCACGACCTTGCGCGCCCGCAACAGACCGAAGGTGACGCCCATGACGAGCAGCGAGGAGATGAGAGTAAGAATCGCCACGACGATCCCGCCGAGGACGGGGCTGCCGAAGAGTCCGTCCGGGGACATCAGAATCGACATCGGCCCGGCGATGATGTCCGGCATCGAGATGAGGAACTCGCTGACGAACTGGTAGATGAACAGCGTGACGATGACCTCGAGGATGAGTGCCGTCGAGTAGACGAGCACCTTGCTGATTGCCGCGATCGCGCCGAGGGTGGCGAAGGGAATCGCCGCTACCAGACTGAAGGTGCGCTTGACCGCGCCGAACAGCATGCCGATGGCGTACCAGAAACCGAGAAGGGCGATCGAGCCGAGCACGGTCGCGGCGTTGTGCCAGTACATGAACTTTGCCGGCCCAGTGCCCACCTGCGAGACCGACATGTGGTTCTCACGGGTGAAACCGCTGGTCGCGTTGTTCGAGCTGTACATGGTCAGCGAGTCCGGACCGAATCCGGTGTTGAGGTAGTTGTACGTCGACAGCGCCGACAGATTGCATGAGACCGGGCCGTCGTTCCAGACGGCGAAGCCGCAGCCGCTCTTCGTGCCCTGAGTGGTGAACGTCGTCGATTTCCCGCCCGGGCTGGAGGAGGTCAGGCCTTGGCCGTCGACGGACAGCACAGGGTGGTTGGTGGGGCCGTAGGCCGTCTCCTCGCCGAACTTGTCGAGGTCGCCGTATCCCTTCTTCTTGACGAACCACTCCTTTTTGACGTCCTTGTCCACGCCGAGTTTCGTGATCGCGCTCTTGATCCCCGACTCGAAGTCGGAGGCGGCGACCACATTGCTGGTGATGTAGTCGCCGATGATCCCGAAGGTTGCGAGCACCGCATAGACGTCGTCGGCTGCCGTGCGGTCGACCCCGGTCATGCCGTCGTGCCAGGCCGACTCGGCGTTGTCAGTCTTCGTGCCGATGCTGATGTCCGCGTAGGTGCTGCCGTGCGATTGCTTGTTGATCGCCAGTGCACTGGTGCGCACCGACATCATCGCCTCTGGGCTGGCCTGCCCGTTGGCCCAGGCGATCGTGGCCGCGTCCGGGATCCCTAGACGGTCCTTCATCGCCCAGGCCTCGAAGTCGACGTAGGTGGAGAGCACCACACGTGTGGGGCCGGAATGCTGACCCATCAGCGAGTCGTCGAACTTGTCGAGCACCCCGGTGTACATCGAGCCCAGGAGCGGCAGGCCTGCACCGAGGAAGACAAGCCGCACGATGAGTTTCTTGACCGCCGAACCGCGGTCCATCTTCTTGAAGAGGACCAGACCGATGATCAGGAAGCCGACGAACAGCGGCACGAGCGCCTGCCAGGCGATGTCGTTGATCAACCCGTACCAGTCGTTGACGAAGTGCGACAGACCCCGCAGGGCCGCGGGTGCGTCCTGGCCGCGGGTCATGCCTTCGCCGAAGGTTTGATTGATCGCGGAGACTGCCTGCCCGAACCACAGGAACGGGTTGATGAGCTTGAGTATCTGGATGGTCAGATAGAACAGCATGCCCACAGCCAGTGACAGGGCATAGAGCACCCAGATCACCGACCCGCCGATCATGCCCAGGATCTGGCCGCCGATGCCGGAAGACATCGTGTCCAGCCCCAGGTCTGCGTTCGCAGCGCCGTAGTGGGCGTAGTCGAGCATCCCGGCGTAGATGTCGGTGCCCTCTTCGCTGTCGGTCGCTGTGAGGGTCCCGTACCCGATGGTCTGCGAAGACCCCGAGATCTCGGCAAACAGCCAGCCGACGATGTTGCCGAGGCTGAACTCCGAGTCGGCGTAGCCGAGCATGTCGCCGCCGGTGGCCGGGTCACTCGTGACGCTGCGCCACTGGTCGGTCATCCGTTTCGCAGGATCGTTACTGCCCTCCGGTGAGTTCTCCTGGCTGAAGTACATCGACGCGTTCGATGCCAGCTGGTAGAGCGAGTAGTTGTCACGCTCCTTGTCGTCCGCGGATGCCGACGACGCGAACGCCGTCATCAGCAGCGGCGCGAGCAGCACGCACAGCAGGCCGAGGGCAAGTACGCGCGTGAGCCTGCCCCGGGCGTCCGCGCCATTCCACGAGTGGACCCGAGCGGCGAGTGCAGTGGTCCGGTTCACCGTGTCCTGTCCGCCTCTCGTGTTCCAGGCCCTGCTCACCGTTTCGCCAACTTCCGCGCCGGCTGCTTCTTCAGGGGTCTGTTGTCGCCGACCGCGCGGCCCGGCCGGCGGCTCTCGCCGTCGGCTCCCGCCTCGGCCCTCCGGACGCTGGTCAGGTTCGCTCCTGCCACCGGCTTGTCGGCCATGACCACCGCCATCCGCGCCGCCTCCTCGGCCTTGGCCGCCTCCAGCCGCACCCGCCTGCGGTGTGCCTGGCGGTGGGGATTGATCCCCAGTGCGAGATCGAGGTGGAAGACCACGTTCGAGACGTCACGTCGCAGGTAGGTGAGGTTCTCGCCCTTAGTTGTGATGAGCTGCGCAAGGTCGGGCGGGATCTGCTGGTGCAGCTGCTTCTGGTACTCCGCCACCGTGCGGTCGCGCATCGGGCCGAAGAGCGTGTAGTCCGCGGCGTCGAACTTGTTGAACTTCGAGTCCTCGAGCATCTTGTCGACGTCGTTGTAGCTGTAGAGCACCCGGCCGCCGCGCTCGTGCAGGTGGTCGAACTGGTCGCGCAGATACGTCTTCACCCGGTCGTCGATGTGCTCGGTGCCGTGGACGATGACCGTGTCACCCACACTCAGCTTGCCGACAGCGAAGCCGATGATGTTGACGAGCTGCGCCATCGCCACGCCCTTGCCGCGGCGCATCAGCCGAGAAAAGTCGTAGACGACGCGCCTGGCGTCCCGGACGCCGTCGACCGTACTGGCGGTGTGGTTGTTGAACAGGTCTCCGTTCGTGCTCAGCATCGTGTCCGCTATGCCTTTGAGTACCTTGACAGCGCGCAGCTGGTCCGGGTCGTTCTTCGACGAGTTGACCAGTGCTTTCTCCTCCGTCGCCAGATACGCGGCGAACATCTGCAGGCGCGGGACCTGATGGTGCGGGATGTTCACCACGCGCAGCTGGTGCCGGTACTCCTTGGCGTTGTGCCGCCACATGCCCTGCTCGACGTAGAACTTTGTCGCGGTCTCCTCGAGCGCGCTGCGGATGATCGAGCCGACAGCGCCGTCGGTGGTCTCGTAGAGCTGCTCGAACATCAGCTTGAGCTTCTCCATCTGGGCGGCGAAGACCGTCAGTTCGTCCGTCTCCTCGCCGAACATCTCGAACATGTTCACATCGCCCTGGTTCAGGTCGACGCGCGAGGTCAGCCGCTCGAACTTCGGGCCGAGCCTGTCGAGATCCGCCCCGTCGAGGACCAGGTGGACCGCGCTGCCGTTGCCCAGCATGCAGGCCTGTGACAGCTTCGAGCACCACATGTTCGCCACCCGCTGCCGGCCGAGGTACTCGCTCAGTGTGGGGTCGGCCACGACCACGTGGTGTTCGTAGGCGTTGACGTCCATGAGCACCGCGGAGTTGTTCACGTCGCCGACCATGTAGCCGACGTACTCGCCGCCCTTGTCGTTGAGTCCGTTGGTGACCAGCGAGTACGACCCGGCCAGCTCGGTCGAGGTGAAGTGGAATCCCTTGCCGCGCTTCTTGTCGTTGTACTTCCACAGGCCCGCCAGCTCCTGGCGCTGCTCACCGGCGTACGCCGCCGCCTTGAGCGTGCCGAACCGGTCGATGTACAGGCGCGTCACCCGGTCGATCGAATCCTCCAGGGTCTCCAGGTCCGGAGCCTTGAGGAAGAGCCGGTTGTGGACCGACAGGTAGCTCGCACCGTCCTGGATCTCACCGATGGTGATCTCCAGGTCCGACGAGATCTTCGCCGCCTTGCGCTTCGAGGAGGTCGTGCCCGTCTCCGACTGCTCGTGCGCGTCGAGCCGGTCGAGCTTCTCAGACTGCTTCGTGAACGCGTCGATCCACTTGTCGTCCATCCTGCGCACCTGCTCCAGGACGACAGCGGTGACCCGATCGTCCAGACCATCAGGGATACGGTCGATGCCCCAGAAGGCGGCGAAGCCGTCGTGCGCGGCGTCGTCATGGAAGAACGCCAGAATGCAGGCGACCGAGCCGTCAACCTTGAAATAGTCGGAACGGAAGAGGTACCTCTCCTTCGGCTTGAGCGCCAGCAGATGCGAGTACGTCTCGAAGCTGCCCGCGAGGTGCTTCATCTCCCGGCGGCGCTGCCACCAGTTCTTCTTCGGCTCGGGCACCGCGCCGGTCCCGGGGCAGTCCTGCAGACCCGCGGCCCGGCCTTTGCCAGCAGGTCCGGAAGTGCCCGCGCACAGCTCATCAGCCGACTGCGCGGCGACCGTGCCGTTCTTGCTCTTCTTCCCCGGAATGCCCAGCTGCGCCCGGGTCTTGGCCGTCAGCGCCATGGTGTCCCTCGTCTTTCCCTCGTCCGTGTCCCCGGGCCAGGCCGTCAGCTCAGCGATGCCTTGAGCGACAGCAGCTCGTCGTCGATGCCCTGGTAGAAGACCCGCAGCATCGGCTCCGCCTCGTCACGGTCGAGCACCGTGGCGTCCTTGATCATCAGGGCCGACCCCTCGACCTCGGCCTGGAGCATCATGTGGCCCCGGCGCAGGGCCTCCGCGCTCTTGCCCTTGAGGAGCAGGTACTGGTGGATGCTGGTGAACTTTCCCCCCACGTGTTGTGTGAGGATGTCGTACTGTTCGTTCTGCAGCTCGATCAGATCCGGATCGCGGACTTCCAGCGCCTGGTTGCGCCTCTCCAGGGTGGCCACCTGGTGGTAGATCCGCTGCGGCTCCTTCGTTGTGATCACGGCCCATTCGCAGTTCGTGTCGACCTTGCGCCAGAACGCGTCGACGCGGTCCAGGATCCCGATCCGGTCCTCGTTGAAAAGCAGGTAGCTGGCGGAGCCGACGACGAGGTAGATCTGGCCCTTGCCGCCGTCGGAGAAGTGGATCCGGCCGTCCTTGTCGATGCCGTCGATGCCGACGAGCGAGGAGAAGTCGGAGGGGTTCGAGCTGCGGCGGGTGGAGACATACCGTGCTCTCGTCGGCACGTACGCCAGGAGTGCGGGTACGTTCATGGCCCGCAGTTCCTTGGTCTTCGTCATCCCACCGAAGTAGATGATCACCGCCAGGCCCCAGATCACGAACAGCGCGATGAACACCGCAGACGCGCTCGCGATGAACGTCGACGTCGTCAGCCACAGCAGGGCCAGTACACCGCCTCCGAAGAAGAGCAGCTGCTTGATCGGCGAAGGCCGCACCGCCCATCCGCCCTTGCTCAGCGTGATCTCGTAGTCCAGGAAGGACCGATTGAGGCTTGCTGGGACCTTATAAGAAGCCTTCGCCATGAATCTCTCTCCGTCTGCCCCAATGGTCGCTTCGTGGTCTGTCATAGGGTCTCGTGCGCGAGTGAGTTGCGAATTACCCTACCTTGGAGAGGTCGATTCGAATCGAATGAAGTGGTGAAGTGAATGGGTCATGAGGTGATTCGGATCGTGAACCTGAATTCGCCGGATGGCCTGTTCGCACCTGCCCCTCACCGCTTCTCCACTCTCTTATTGAGGTGAAACACGACTTTCCCTTGACCGGTCCGTCATCCGAACGACGGCGTGATCCTCTTCCTGTCGCCGTCTCTCTTCCAGGCCACTGTCGCGTCAAAGGTCTTGCCGTTCTTGCGCGAGACGAAGCCCTTCAGGGCCAGCGACTCGCCGGCGGCCAGCCGCTTGCGCTCGGCCTCGCTGAACTTCCGACCGGACCACGACAGCGGCGGCTCGTCGTCCGAACCGAAGTCGGGAACGATCTTCTTCGCCCGCGTGTCCCAGCTGACCTTGCAGCCGAACGCGTTGCCGGTCCGTGCGCTCTTCCAGTCGTCGCGCGAAACCGGCTTGCCCGCCAGCAGCGCGGCCTTCTCCCTGTCGGTGAACTGGTGCCCGCACCAGCTCGTCGGGCCGTCTGGGACCTCGAGCCGGAAGCCGATGAACTCGCCCCCCTTGAACTCGCCGACGCCGAGCGCACCGGTGGCCGTGTAGGCGTTCCCCTTGCTGCTCGTCGCCGGGAACGAGATCTTCGCGCCTGCCAGCAGCTTTTCGACCTCGTCGTCAGAGAACTCGTGGCCGGAAAAGGTCTTCTTGAACGTGACCTTCTTCGGGCCACCGGGCGCGGCTTGCCACACGCCCTCGGCGCGGGCCGCGGCCTGGACCTCCCTCAATCCCAGCTGCGCGCGCATCGACTCCGCGTTTTTCTGCATCGTCGCGATGTCCTCGCGCACCCAGTCGGCGACGACCGCGAGGCAGCCTGCCGCCGTGGTTTTCCCGGCGGCGATCTCGCGCATGTCGGCGTAGACCTTCTCTGTGAGCCCGAGGTCGCCGATGCGCGTGCCAGGCAGCAGGAGCCAGCTCATCTTCCCGGCTTGGGTCAGGGTGACCTTCCTCCCCTTCTCCTCAAGCAGCGGATACTTCGCCGTCGTGCTGGTGACCTCCGAGTAGGTCGAGGTCCGCGTCGCACCGGTGCCGACATCCCGCTTCTCGAGCTGCTTCATCAGCCACCGCATGCTCGGGTGCTCGGGCCGCTTGTTCGCCCCCTCGAAGACGAACGGCTCGGCCGTCGTGCCTAGCCCCTTGGCGGACTCGTTCTCATCGCCTTCGGCCGCGTCATCGCCCGCGTCGGGGTCGAAGACCCGCTTCCAGCCCATCGACAGCGGCACGTTCGCGATACCCACGAAGTCCGGGTACTTCTCGACATGACCCTTCTGCTGCTCATAGACGTAGTCCTCGGCGAGCATGGCCAAGTAGTTCTTTGCCAGCGTCTCGTAGATCAGGCGCCCGGCCTTGCCGTACTTCTGCTCGACTTCGTCCAGCGAGGACGGCACCTTCGGGCCGGGACGGTTAGCGCCGTGCGCACCCTTCGGCTTCACGTGCGTACCCCGCGGCGCGCGGCGCGTGAGCAGCCCCGCGCCGACGCCGACCACCGCGGCGATGCGGTCGACCAGCGGCGCAAGCTCGTCAAACTGCTCCGGCGTGATGGTCTTGTCCTCGGTGCGCGGATACGAGACGACCTGGTTCTCGTACATCTTCTGGTAAGTCGCCAGCGTGAGCTTCGCCTTCACACCCCTGCCGACGAGCAGCGACGACAGGGCCGCGAGGTCGAGCAGCTTCGGGGGAGCGGCCTGCTTCGTCGCCTTGACGTCGAGCACAACCGGCGAGGGTCCGTACTGCCGCGGCACCTGGTCCTTGGAGTCGAACCGCGGCTCGTGCGGATTCGTGTACATCACGTCGTTCTCGTCGCGGAAACGCTTCTGGAAGAACGGCTTCCTGACGTAGTCCTCGTAGACCTTCTGCTGATCGCCGACGAGCTTGACCATCGCGGACTTCAGGCGGCCCTGACGCAGGACCAGATTCTGACCGGAAGCAAGTGCCATGTTGGTCGCGATGCGCGTGAACTGGATCGAGAGGAAGTCCCACTGCGTGCGGAACATCGCCTTGCGGTAGTCGCCCTCATCCTGCATCGATGTTACGGGCCGCCGCTGCTCGAACGCCTTCTGGATCGAGGCCTTCGACTCGTCGACGAACTCCATGCGGCTGAACCGCTTGCCGTGGAACCCGAGCTCGTCGATCGCCTCCCAGAACAGCAGATCACCCTCCCCGGAGGGGTCGAGGTCGGTCGCGATGACGATTTCGTCGCCCCGACCGACCGCGCTGCGCAGACTCTTGACCACGTCCGCGACATTCTTCTGCTGCTCACGCTTCCACGACAGATCACCCGGATCCCATGGGAGGTTGCCCAGATCCCACTTCCGGTAGCGGTCCACGAGCGACGGGGCGACCATCAGATGAGGCCGGGCGAACTCGTACAAGTGGCCTCGCAGATGCGTGACTTCATAGCTCGTTCCCTTGTAGCTGCCCCTCTGCCCGCCCAGGGCCCTGGCCATGTTCCGCGCCGCACTCGGCTTCTCCGCAACGACGATCGCAACCATCTAGTCTTCCTCTCGCATAGGCGATTTGCTTGCGAGTCGTAATCCTATCGAATGGACGAGTTGTATCGTGAGTCGAGTGGTCTCTGAAAGGGGATCGAATGAAATCGTCGGGACACGCCGAGTATCAGCGCCGGCACCCCTTTGGGGCAGTGTCGTTCTGTCTCTCCAGACCTCGCCCGCCCAAGAGAACACCGACGTGCTCTCCGGCCCGCAGCTGACCCACTGGCCGCCCGGCAGCGCATGCCTCGGCGACCTCGCGCACCACTGCGCAGAGAACGTCGTCGACACCGAGCGTGGACAGGCCGGTACCGCCGATGCGCGCCGCATCCTGGCCCGCGCCGTGAGAGACGAGGGGGAGCGGCCGTGCTGCTGGTGCTCGCGGGAGGGCGCCGTGTGTGCGTCGAACCGCACGCCGATGTCAACGAGTACCAGGCGTGCTCCGCCGACCCCGGTTCGTGCTGGACTGGGTCCACGACGGCCGGCGTACGAGCGCTACGTCTCTCCGAATCGGCAGGGCCCGCAGTGGTACAGGCTCTCCCAGCTGCGCGACGACCTGCGAATGAACCGGCTTACCGGCTTCTGACTTGGTCGCCGCGCCAAGTGCACCCTGCGTCCGCATGCCCGGCTCTCTACGCAGGGCCCGGCCCAGGGCACTTTGAACAGCGTCGGCAGGTCCACTCACTGCCCACGCTTCGGATTCTCCAGCCCCTTCAGCCGGATCGGCTGCACACCAGCGGCCTTCGCCACCTCGCCACCTGGGTCTGCGTCGCCAGGCTGTGGCGCTTGACCAGGAAGTCGGAGAGATCCTCGGGGGAGTCCAGCGTCCCGAACTGCTGTGCCAGTGGCCGAAGTGCCCGCAGTTGTAGTGGCCCGTCGACGAGTCCTGGCAGATCCGGTCCGGCGATCTCACGCACACCCCGGTAGCAGGGCTTGAAGACGGTCCGCCGATTCGGCGGTCCCGGCGTACCGCGCCGAGCAGCACCAGGTCGTGAGCTGGGAGGCTCAGACCTTCCTGCACTTCTTACATCACTGCAGCTCGGGGAACAGCCTCTCAGCTTGTCCTTCTCGACCGCGGACCCACACTCCGGCACGTCCAGTTCGACGGTCCTGTGCGTCATGGCCGCAGCCCGTCCAAGCCCGGATCGCCGGTGCCCCCTGTGCATTAGCTCAGCGAGAGCGGGCAGTGGCTCGCGCTCGCAGCCCCTCCGAAGCGGCCCAGACCGCCATATAAGGTGCCGTACGTGACGACCAGGACCACTGTTGGCACACAGGGCCGTACGAGCCGCGTCTGCTGTCGTCGTCCTGCACCCGCATGCACAGTGGTCGCCTTGAGCTCAGCCCTGATCCGCTGTCCAGTGGACGCTGCGCAATGGAGAACCAGCGCCTCATCGGATCGGCCTCCCGTCGCGTTCCTGTTCGAGCCTGTGCTGCTTCCTGGTCAGCTCGCGGGCCCTGTCGCGGACGAAGACCGCGTCCTTGTGCGTGATCGGCGCGTCGTGGGTGTTGTGCGAGCCGCGCAGGAAGTTCTCCGTGCGGTCGGCGATGGCGTAGGCGATCGCCTGCTCGATGACCGCGCTGGTCTGGCGCACCTCGGAGAGCTCGTTACGCAGGACACTCAGAAGCTCCCGCTTCTCGGCCTGGAGCTTCTCCAGGCCGTCCAAGCGGGCAGCCATGCTGCCGAGCAGCGGGTCACGGGAGCGGTACAGCTCCATGGCGCGGCCCGTCGCGGGATCGACATCCAGACGCAGGTCAAGCTGCGCCAAGAGGAACGCCATGACCAGGGTGCCCTGGCTCAGCCGCTCGCTGAACTCGCGTGCGGCGCGGTCGCTTGCCCCCAGCTCCCGGACGGCAGCTGCGCGCAGCTGTTCGCGCAGCACACCGATGATCGCCTCCGGCAGCGACTTGATGTGCGGCTGGCTCCTTACGCCGCCGAGCCGGAAGCCGGAGTGCGGTAGATCAGCACCGGCTCCACCGCCGGTGCCCGTGCCGCGGGCGGAGCCCTTCGCCGCCCCGGTGCCGTTCTGCATGGCGTCCTGCTGGCCGGTGAGCCGGAGTGAGCCCGGAGGCGCCGCGTCGCTCGCCGCGCCCGGCGACGAGCTCGGACTCGTCCCGCCGGACCCGACTGCGCCACTGCCGCCGCGCTGGGGCGAGCCACCAGAGTGCGTGATGTCACCGGGGCCCGGCTCCAGCCCGGCCGCTTCGCCGGAATCCGGCTCGGCGTCGGGATCCGGGGGAGGGGGCTCGATCTCTGGATCCATGTCCCGCTGTGTCATGTCGCGGACCCGGGCCCGCTTCATCCCCTCACCGCCGCTGCGCCGGTAGCCGTCGAGGAAGGCCGTATCGACGTTCATGACGTCGTCGGTGGACGACGGTGCTCCCGGGGCCCGGTCCATCACAGTTCACCGTCCTCGTCATCGAGCAGGTAGTTCTCCCCGCGAGTGAGTCCGATGAGGGAATCGAAGCCCTGAGTGACCACACGCTCGAGATTCGCGGTGTTCGTCGAGAGCGCCTTGATGTGGTCGACCAGCTCGTTGAGCCGTGCGATCTCCAGCGTCGGTAGCTCGTAGTCGAGGTTCTCCCGCCGGATCTGTGCCGCCACCGCCTCGGCGTAGTACGCGTTGACCGAATCGAATCCGCGCTTCTGCGCCCAGTATGCGGCCCGTTGCTTCTCATCCTCCGATAGCCGGAAGAAGACCCGTTCGCGACGATCGTTGCCGTTGTGGTCCACGCCGGACCGTCCCGGCCGCGGCCTGCTAGCGCCTCCCGGAAGGGCGTACGTCGGCTCCTGTGTGACAGCCATGCCCAGCCTCTCCGTATCGTATTCGACTCATGTATCAAATCACCCTATCGCCGCTTTTGTTTCCTATGGAAAAGTCGCTGAATGATCATTCAGGGGCTGGTCTCCTTGGTGATCCCCCTCAGGTTTGTCGGCTGCTCCTTTTTTGCCCTACCCATGTCCTTGTCCGGTACCGCGTTGGCCGTGCAGTCCATGAGTGCAGTCGTGAACTCCTTCAGTCCTTAGGTCCCCCTGTCCTCGTCCGCGGGCAGGAAGTCGGCCACTGAGTCGCTGCCGAGCGGCGCGCCGCCGTCCGTGCTCCTGTGCTGACCGCCCTGGAACACGATCCTGTCGATAGTCCCGGCCAGGTCCTGGTCGCTGGCCTCGATCCGTGTACTCGTCGGGCTCGGTCCGGGGGCGGTCGGCTGACCGCTGGTGCCGGAGCATCCCGTGTGCAGGACGCCTGTCGCTGCCAGTGTGACGAGGAACGGCGACGTCTTCCTCTTCTTCGGTTTCTTCACGACTCCGGTCTCTCCTCCCGTTCGGCATTTCCTCTGTGAGTCGATCGAATCTGCACCTGCCCGTAGGTCATTTCGGTGCGCAATCGAGTCGGGGGCGCTAGGTCTGACGGACCTCATGCGCATCCTATTTGATAGATGACTCTGATAGGGGTATTTCATGATTTAAATGGTGTTTGCAAGGGAGGAAGAGTGGAAGGTGCGCCAGAGCCCGGACACGCAGTGGGCGAGGCGATCTGTTCGTCCGTAGCCGGTCGGATCGGGATCGACGGAGTCGATCCGGGGGAGTCCGCGACACGACGTTTGCGTGTCGGCTTCAGGCGGCCGTCCGGATGGCGGTTGCTCGCGGGTTCTCATCTCATCGACGAAGGACTATCACCATGACCGCTCTCACCGCATCCGCCACCGCCGCCGATCTCCTGACGCTCACTCTGAACGTCAGCGACGACCAGGAGACGTGGCACCGAATCGTCTTCGAGGGGGAAAGCCCGGCGTACCTCGACAAGCAGGCCGCCGCCTGGATCACGGAGCGGCCGTACCTGGCCGTCGAGATGGACGAGGCCTCAACCTGCTTCGACCAGTTCCCCAGGACATTCGACGCCGTCTTCGCGCCCTCGACCAAGGCCCTCTGGGTCTTCGCGAAGAGGTTCTGAAACCCATGCACACCTGGAAATCCCGCAGTTACTACATTCTCGAACCACATGCCCTCTGGGCCTCTGTTGAGAACGGACACATCCCCATCGAGACGATCGCCGAACGCGTCTACAGCAAGCCCTACAACTCGCTGCGAGGCTGCCAGCGCGACCAAGACCACCTACCCAACGACAGTGTGCAACTGTATGAACTCGAGCCGGACGAGGACTATGGAGAGGCGCTTTACGAGTTCGACCTGACTGAGGTCTATCTCGGTTTCGACCGCGAGGAGAACGAGGCCGTCTTCAAGACGGGCATCACTGCGCTCGACTACTGGTTGTCCATCACCGTCAGCGACGACCCCTCACAAGTCACCGTACCTCCGGGGCACTCCGAGACAGCCGACTTGCAAGGCGCGGTGTTCGAGAGCCACTACTGGGCCAGCAGGGGGTTCACCCCCTCTCTGCGCGGGATCCTCGCCGACCTCATCCGCAGGGGGGAACTGCCGCGAGGCAACTACATGTTCCGCCATTGGTGGTGACCACCGAACCCTGAACACGCACAGTCAGAAGAGGACCAGCCCGCGGCCATGGTCCCACCGCTCATCCTCCTGGCCATCTCCACCACAGCCGATGTGGCCGGCCTCGTTCTGGGTGATCACCTCGGGCGCTTCACTGAGGCCGACCGCCTGGCCGACCAGCAGCACCCCCGCGCCGCCGCCCGAGGAACGAGGAGAAAGCCATGACCGGTCCCGGCACAGGCCAAGCCCGGACCGGTCGTCTACTCCGACAACCAGCTGCTGCAGGCGCTGAGGCCCCTGGCTCAGGGTGAAGGAACTCTCTTGCAGCGGGAGTTCGAGCAGCCCCGCCGGAGTAGCGCCCCGCTGGCCCACCTGCACGAACCGGGCAATCGGAACAGCAGGTGGGCCGCTGATCGCGCAGTGAAGCCACGCGATGGAGAACGTCTTCGTCACATCTGGAAACCTCATGCGATATCACTTTCCGCCTCCCTGTACCTATCGAGATCGAGACCGTCAGGCTGCACCCGGTGGACGACTGGCCGGGTGGCAAACGGCCAAGTGCCCCGCCCTCTGAACTGCCTCTATCCCGAAGACAGCGGCTACCGGTGCGAGAACTCCGACCCCTGCCACGGGGTCGCCCACGGGTTCGCACAGCACATCAGCGGGCGCTCGCTGGTCGGCAACGGCCGGCCCTGCCCAGCGTTTGGCCCGAAGGAGCCAGCACGACCATGACTCATCTCCGACCCCTACGGAACTGACCGACGCACGCGCGAGCCATGGGCCCACGAGCTCGCTGTGTCGACCCTGAACCCACCCCCGCTGAACAACGTGCCGTACGCCGACGGGATCTCCTGTGCCGCCACGCGCAGAAGCAACAGCGCTTCCAGCACTGCCCGCAGGAGTCCCGCACAGATCAGCCAGAGAAGACCGTTCCCCGCAATCCCCGGATCGCGGAGAACCCCGTACGCCCCGTCTACGTCATCGCCCCGCCACAGCACTACGAGAGCTATCGCGGGGACTGTGTCCAACACAACATCCACCTCCGTCGGTGCGCCCGATGAATCCCGGGTCTTTCCCCCTGGATCGCGGCATGAGTCCCCGCGCCTGCCGCAGGGGCCGTACGCGGCCGAACCCGTTCGACTGCAAGTCGGGCGCCGATCAATCAGGTGCCTGTAGCCCCTTCACCCACCGGCCCAGTCCGCCGGAGAACCGTGACGATCACGCCGCTCTTCTCGCGATGAGCAGGGGCGATCGTCAGTGCGAATCCTGATCAACACCTTGCCCTTTTCAAGGAGAGCCCTGTGATTGCTGCATGCTTCAACCCGCTAGACATCGAATGCCTCGTGAAGACGGCTGTGGAGCTGTGGGAGGAGATCGACCCCAGCGATCTTTCCGAGCACCAGCAGGACACCCTCGACCGCGCACGCGATGCCATGCTCGCCGAGCATGAAGGCCAGCAGCCTTCCATCCCCGAAGTGGTGACCTTCATCAGTCCGGGCCCGGCGGGTCGGGCCTGGGTGCTGCGCCGCTGGGACCGCCTCGAGAGCAAGATGACGCTCCATGTTGACGAGGGCTCTGCGCTGGCCGACCTTGCCGAGTACGTACGCGGGGTCTGGGACAGCCTCATTGGTGAAGAAGACGTTCCCGACCAGCCGCCCACGGACGACCGAGAAACTGTGCGGCTCTTCTACGGCTCCGAGCGCCACAGCCGCCCGGACGAGGGATTCGACCTCTACGCAGAGGACATCGCCAGGCGTGGCCGGACTCGCATCGTACCGCTCGACTACCGCTTTCCCGATGAGGATGCGAGCGAGCAGGCGAATCGGGATGTCACCTTTCATCCACAGACCGACGACAACGACCTCCCGTGCGTCGAGGTCGATGGCGTCCTGGTGTTTGCCTACCTCGACCACGAGACCGGCGCCGTCCGGGTCTCCGTGCACCTTGACTCCGCGGAAGACCGGCTGGTCCGTCCCGACAGCACCGTGCCACTGCGCGTGGAGGTCGAAGGCGATGTGGTGCTGGATGCCAGTGCAGAGGGCACTCCCAAGCGGGATCTGCTGAACAAGCTGCTCGATGCCGCCGATGACCGCCAGGAGCAGGCAATCCGCGAAGCGGCATTCGCGGCTGGCGTTCTCTGGCGCTGCCCGACCTGTCAGTGGGACAACCCAGGCGAGGCCACGTGCTGTGAAGGCCCTGGCCCCTGCCGCGTCCCGAAGCCGAAGAAGACCAGCTGACACAGCAGAGCTGCGTCCGGGTTTCTCCGTGACGAAGAAAAGCCAGTGGCGCGAATTGTCGGCCTCGCCGGTCTGGATCACCGCCGAGATCGAGTCTGCGGCAGGACAGCCCAGGGCTTCCTTGCAGGACGGCATACGCGCGCCGCCTCGCCCAGACCACCCCCGAGGGCATCCTGATCGCGCGCCACGTACTTCTTCTGCGGCCTACGACTGGGCTGAGCGGAGACGCTGACGAGACCTCATAAGGCCCTGGTCTCCATCAAAGCCACGGTCAGCCCCCATCCGGCCCACCGCCGAACCATAAGCCGCCCCCGGGCCGCCGCGTGATGCACCAAGCATGCTCCGCACCCCGTCTCCCCCTGCGGATGTGCAGTCCAGCGAGGAGCCGCGGCGGCTCGGGGGCCACCACCCGCACCGATCGACAGATTTCAGGGAGTGAAACACCATGAGTCAGCCCCAGGCAGCCGCACCGTCCGAAAAGAACGACGTCACCATCGACTTCGGCCCGATCAAGCTCACCGGCTCGCTGCTCCATGACGACGCACAGCGCTCGCTGGTGCTCGACACTGTCGAGGGGGTAGAGCCCATCTCAGTGAAGCTGGACGCCTACAGCATCACACCGGGGCCCGGCAACGTCTTCATCAAGGACTGGTCCGAGCACTCGGGCCTGACCGCTCGACTGACGGCAGCCGGTCTGGTGAAGCCCGTGCGCACCCTCGTCGTCGGCCCCTTCCAGTCCACTGCCTACGAGGTCCAAGTGACACTCTGATGGCTCTCGAAGCACAGACCCTCAAGAGCCTGCGCCACATCGCCGAGCACCTCGACAAGACCCGGAACACCACCCACAAGCCGCTCACCGCCGGCCAGGAGCGTCTCCTCGTCGTCGAGCGCCGACGGCTCAAGGCCGCGGACACACAACCGATCACCCCGGTGCAGCTCCAGCACAGCTTCAGGCGTGACGTCGGCGAAGCGGTCCTCTGCACCGTCCAGGAGCGGCTGTGTATCTGAGCCGACTCCGCTGGCGGGCGCTGAACTGCTCACCGAGCCGTTGAAGAGGCACACATGACCCCGTAGAAGGCCACGCCCTGAAGGAAGGTGAATCGCATGGCGCAGCAGGAACGCGAGCAGGAGTACGTCACCTGCCCCAAGTGCAACGGCAAGCAGGGTTTCGACATCTACCGCCACGTCCCGCACAGACGCATTGGTGGTCTGTGCTACAAGTGCGACGGCGCTGGTGTCATCCCCGTCGCCAACGCCACCGCCTACCTTCGCCGTCAGCAGGCCGCCGAAGATCACCGCCGCTCACGCGAGCAAGTCCGCATCGATGAGCGTCAGGCTCAGGAAGAAGCTGCTCACGCTGCAGCCTTCGACCGCTACGGGGATGAGTACCGGCTGGTGCACGCGCTCTCCCGCTACGACCACCCCGCCACACTCTGCGCCGTGTTCGACCTCAACGCTTACAGGAACAACGACGAGGCCCCCATCCGCCGTGTCCGCGACCGACTTCCGTACATGGTCGAAGCCGCCGGTCTGAACGGGCTCGGTCTCGAAGAGATCGAGTGGCTGGCCGCCGAGGGCGTCCCGGATCCGGTCGCACCGTCAGGGCCTGCCGACTGAGAGCTGAGCCGCGGGACATCCGGGCTTCGTGCCGGTGGTCTGTCCAGGGAACAGCCGATATGCCAGCGAAGAAGGCGAGTCTAAACGGCGAAGCCGATTCGGAACTCGTCATAGCAGAGCACGCGATCAGCAGAGCTGATTCGGGGCTCACGATGAAGAATCACCGTCTGATCAGCACAGCTGATCCGGATGGGATTCTGGCAGACAACCGAATACGCGACCTACCCAATCCACGCGCGGAGCAATGACATTGCCCGCGCGCTTTCGTGCATACGAGGAGAAAACACCATGTCGAACCCCCGTAACAACGGCAACCTCCTGGGCCGCCTCGCGAACGACCCGAAGGTCTTCAAGAACAGGGACGGCTCCAAGAAGGTCATGTTCACCGTCTTCGCCGACCGCAACTTCACGAACGCCGCCGGTGAGCGTCAGTCCGACGCCATCCCGGTCGAGGCCTTCGTCCGTGCGACAACCCCTGGCACCGGCCCGTTCGACAACATCCACAAGGGCGACCTGGTGGCGCTGAGCACGTCGCTGCGCATGGACCACTACACCAAGAACGGTTCCGAGGTCTTCGACGTGAAAGTCGTCGTCGAGGGCATCACCTTCGTCGAGCCGCGCTCGGTGACCCAGGCTCGCCTGAGTGAGCGTGTGAGGGATGCCGAGGCGCAGAACCGGGCGCTGCACGCCCAGGCCCCCGCCGCCGTCGCAAGCGCCGTCCAGGACGAGCAGTTCCCCTTCGGGTGAGTCCGGCCGGCCGAGACAACCGGTGCCCCAGGAGGGAACCCACCGCGGACGACGAGAGTCGCGCGGATGTGGCCGCCTCCCGGCGGCACTGGTCAGGGCGGCGCATCCCGGCAACGGGACACCGGCAACCGAATACCGTGCCGCACGACGTGATCCCTGTCCGAGAAGCTTCGCGCTGCTCGGACAGGGATCTTCTTTTTCTCAGCCAGGCTCTCTCATCTGCCGGTCCGACCCGCCATGGACCAGGACATCGCGGCGCCGGGGCCGAAACCCGCGCTGACCACCGCCTCCCCAGTGGGGGAGTGGTTCCTGGATCGCCCCTGTGCCCCACGTGGGGCACAGGGGACTCGGGTGTTCACCGACATATCTTGGAGGATCCGTGATCAGTGACTTGTTCGACAGCGTCGAGCGAGCCCTCGGGGAATATGCTGAGAACTACGACATCGACGCCATCGTCGTGGATCTGCGCGGTCCTGGCGTCGACGGCATCGATGACGTACCCGCAGACCGGTTCTGGACCGTTGCCGCCGAGCACACTCTGCCTGATCCCGGAGCACCGCCCCATGTGTCTCCCGTCGAACAGTTCCGGGCCGAGGTGATGCAGGCAGTCGGCACCTCTCCCGGCACGCCGGGCGTCTGGAAGCGAGGAGGCGTCACCCTGCGCATCGAAAGCCACTCGCGCGTCAACAGCACGACTCCGGACCCGCTCGCCCATTATCACCTGACCACGCTCGGCGCGGACAGTACTCGATTCTCTGGGCACAAAGTCCCCACGTGGGCCCTGCTGTGAGATCACCGAGTCGCACCTCGATGCCTGGACGAGTACCGTGCACGAACGGCGTCTGGAGTACGAACAAGCCGTTGCCGTGTCCGAGGCCGCGCAAGAAGCTGCTCGCCAGGCCGCCGGTGTCGCTGAGCGCGCCCGCGAAACCCTCATCGCGCTGGTGCCAGACGACAAAGACCTCGTCCGGCACCCTTTCCTGATCGCGGACGAGGTGCCCGAGCACCTCGGAATCGCCCCCGATTCCGCCCGCAAGCAGATGCCACGCTGAAATGTCGACAGCACCCTCAAACCCGGTCCGACCGTGCACCGAGCGGTCCACTACCCCACCGCCGAAGTCCAGACGAAGGCCACCCGCCGACCAAGTTGCAGCTATCGCAACGATCTCCGCTGAACACCTCCGCACCATGCGTACCATTGCCTCACCTGTTCCCCACCCCCGCGGGGGTGGCCTCTGCCGGACGCATAACCCCACCCAGCCCGTTCGAAGGAACAGCGATGCACACGCCTGAACTCTCTCCCGCCCTGACCCTGTGGGGATACAGCTCCGACTCCTGCCTCGAAAGGCCGAAGGAGTGGGAACTGGCACGCCTGGCCCTGCAGGCCGGCGACTACCTGGCCCAGTACACCGACCGTCCGACCCCCGCGGACGCGCCGCCCAAGAATCCGGAGCCGGACGGCCGCGCCATTCACCCCCTCGTCGCGGACGGATACGTCCGCGTCCGCGGCTGGGAGCCGATTGCCCCCTGCGAATCGCGGGGGCACAGCAATCTGGATCCGGTCGTGATCGCACGACGCATGGAGTCCAACCCAAGGGCGATACCCACAGCGGTACGCCAACTCCTCGAACGGGTCACCCGCGTCCAGCACCACACCGACGTCCCCGACGGAGTAGCGCTCGCCCTCGGTGTCCATAATCTGCCTGACATGTGGTGGGGGTACGTCAAGAATGGGTGGCTGTCGGCCCTCGCCGGGAAGCCAGGGCACAGCCTCCTTTTCCACCTGCCCCCGGTCCCGCACAAGACCCCCGGGCTCGCTCGTCGGCAGATGGCCGAGGCGATGACGTGGCTGGCCGACCAGCCCGGCCTCCGCGAGGTCCGCGACGCATTCCATAACCCACAGCCCGACGACGTCATCGACGACGCTCTGCACGTGCTGCACCACAACACCCCGACCGTCGGCGACCTTGCGGCCCGAACGCAGTTGGCCCGGCTTCTGACCCTGTACAACTCCGCAGTGGGGTGCAGGGATCTGCCACTGATCCAGATGGTCGCCGACCTGCGCCGGTGACCGAAGAACGACGGTGTGGTGCCCATGCCCCCTCAACGAGTCTGAGGGGATACCACCGTCGTATCGCGCTGATCGGACCAGACGAGGGCGCCGGACCTGAACATGCTGTACCGGCAGCTTCACGAAGGCGGGAACTTCAAGTCGCGGACGCCGTCCGCAAATGCCGCCGAGCCACATGAACTCAAGTCCAACTGCGCTTGCTCTGTTTTCCCGGGCGCATGTGGCCGGCGGGGGATCAGCAGAGCTGATCCGGCGGCGGACTCGGAGGTCCCGGATTTGCGCTCCAGGGCCTGGAGCGCACAACGCAACCATGGATACGCCCCACCCGGCGACCACCAACAAGCCCACCTTGCTCCCGACGAACAGGGTTCACCGATGCCCGGCTTCCACCCTGGCCAACACGTCTTGGCCAGCCTCCAGCAGGATCCTCACGCCCATCACGTACCCGCCTGGATGTACGTACAGAACGTCGCCGACGACACAGTCTCCTTCGTCGGAGCCAGTCGCGTCGACAGCCCCGCGCACCCACTCCGCTACGGCAGCTCTCGCATTCACCAGCTCATCGTGGGCGAGTTGATCGTCCGCCCTCACTACGTCGTCGGTACAGACGTCCTGCGCGGCCATGGTCTCGGTGGTCTTGCGACCCACCCCCCCGACCTCACCAGATACCTGACTGAGGGCGAACTGATCCTCGATCCCTACGGCCGCTTCCCGCCGACGGCTCGCTGAAAGACAGCTGCCGATGAAGCACACCCCGCGTCTGCGCCCGGAGGGCCGCCTTCAGTGCACCGCATGCCGCGCGGCCTGGCCCGGCGAAGCCGCAGCCCGCCGGTCAAAGTTCGCCTGCCCCGGCGCACCGCTCGCTCACGGACTGACCCCCGAGCACCGGGTCTTCCCGAAGTCGGGGAACCGGTCCTGTGCCAGCTGGGGCTGCGAAGAACCCGATACCGGTCACCGCCACGGCCCCGACCCGTTCTGCGATGACATCACCTGCCGCCGCTGCATCCACAAATGTGACTGCGCGGTCTGCGAAGGCACCCTGCACGCTCCGCAGCTCACCGTTCTCATCGACATCCCCGAGCATGAGCTCGCTCAGACTCCTAGACGGAGGAATGTACGTATGCAGAAAGAACTCCAGAAGATGGTCAACGGCTTCTCGGCCGGAGACCATGTCACCGCCACCGGCTCCGACACCCGTGGCCACGAGGTCACCCGCACCGGCTACCTGCTCGCCGAACCGAAGCTCGTCACCGCGCGGCGCAACGGAACGCCGGCCAAGGCGATCCGGTTGTGCATCGGCGCGAGGGGCACCGACCCCGCCGAGCGCACCACCTGGACCGCCCTCTTCGCGGACGCGGGCTCCGTGCAACACACCCCGGAACCGGAGCCGGGGAAGTGGCTCAACACCGAACTCCGTGACGTCCCCGGGGTAAAGGCCCGCAGCCACACCACCCGCATCCTGTACGGAGGCAAGGGCGGAGCCCGCTCCACCGGTCCGACACAGTCCGTGCCTGTCAACATCACATACACTGACGAGGGCTACTACGCCCTGTGGGACCCGGACTCCGACACCACCCACACGGTGATCACGCTCGCCACCAAGATCTGGTGGGCGCACCTGCCTCAGGGCTCCGACCCGGACGCGCCGCCGGACTCTGCTGACTCAGAGGCCACGTCGCCGGCAGCCCAAAGCCCGACGTCAGCCAGATAGCCGGTGCCGCCGGTGGCATCTACCTCGGCCTCAAGAACGAGGACGCCTGAGCCCCGCCAAGGCCGGTGCCGCCCTCGCCCGCCACAGCGGGCCGGGCGGCACCGGCTGACCGGTCAGCGCTTCTCGCGACCTTCGGCCCGCGACTCGATCCGGACCCAAGGAGGACCAACATGAACCGCGCCGCGCTCCCCAAGGTCACGCTGAACGACTTGATCGCACTCATCGTCAGCAACGCCCAAGAGCCCGTGATCTACATCTCCCGCGATGGAGACGACATCAACCTTGAGGTCGGCCCGGACGCTTACGCCCACCACGACTGGGTGCTGGAGCGGAGACATGAACTCCTCGACGCTTGCCGCATCAGCGGTGACGAATTCCGGTCCTACAGCGACCTCGACGAGGAAGACCGCGCCGCCGTCGCCGACTACTTCAACGAGTTCGAAGAGACCTGGGTCGAGGCGATCGCGGAGATCGCGCGAGAGTCACTCTGACGATAGCGCCCCCGTCTTTCTGCCTGACGGATGCCGGATCGGCAGCATTGCCCACGTCACGCAGATGCATGTCACCTGCGGCACACTCCACCAGGACCTCCTGCTGAACTGACCGCCAGCACCCAGGGCCCCGGTGACGCCTCGGCGTGGGAACGGCCCCTGCCCCTGCACCAATGCAGATCCGGCCGCTGACCGGCCCGCTCGACTACTGGACCATGCAGACCCGGCGCGTCCGGCTCTTCCCCGATGACGCCGTGGTGGAACTCCCCGCGGTCGAAAAAGCCATCGGTGATGGCATCATGCACGTCGTCGGCCTCCCCGCACCAGCAACAGGAAAATGTTGACGGGGGACCGGACGAGATTGTTCAGGAGGTTCTCCATGCTGCCACTGGTGCCGTACGTGCCGCCGGCGGCTCGTGAAGCAGCGACCTGTGTGTGCGGTGTGTCGCGGTTGGCCTTCGAAGAGATTCTGTGCCCGCCCTGTCGGCGTACAGCCGTAGAAAGGCACGGTGACCGCCTTGCCGGGCTGCTCGCGGACATCTCGTACAACTGCCGCGACGTTCACCTGACGTGGTCCGAAGCCGGTATAGCTCCGGACGCCTTCAACCCTCGCGTCGTGTTCACAGCTCCCGACGTCACGGATCCTCACCGACAGAAGATCCAGTTGCGCTGGTTCGACTGCTGGGCAGACGACATGCTCGTTGCGGCGTGTGCCACCGGTGCCAGCGACAAGATGGTGCTCGCGCTCGCGGTGGCCCAAGCCCACTATGCAATCGCCACACTCGCCGTTCACGAGGTGGGCGAGTGGTTCACCTTCCGTGGCGAGCAGGTCTTTCCGCCTCATCGCCGTGCTCCCGATCTGCCAGATGACGAAGAGACCGGCCCGGACGGCAATGGGCAAGTGGTGTTGTGGCTCGCGTATGGCCACGATGACAGCATCGACCGGCCGCGAGGCCCTGTCTCAGCACCGATTGCTGACCATGTGACTTACCTGGCCGATATCGGCACGCTGCCTGGGCAGAGGTTGTGTGCCGACGAGTCCGGGATCACGGTGGAGGGCCCAGACAATGCCCTGGCCACTCGCTTCCCCTGGTCTAATGCCTCCACGGCCGGGGCAGGCGACGACCGGACGCGGGTTCTGCATTCTGTGCATCGAAGCCTGGTGGTCTCTGAACTCATGGTGGTCGCACGGCACCTGCTCGTGCATAGCCGTCCTGTGCTTGCGCCGACACCAGGCCCGGGCGCCGTCGGAGTCGTCTGGCAGGCCCACCTCACCTACGACGGATGACACGTCGCTTCTTCAACGGAGGTGCGGGCCAGCCATTGTTCTCTCACTTCCCGCGAGAAGCCCACGAAGGTCCGCGGCTGAGGCGATGGGCACCACGGTCTCCCGGCAACGGCCGGCGGATGCTCTCTGGGGAGTGACTTCGCTGGAATACCAGGGGCCTCCCGCTGCCCAGCGCAGTCCATGCGCAGGTACGGAACGATGCCCCTGGCGGTGGGATGCGGCCCTCAGCGCGTTTCCTGCGGAGGCATTCCGCCTATCCGCGTCAACGTCCTATCCCGACAGCACGCGACGGTTCGGTTGCCACTCCTCCAGCGTTGAAGCGCCGCAGGCCTGCGCTGGCTGGCTACTGCGCGGCGCCTCCGGGAACCGGCGCGTTCAGGAGCTGCTGGAGTCGGGACGCATCAAGACGCCGATCGTGCCCGAAGGTGTTGAACTGTACGACGACTACGCGGAGATGGCCGTGGCCAACGGGGTTGCGGAGGACGACCCCGTGCTCGCCCCGCTCCGCCAGAATGGGCCGCAAGGTGAGTCAGCACGCGATGAGTGCGTGTCTCCGATGGACGTGTTTGCCACCGAGACGCAGAACCAGCGTTCGGGCGGTGCCAAATGATCGCCGACGCCAGATTGGCACTCAGCCGGTTGGCAATGGGCCGCCGAGGACCGTTCGCCTCCCTGGTGATCAGCGCGCCCAAGTCCCGAACGCGATCCCCGGCTTGATCACCTCCGCAGGGTGAACCAACGGCCGAGGCATCCGTGCACCGGCGGTACAGCGTAGTCAGGGAGTCAGCGGAGCTGATCCGGATCTGGCGATGAAGAACGCCATCGCCACGTCTGGAGATCGCCATGGACAACATGACCTGCCCCAATGACGGAACACCCATGGAGTCCGACAGCCTGTCCGTCGGCCGGGCTCGTGCCCGCAAGGACATTACGCACACGTGCCCCGAGTGCGGCTACAGCGAAATACGCTGACCATGGGTACCACGACGGACACCCTGCGCGCTGCGGCGGCGGCCCTGGGCCCTGGCCCGTTCGCCATCGGCGTCATGCAGGCCGCGACGCTCAAACTCGCAGACTACTGGATCACCTTGAAACCAGTGTCGCGGATATCGCAATGTAGGGAGAGGGGCTCACCGAACACATTCGCGGCGTCCGCGCCGCGGAGGACCAGGCGGGCGAGATCCCTGGCTTCGTCCACGACGTTGTGGGCATACCTCTCGTAGTCGGTCAACGGATTGCCGTTCCCCGGCCCGTTGCCGATGACGACGGTGTCGAGCTTGAGGTCGGGACCGTCACCGAACTCCGGAGTGTGCCGGTCAGCCACTCCACTGGTGGGTTCGAAGCCCCCCGGATCGTCGACTACCGGACCGAGAACGGTCTTCCGTTCAGCGAGTTCGCCTCCCGTGCCGCCGTTCTCCGATGACGACACGCGTCACCGTGGCCCCGCCTTTCGTCTCCTGCGAGGCATACAAGTACCTCTGGAACATCGAGAACCCGGTGAACGAGGCGGAGCGGACGCCGGTGGCGAGTGTGCTGAAGGCCCCGCCGCAGTACGCGCTCAACTTCTGCTGAGCAACCCCATTCGCGTGACCCCGACATACCGGGGAGCCACCAGCTCGACGGCCTGTCCTCGGCACTGCGTACGCGCGATCAGCGGCTTCGCACAGGAGTATCTCGCCTTCCGCCCTCGGCCAGCTGCGCCGGCGGGGCGTGAAAGCCACAGCACCAGTCGTGGCCTTCGGCTGCCACCGCATCACCCCCGTCGTCCGCGTCACATCCCATAGTGACGCCGTGGCAGACCACGTTGTCCACACCCCTCCGGGCGCACACCCGCGGACAAAGTCCGTTTTCGTGCTGCCCACGAGCCGTCGGAACTGAGCGAAGGAGCACTGATCACCATGGGATTCCTCGAACGAATCGGGTTCATCGAGACCGAGGAGCAGGAGCGCGAGCGCCTGGCCCAGGCTCCCCAGGGCTCGATCAACCACTACCTGGCCACACTGCCGGAGACGATTCCCGGGCGGCCGCAGGACCGGCTCGTGCAGCTGCCCTGGAAGCCGCCGCGCACTGAGCAGAGGTACACCATCGTCGTGGTGCCCTTCCAGTTCCACGGCGACTCGCTGCCCGAGGGCATCAAGGAGGAGCGGCTGCCGCACAAACGCAATTCCGGCTCCTGGGACTGCATCGTTGTGCACTCCGACCACCCGAGCTACCCCGTCGGCGGCCACCGCATCTGCGTCAGCGCCGCCGAGATCGCGCGCGGCCGGGAGATCGACCTCACCGTGGCCCTGGCTCATTGCTGACCGGGAAAGCTCATTCCCGCCGACGCAGAACCGCCGGCCCTGAGTCGGCCGGTGCGGTTCATCCAGCAGATCGTCTGCGGAACGGGCCGTACCCACGCCTGATGACCACTTCACCTCGCTGCCCGGCCGGAAAGCCCGGCCGGGCCGGAAGGAACAGACCCAGATGGCCTCGCTCAGCCCCACCGGGGCACGGATCCTCCACAGCAACGACAGCGGCGTGGTCTCCGGACACACCGCTGCGCTCGCCAAGCTCGAAGCCGACGGCCTGGTCGTCCCGCACCGCGGCGACGGCGGTACCCACCGGATCACCGAGGACGGTTGGGCGGCCTTGGACGCCTGGCGGCAGGCGAACCCCGGCCGCGGCGCGGGCTCGGACGCGCCGACGATCCCGCCGAAGTTGCCCGCCAAGCAGCACGAAGCGGTGCTCACCGCCGCACAGCGCCCAGACCAGCTCGTTGCCGGGCGCGATGACCGCGCGTATTGGAATGGCGAGCCATGGTTCAACGGACGCACGCTCGCCAGAGTCCACGCTGCCGGGTACGCCGCGTCCTACCCGCAACCGTGGCACCACGGCGACACCGACGGGGGGCCGGACCGCGGTTCGCTACACCTGACTCCGGCTGGCCGCGCCTACGCCCGGATGCGCGGGAACATCGACGTGCACCGTCGCAAGGTGGTGATCATTGCATGCGGGTCAGAGAAGAAGCCGATCCCTGAGGGGCAGCGGCACGGGTGGCCCGCCGGAGAGCTCTACACGGGGAGCTATCATCGCTCGCTACGTCTCGCGGCCGATGCCCTGACCCACCGGAACCTCATCCTCATAGCATCCGCTCTCCACGGGCTCGTCCCGCTCGACCGCCCGCTGCACCCGTACGACGTGCCCCTGGGCGACGAACGAGCGATCACCGAGAAGAAGATGGCCGAGCACACCGCCGGCCACGGTCTGTTCGACGCCGACGTGATCTTCCTCGGCAGCCAGGAATACAGCGAACTGCTGCGTCCGGCCGTTCCACACCTGTACACCCCTCTGACAGGCGGTATGGGTGTGCAGCGCGGACAGTGCGCGATGGTGGCCCGGGACGCGGCGCTGCGCACCGTTTGGTGGCAGGAGGCTGCCAGACGGAGCGCCGAGAACGCCGTCGGCTGACTCCGCGAGACCAGCCCGGCGCGCCTGTACACCAGAGGCTCGTGAAGGCCCAGTGGCGTGGGCCGACACCCCACCGTTCCGGTGCGTGGCGCCGGTACCGGGGGTGCGGTAGGTGCCCCCCCGTCCAGTCACGTGCGGGACAGCACCCGGCGCGTGGCGGCCATCTCTCCGCTTCCACGGGCCGCCTCACACCACACCTTCCGAAAGGGAATCCCTGTTTCATGGACAAGCCCAACGCTGTGCTCGCCGCCCGAATCCACACCACGATCACGGAACGCCCCCACCACCACGACCAGCAGTTCTACATCGACGGCGTTGACGTCCTGGCGCCGGGCGACAGCCTCACCGATGGCGCCCGCCTTGGCTGCGGCACCACCCTGTGCGTCGCCGGATTCGCCGCCCACTTCACCGGCTACACCATCGTGCGACTCGGCGAGCCCCCGCATGAGGACACCGTCCTGGCCTACCAGCCGGGCAAGGTCTCCGGCTACCTCGTCCAGATCGCCCGCACGGAACTCGGCCTGAGCACCTTCGATGCCGAATGGCTCTTCTCCGGACTACGCACGCGCGACGAGGTCCTGGCCGCACTCGCCCAGCTCACCGACGGCGCCACCTGCCTGGAACCTACCGCCACTTCATAGCGGCACTTCATAGCGGAGGCGGTGACACGGCCGACCAGTCGACCTCCGGTAGCGTCATACCGTCGCGATCCCTCACTGGTCGGCATGCTCGACGCGCGCTGCCCACCGGGACGCGAAACGACTGTCCCCCGGCCTGGCCGAGCAGCGGTCGAATCACTCCGACGGCGCCGTTCGCACGGCCCAGGCTCGGCCTGGCGCCACCGGTACTACCTGCGCCGTCGGAGGATCCGCTGCACCATCCCGGACAAGGCCGACGAGGCACGCAACCGCCAGAAGCTCGGCCCCCGCGGCGGTAGTCCGCCGCGCTTCGCCCCGGCGGACTACCGCAAGCGCCATGCGGTCGAGTGCGGGATCAACCGCCTCAAGAGACATCGTGCTGTCGCCACGCGATACGACAAGCTCGCTGTCCGCTACGAGGCCACCGTCCTCGTAGCGGTTATCAACGAGTGGTTGTGACCAGCACTCTCAGGAAAGGCGGGTGGAGGGGCACTGGAATGCTGGGGTTCAGGGGTTGATGGCGTGTTCGGTGAACTGGCCGCAGGAGCGGAACCCCAGGCGGCGGTAGACGGGCTCGCCGTCGGCTGATGCCTGCAGGACTGCGATGCGGTGGTCTCGGTCGCGGGCCGTGCGGAGTGCCGCGAGCGTGATGGCGCCACCGTAGCCGCGTCGGCGGTGGGCGGCCAGGGTGGAGATGTTGTAGATGCCGGCGACTCCCGCGTGGTGAAACACTTCGGCGGAGCAGACCGGACGGTTCTCCACGTAGCCGACCAGGTACCGGGCCGGGCACTGCGCGGCCAGTGCCTGCGGGGCGGCCTGGGCGAAGAAGCGGCGGACGGTTTCGGCGGGCGGGTTCCAGTTCGCGGCAAGAACCGTGGTGTAGTCGGCGAGCTGTTCGGGCGTGGCCACCCTCTGGATGTCCAGTCCCTGGGCGGCAGGCGGTGGCAGGGGGTCGTCCAGTTCGGCCCACATCGCCGTCTCGCGTTCGGATGCCGGCAGACCGGCCGCCGTTAGGCGGGTGGTGAGGTCCTGTGGTGTCGAGGCGGGCCCCACCCACCAGGAGAAACGACGGCCGGTGCGAGCCAGCGTCCCAGCAGTCTCGGTGATACGTGCCGTAGCGTCGGCGGCGGTGAAGCGGGCCGCAGCAACGATGTTGAAAGTGTCGTCGTCCAGGCCGCTGTCCGCGACCAGGAGGTCACCAGCATCTGTGACGGTCGCACCGGCCATACTCCGGTGCAGGTGACAGGCATGTTCCGCCAGGTTCCGTTCCATCCTGTCCATCAAGTCGGCTTCGTTGAGGGAATGATCATTCATAGCGATTGATCCCAGCATGACTGGGCGAAGATCGCATGCGATTTCGGGGCGTCCGTCGGCAGTATCGCGTTGGCAACCAGCACATTCGATACACGCCCTAGTAGGGCTTGGTCAGGTCGGTGTTGACGATGCGTGTCCTGTGGGTCTGGAGTGTCGTTGAAGGCATGTGACTCCGGAGGAACTTGCATCTGTGCGTGGCGAGTTGGAAGACTTTGCTGCAGAGGTCTTCGAGCCGTTCGCGCGTAACGATCA
>NZ_JBHJWQ010000041.1:0-47067 GCF_042266885.1 Streptomyces sp. NPDC056061 | reverse complement strand
TCGCTGTCGCTGGAACATCCGGCCAGCACACCGGCGGCGAGCACGGTGGCCACGACCGGGGCGGCGACGGCGCGGACTCTGGAACGGCGGGTGAGAAGACGGGACATGAGGTGGTCCTCCGAGGACGTGAGGGTGGGGCGGGGAAGAGGGAGTGTCAACGGGCCGGCACCGTCTGGACGGTTCCGGTGTGACGGGCACGTTCGGCGGCGAACGCCGCCAGATGGCTGCCGAGCGTGGCCTTGGTGCCGGAGCGGACCGCGGCCGGGTCGCCGGTGGCGACGGCGTGGACGAAGGCATCGACCAACGCCGTGTCTCCGCCGCCGTGTCCCTCGGCGGCGTTGGAACCGGACGCGCCGACCTCGTGGACGGTGACCTCGTCGGTGCGGAAGTCGTGGACGGTGACGCGCTTGCCGTCGCCGCGCAGCCAGCCGTGCGAGCCGAAGATCCGGGTCTGGCGGTCGGTCTGTTCGGTGAAGGCGACCATGGTGAACGTCGCGGTCATGCCGCCGGACAGCTGCATGGCGAGGACCTGGTGGTCGACCACGTCGTTGTCGACGCGATAGGCGCACAGGCCGTACGGGCCTTCGCGCAGCGCGGTCAGCAGCTCGGTCTCGTCCGTGGAGTCCGTGACGTGGGTGACCGGCCAGACGGAGCCGTGCTCGCGCAGCCTCGGCACGTACAGCTTGAGCGCGGAGTAGGGGCAGCCGGCCTCGACGGCGCAGTCCAGGCAGCGCTCCGCGGCACCGGCCGGGGCGTTCTCGGGCCGGAAGTGCTTGAGCCCACCGAAGCTGGCGACCTGTTCGATGCGCTCCCCGGTGACGTAGGAGATCCAGTCCAGGTCGTGGCAGGACTTGGCGAGCAGCATCGGGGAGGAGTCCTTCTCGCTGCGCCACGGACCGCGCACGTAGGAGTGCGCGTAGTGCCACCAGCCGACGGGCTCCAGGTGATCGACGCTGACGAGTTCGCCCAGCACGCCCGAACCGACAACCTCCTTCACCAGGTCGGTGTAGGGGGTGTAGCGCAGGACATGGCAGACGGCGAAGAGCACGCCCGCCTTCTCCACGCCCTCGATGAGGGTGCGGGTCTCGGCCTCGCTGGGCGCCAGTGGCTTCTCGGCGAGGATCGCGTACCCGGCCTGCGCCAGCGCCAGGACGGGCTCGACGTGATTGCGGTCCTGGGTGGCGACGATGACGGCGTCGGCGATGGCGTCCCCCTCGACGAGCGGCCGCCAGTCGTCGAACTCCAGCTCCGCCCCGGCCGCGGCGCGGGCCTCCGGCCGGGGATCGGCAACGGCCACGAGGCGGGCGCGTTCGGGGTGGGCTTTGATCCACGCGGCATAGGTGAGGCCGCGGTTGCCGGCGCCGACGAGAGCCACGCGGACGGGCCGATCGGATATCGGAAGGTGCATGGACATTCCCAAGAGCTCCCTGGAGGTGGAGGAAAGGCACGCGATGGACAAGGCGTGTGGTGGGGCCGGGAGGCGTTTCCCGCGGCGATGCCTGGACGCGGAGCCGTCAACGGTTATCGGGTGCGGAGAGCTGACAGGGGCCGGCTGCCGATGCATACGGCGCGTACCGGGGCCGCCCGATAGCCGGAAGGCGGACCGCGCAGTGGTCCCTGCGATCCGGAACACCGGCTGCCCGGGTCGATGACGGGAGGTCCGGAACGGCCGTTCACGGGCGTGCCGCCGTGGGCCGCCGGTTGTGCGCGAGATACGTCGCCTCGACGTGCTCGACGGCTCGCCAGATCGCACCGAGCGCGACCCGGTCGTCGCCGAGCGAGGACGGCTGGAGATCGGGGACCCGGATGCACAGCGGCTCCAGACGGTTGCGGAGGCGAGGGAGCAGGACGTCGGCGGACTGGGCCAGTCCCCCACCCAGCACGACCCGTTGCGGGTCGATGGTCAGCACCATGGCCGCGAGGCCGAGGGCCACGTCGCTGGCGTAGCGGTCGACGGCGCGCGCGGCGACGGTGTCGCCCCGGCGGGCGGCGGCCAGCACATGGGCGGCGGCGTTCCGCGGGGGTACGTCGGACGGGACGGCGGGACTACACGCCAGGCGGGTGGCGGCGGTCTCCCAGGGGGTGACGGGGAAGCTGCCGATCTCGCCCGCCGCGCCGCCGTACCCCCGGTGCACCCGGCCGCCGATGATCAGCGCCGCGCTGAGGCCGAGACCGGCGTGGATGTAGACGGCGTCCTCGATGTCCCGTGCCGCACCGAGGCGTTGCTCGGCGAGTGCGGCAAGCCGGGTGTCGTTGTCCACCAGGACCGCCCCGGCGCAGCGTTCGTCCAGGTGCTCGGCGAGCCGTACACCGGTCCAGTCGGCGGCCGCTCCCGCGAGTACGACGTCTCCCTCCGGGCCGACGACGCCGGTGGTGCCGGCGCTGATCGTCCAGATCCGGTGGGCGTCGATTCCCGCGTCGTCCAGGCACTCGGTCATCACGTCGCCGATGACGGCAAGCCGGTCGGCACGCCGGATGTCCGGTGGCACCGTTCGGCGGGCCGTGGTGACGGCCGTGCCGCAGAGGTCGGCGAGCACGGCGAGGACGCTGTGGGCGCCGATGTCCAGCCCGAAGACGTAACCGGACTCGGCACGGAACCGGTAGCGGCGGGCCGGCCGCCCCACTGCGCCGGGCGCGGGCGGGACTTCGGCCGCCCACCCCTGGTCGGTCAGCTCGGTGGCGAGGTCCTCCGCCGAGGCGCGGGAGAGACCGGTGAGCGTGGCCAGCTCGGTCAGCGTCACCGGCGCGCCGGCGCTTCGCAGCGCCCGCAGCGCGCCGAACGCGTTGAGCCGGCGCAGCTGCGCCAGGTCACCGCCGGCGGGTCGGGATGCGTCCATGTACTCCTCTTGACGTCGTTTCAGCCATAGGGATTAATCAGAGAGTCCACGAAAATATTGCGATGGTCAAGCGCCAGGAGGGCGCTGGGGTCGCTCAGGCCCCTGAACAAATCGCTCACTTATTTGGAAGACTCTCATAACCTGGAGGGACCACAGTGCCCCGAATACGCTCTAGACCGCTCCTCATCCTGCTGCTCGCCCTGACCGTTCTGGTCGCGGGTCCTGCGCCCTTGGCCGCGGCCCGGGGAGGTGGCGGCCCCAGTAGATCGGCACTGGACCGGACGTGGTTCGGCCCCGAGGCCGACCTCGGCGTCCAGCAGGAAACGGTCTCCATCAACGACGCCGTGGTGGGCACGGAGGACGGCCGGCCCACGATGTACGCGACGGTCTCCGCCGAGAACGCGATCTTCAACGTCATCGACATCCGGGACAACCGGCTGCTGCGCTCGTTCACGCTGCCCGGCGTGCAGCAGTCCTGGCGGCATGCGATCGGCCCCGACGGCACCGTCTACATCGCCGCCATCACCGGCGGCCAGACGGGAGAGCTGTGGAGCTACAGCCCGGCCGACAAGGAAGTGCGCAAGCTCGGCACCGTTCCGGGCGAGAAGTCGCTGTGGTCGATGACCACGGACCCGGAGGGCAATGTCTGGATCGGCACCTTCCCCAACGGCAAGGTGTTCAGATACGACCCGCGGAGCAAGGACTTCCACGACTACGGGCAGATGGTGCCCGGCCAGCAGTACGTGCGCTCCATCGCCTACCACGACGGATCCGTCTACGTGGGCGTGGGCTCCGTCGGTGACGTCATCCGGCTCGACACCGCCACCGGTACGAAGACGAAGATCTCCGACCAGGTCCCGGCGCTCCTCGGAGTGGAGCCCCAGAAGGTGCCCTTCGCCTACGACATGGCGGTCGTCGACGGCTGGCTGTTCGTCAAGTTCGCCGACCCGCAGATGAAGTTGCTCTTCTACGACCTCGACGCCGGCAAGTGGAGCGACAAGTCCGTCGGCAAGAACACACCTTCGGACGTGGGGGTCTTCTCCTTCAACCAGCTTGAGTCGCGGGACGGGAAGGTGTACGTCGCCAACAACCGCGAGCTGTACGAGATCGACACGGCGACGCTGGAGTCCCGCTCGACCGGAATCGCCTTCGGTACCTCGCTGCGGGGTGCCGCATGGATACCGCTCGATGATCCGGACCTCCCCGGGACCTCGCTCGTCACCCTGCAGTCGGGCGGCACGATCACCGCTTTCGACATCGCGTCACGGCGGAGCAAGGCTCTGCCCTCGGTGGTGCAGGGCGCGCCGAACCCGCTGCACAACCTGGAGGCGGCGCCGGACGGCACGCTGTTCATGAGCGGCTACCCCGGCGGCACCGGGTCCCGCTTCGACCCGCGCACCGGCCGCACCACCCGCTTCCCGATGGGCCAGGCCGAGGGCATGGCGGGTCTGGGCGACACGATGTACTTCGGCATCTACCCCGGAGGCATCATCTCCTCGGCGAAGCTGGACGCGGCGACCCCGGCCGTCTCCGAGAAGTTCCGCCTCGGCTCCGAACAGGACCGGCCGTACGTGATGAAGGCCCACGACGGCAAGCTGCTCATCGGCTCCATCCCCGACTACGGAAAGCTCGGCGGTGCGCTGACCATCTACGACCCCGCCGGCGGGGGGAAGAAGACCTACACCGGCATCGTCCACAACCAGAGCGTCGCCGGGCTCGCCCAGCGCGGCGGACGGATCTACGGCTCCACCACCGTCTACGGCGGTCTCGGGACCGACGCCACCGAGTCCGAGGCCAAGATGTTCGTCTGGGATGTCGCCGGCGAGCGCAAGGTCAAGGAGTTCGCCCTCGACCTCCCCGGCCTCGACAGCCCGAAGATGATCAGCGGTCTCAGCTTCGGCCGCGACGGCCTGCTGTGGGGCGCGGCCGACGGATTCCTGTTCGCGATGAACCCGGACACCCTCCGGGTCGTCAAGTACAAGAACGTCTACCCCGAGGTGAAGAACTTCGGCATGTGGCGGCCGGTATACCTCCGCTGGGGCGCCGACGGCCTGCTGTACACCACCCTGGCCGGCAAGCTCACCGTTGTGGACCCCAAGACCATGGACCACGTGACACTCGGCGACTACGACGAGGAGGTCGCCTTCATGACCCTGGCCCGGGGCGCCGACGGCCACGAGAACATCTACTTCCTCGGCAAGACGGCGGAGTCCCGGCTGCGGATGATCCCGGTGCGACACGGCCTGACCCGCACCGTGGCCGTCGACAACGCCGGCTTCGAGGTGGCGCCGCTGGACGACGGCACCGTCCCGGGGTGGCAGGGCGGTGGCACCCTGTTCACCCTCTCCCAGGAGCGGGCGTACACCGGCAGACGCAGCATGAAGATCGTCGATGCGGCCCGGAGCGGCCCCGAGGCGTCGGCGGAGCTGACCAGTGAGCCGGTGCCGGCTGCCGCGGGGGCGTACTACCGGGCCCGTGCCAAGGTATACATCGAGGACGGAAGCGCCGACGGTTCGGTGCTGCTGCTGAGCTTCCTCGACGGAGCCGGCCAGCCGGTCGGCCGGATGGCGGGCGCACCGCTCCGCGGCGCGGACCAGCGGCGCTGGATCGACGCGCAGGCGAGTGGTACGGCTCCGCCCGGTACGGCGTCGGTCCGCGTCTCGCTGTACTCGTCCGCGTCGAACCTCATGACCGGATACGTCGACGCGGTGAGCCTTCGACAGACCAGGCGCGGGTGACACCCACGCGCGGACATCGGGCCACGGCGACCGTACGCCGTGGCCCGGTGTCGTCGATGCGGCGCTCGGCCCTCGCCGTCGAACTCGCGCCGCACGGCATCACCGCCGACTCCCTCGCACCCGGCACGGTCCGGACCCCGATCGACGGCACGTTCCCCTTCGACCGTGATGCGTTCGGGACGGCCTATGGGGAGCGTATTCCGCTTGGCTGCGACTCGGTGCCCGACGAGAACGTGGGCGCGCTGATGCTGCTCGCCTCGGACGCCGGGGCGTACATCGACGGGGCCCGGATCGTCGTGGACGGCGGCGTGCTCACCGAACAGATGCACCGGATGCGCCTCATCTGCCCCGCCGCGTACGCGGCGTACGACGCTCGACCCTGCCACCCTTTGGTGACCGGGGCAGCACAGAAGGAAACCTGACGACATGACACACACCTTGCGCACCCTCGCCCCGGCCGACGAGGCAGCCGTGCACGCGCTATGGGCGATCTGCTTCGACGCCCCGCACCTCCCGGCGCTGCACGCCCTGGACCCCGACCGCCACCGCCGGACCTTCGTGGCCGCGCGCGGTGACACGGTCGACGCCGTCGTCTGCTACGTGCCGCGGCAGCTCCGCGATGCCCACGGCCGGGTCGAACGAGTGGGCGGTATCGGCAATGTCGCCACCCGCCCCGAGGCACGGGGCCAGGGCCTGGTTCGCCGACTGCTCACCATTGCCGCCGAGGCCATGACCGCCGAGTCCTGCGCATGGTCCCTGCTGTTCACGTCCACTCCCGGGGTCTACGAGCGCTCGGGCTGGACCGGCTTCCGCACCTCCTGGGTTGAGGGCCCGCTCACCACTGTCGGCCCACCCGAACCCCGCTTCCGCATCCGTGCGGCCACCCCGGCCGACGCCCCGCGGCTGGCAGAACTGCACGCCGGATTCAACGCCGCACGCCCACTCACCGCGGTGCGGACGGCCAACGACTGGATCCACCGTGTGCCGGCCTGGTACGGCCCCGACGCCGAATGGCTGATCGCCGAGGACAACGGGGGGACGGCGGTCGGCTACACCGTGGCCCAGCACAGCGGCGAGGCCGTCGAGGTCCGCGAGTGCGCGGTGGCGGAAGCCGCACCGGCGGCCCTCGGTGAGTTGCTCGCTGCGGTGGCCCGCCGGGCCCGTGCGGCGGGCGCCGCAATCGGCCGGGCCCACCTCCCCGAGGACCCGGCCGTCCGCGCTGCCCTGCCCCGGCTTCTCGCCCCGGATCAGGCCCGGGAGCGGACGCAGACGGTGGGTATGGCCCGCCCGCTCCTTGCCCCGCGAGAGGCGATACGCGTCACGCTGCAGGCCACGGGAGCAATCCACTGGCATGGCGACTCGTTCTGAGCCGACAGTCCCAGGGCCCGATGTGTGTTTGCCTGCTGTCCATTCAGCAGGGCACGTCACCGGGCCCTCGGCCGGAACCGGGCGCACTTCGACCTGAGCCCCGTGAATTCGGTGCCTGTTTTCAATCCTGGGTTTTGAGTGGCTTTGTGCCCCAAGGGCTGTCCCGTCATCCGTGGTGGATCAGCGTGCGGCGTCGGACGTGGCGCATCGCAAGGCGGAGGGGCGCCCGCATACGGGACGCATGCGGGCGTTCCGACAACGCGGCGAAGTGCCCCATCTGTCGTCGCGCGCCCGCCAGGGATGACAGGACAGCCCTTAGCACTCCAGTCGACTTCGTGATCTTCAGAAGCTTGCGATCAGCGCCGTGGCGTGGCTGATCGGGACGGTGTGCGCAACCCAGGCGGAGCCGCCGAAGAGGTGGAGGAGAAAAGACATCGGTTCTGGCAGGTAGTTGGGCACGCCGCCGCGCAGGACGAGGCCGCTCCGGAGGTGGGTGCTGGGGGCGGTGGCCAGGACGCTTCCCGCGAAAGCGGCGGTGATGGGGCGGTGTACGTGGCCCGCCAGGACTCTCGCGACGTTGTCGTGCCGACAGAGCACGGCGGCCAAGTCCTCGCCGTTGTCCAGGCACATCCCGTCGAGGAACGGGATGCCGGCCGCTACGGGCGGGTGATGTGGGCAAAGGAGAAATGCGCGCGGCGGGATCAGCTCGACCTGCCACCACTCCGGCTCCGGCGGCCGGCTACCAGAGCCACGCGGTGGAGTGCCGCATCCGGGACAGGACGCGCGCAACACGGCGCGCGGCCGCGTTGGCCGCACCCTGCAGATGAGGTGTCGCGTGCGGGCTGCCATCATGCTGACCGGGGACGGACCTTGGCGTTGGGGGCCGCGTGAAGTGAGAAGAGTGTGACGCGAATGCTCGGGATCCGAACCGATGCGCTGGACACGGCCGGGGGAGTGTTCATGACGGTCTTGGCACTGGGCTGTACGTGGTTGGGCGGGCTGGCTGTGCTCCGGCCGCACCGACCGCCGCAGCCGATCGGGGGTCCTGCGTGGGTGGCCCGCGCCTGGGGTCTCGGCTATGTACTGCTGGGCATCGGTATGGCTGCCAAGATGACGACCATGCTGGTCGGCAAGGAGCCGGCCTGGCCGATGGCCGTGCTCCATTGGGCTGCCGGACCGCTCCTGCTCTTTTCGGTGGCCGCCGCAGGCGTGTCCCAGCGGCGGGCACGCCGTCGGGCCGGTGGTGCCGTCGGCGGACAGCACAGACGGCACAAGTGAAGCGGCCCGTTTCCTGGATCGAGGCAGCACTCGTGAGCGCCGCCTGCTGGACGGTCAGCGGACTGGGTTACGGGGTGCTCGCCGCCCTCGAAGAGCCGCAGTTGTCCCCAGCCCCCCTGATCGGCATGGGCCTGGCCCAATGGTTCTTTGCGTATCACCGCTGCTGGCGGGCAGCTGTTGGGGCGTGCCTCGCCGGGTTTGTCGTGCTGTTCTGGCTCGTGGACATTCTGCGGCCGGACCTGGGCCGGTACGTGGCGGATGCCCTGGCCACGGGAGCCGCGTCGACGGTCGCACTGACCGTCTTCGCCCTGGTCGATCGCGCAAGTGGACGCCACCATGACGCAGCAGGCCGGCCCCGCTGACTCGGCTGCAAAGCCACCAGCTCGACTTCTCGGAGAACGGTTCGTGAGCTGATATCCGTTTCTGGGTGAGGTTGGAGCAAGGCTGCTGGTCGTCGGCCTGGTCGGCTACTGCTCCCTGGCGAAGCCGTCGGCTTCGGCTTTGGCGAGGACGTTTACCCGGGCGTCGGCAGCGGGAAGTTCTGCTGCCTCGCGACCGTCACCGATCTGTATTCACGACGTCAGGCCGGACGGGCGATTGCCGACCACATCCGCGCATGGCTCGTCACCGACGCCCTGGCGGCCGCTATCCGGACCCGCGGCAGCCTCGCCGGAGCGGTGATCCACACCGATCACGGGGCCCAGTACACGAGTCGGGCCTCCGCTGACGCCTGCCGCCGGGCCGGAGGGTTGATGCCCTTGGGGAAGCTTCATCCAGGGCTGCCTCGCCAGCGGGGCAGCCCGAGCCTGCGTTCCTGGCGGGCCGCCAGTCGACGCGGGAGCGACCAAGATCACCGACGGCGTCGAGCTCAGGCGAATGGCAACGGATGCATGTCGGAGACCAGTGCGACATCGGCGCTGATTCGCCCGGCTGCGGCGCGCAGGGCGGGCAGGACGGTCCTGAGGGCCTCGTCGGCGGTGGTGCGGCCGGCATGGAGGGAGACGTTGGCCGCGGCGATCACCTGCCCATCGCGTCCCAGGAGCGGTACGGCGATCGAGCGCAGGCCCTCCTCCAGCTCCTGGTCCACCAGCGCGAAGCCGTCGTGTGCTGTCTGCTCCAGGACGGCGGTGAGGCGGTCCGCGCTGGTGGTGGTGTGGTCGGTGAACGACTCGAGGTGGGCATTGCGCAGCCATTGGGCGCGGCGCTCGTTCGGGAGTCCGGCGAGCAGCACCCGGCCGAGAGAGGTCGCGTGCGCGGGGAAGCGAGTACCGACCGTGATCGCTACGCTCATGATCCGCCCGGCCGCGACGCGGGCGATGTAGCGCACGTCGTCGCCATCCAGTACGGCGACCGAGGCGGACTCGTGCAACTCGCGGACCAGCGCGGTCAGGTGGGGCTGCGCCAACTCCGCCAGCGAGAGCGCGGACAGGGGCGAGTATCCGAGGTCGAGCACCCGGGGCAGCGGGGCGAACCGGCGGCCGTCCGCGTCGGTGGCCACGTAACCGAGGTGCTGCAGTGTCAGCAGTGCGCGCCGGGCTGTGGCGCGGGGCAGGGCGGTGGTCTCGGCCACCGCGGAGAGCGTCATTCCGGCCGGGCGGTCGAGAACGGCCAGCACGGACAGCCCTCGGGCCAGTGACTGCAGGTACTCCGGCCCCAACTCCCTCTTGGCGTCCAGAGAGTGATCCCGGTCCGGAGCCTGAGCCGGTGGCCTGGCGCCGATTTCGGTGAGGGCGCGGCTCATCTGCTCGGCTGTGTTCCGCATCCGGTCCAGGGCGAAGTCGCGCAGCCCTTCCGCCGAATGGCGGCTGGTGTGGCTGACGACGCTCAACGCGCAGACCATATGCCCCTCCTGGTCATGCACGGGGACGGCGACGGCGACGAGGCCGGGTTCGATCCGCTGGTCGTCGAGCGCCCAGCCGTTCTCGCGCGTCTCGGCCGCGCGGGCGCGCAGCTCCGCCTCGGTCGGCCGGGCCCACCGCGGCCGGGGGGGCGGCACGGCCGGGAAGCCTGCGTCGTGCGGGTCGGCCTGGACCCGGGCATGCCACTGCGCGTACTGCTCGGCGTCCCAGTCGGCGGCGAAGAGTTCGCCGGGGGCGCAGCGTTCGGCCGGCAGCGCGTCGCCGACGCGGAAGGAGACGGAAAGCGTGCGTCTGCGGTTGCTCTGCACGACGAAGCGCACCGCGTGGCTGTCGGGGACGGCCAGTGAGACGGACTCGTCCAGCTCGTCGGCGAGCGCTTCGGTCAGTGGCCCGAGCGCCTCGGGGATGCCGCTGCTGTGCAGATAGGCGAGGCCGAGCTCCATCAGCCGGGGTGCGAGCACCAGTTCCCGGTCGTCCTCGCGCAGGTATCCGAGCCGGAGCAGGGTGGTCGCGATCCGGTCGACGGTGGACCGGGCCAGGCCGGTCAGGGTGACCAGTTCGCTGGGCCGCAACCGTGCCCGGGGGGTCTGGGCGAGCGCGCGCAGGACGGCGAGTCCGCGTTCGAGCGGCCCGACGGACGAGTCGGCGGTGGTCGGTGGCATGGGTCCCTCCTCAACTCCGCACCGTACCTCCGTTCGGTGGCCTTCAGACGCGCCGATCGGGGACGGGGTCTTGACAGGCGCAATGGCTGGATCGACACTCACTGCACCGGAGAAGATGAAGAATAGTTCATCAGGCGAACATGCCGCGTGTGGGCGGGCCGGGGCAGGGTTGACAAAGACAAGGGCGAAGACATGGACAAGGTGGTGCGATCGGCCGGCGATGCTGTGGCCGACATCGGTCACGGCTCCTCGCTGGCTGTAGGCGGTTTCGGGCTGAGCGGGGTCCCGGACGTGCTCATCCAGGCCCTGCACCAGCAGGGCACCGGGGGCCTGAGCGTGGTCTCCAACAACTGCGGCGTGGACGGCGGCGGGCTGGGCATCCTGCTCGCGGCCGGCCGGATCGTCCGGGCCACCGGCTCGTACGTGGGTGAGAACAAGGAGTTCGCCCGCCGCTACCTCTCCGGTGAGCTGGAGCTGGAGCTCACTCCGCAGGGCACGCTGGCCGAGCGGTTGCGGGCGGGCGGCGCGGGCATCCCCGCCTTTTTCACCCCCGCCGGCGTCGGCACTCTGGTCGCCGAGGGCGGGCTGCCGTGGCGCTACCACGCGGACGGCAGCGTCGCGGTGGCCTCGCCCGCCAAGGAGATACGCGAGTACGACGGCCGCAGTTACGTCCTGGAGCGCGGCATCACGACCGACTTCGCGCTGGTGCGCGCCGCGAAGGGCGACCGCCACGGCAACCTCGTCTTCGGCAAGGCCTCGCGCAACTTCAACCCGCTCGCCGCGATGGCGGGCCGGATCACGATCGCCGAGGTGGAGGAGCTGGTCGAGCCCGGCGCGATCGACCCGGACGAGGTGCATCTGCCCGGGGTGTTCGTGCAGCGGGTGGTGAGGCTGACGCCGCAGCAGGCCGCGGCCAAGGGGATCGAGAAGAAGACCGTGAGCGAGATGGGGGCGACGGCCCGATGAGCTGGACCCGCGACGAGATGGCCGCCCGAGCCGCCCGTGAACTGCCCGACGGCGCCTACGTCAACCTCGGTATAGGCCTGCCGACGCTGATCCCGAACCACCTGCCCGAGGGCATCGACGTAGTGCTGCAGTCCGAGAACGGCATCCTCGGCGTCGGCCCCTACCCGACCGAGGACCGGGTCGACCCCGACCTGATCAACGCGGGCAAGGAGACCGTCACCGTCGTCCCCGGCGCGGCTTTCTTCGACTCCGCCCTGTCCTTCGGCATGATCCGCGGGGGCCACATCGATGTCGCCGTGCTGGGCGCAATGCAGGTCTCCGCCTGTGGGGACCTGGCGAACTGGGCCGTCCCCGGCAAGATGATCAAGGGCATGGGCGGCGCGATGGACCTGGTCCACGGCGCCCGCAAGGTCATCGTCGTGATGGAGCACACCGCCAAGGACGGCAGCGCGAAGATCGTCGTCGACTGCACCCTGCCGCTGACCGGCCGCCGCTGCGTCAACCGCATCATCACCGACCTCGGCGTCCTCGACGTCACCGAGGACGGGCTGCGCCTGGCCGAGCTCGCCCCGGGCGTCACGGCCGACAAGCTGCAAGAACGCACTGCCGCCGAGGTACTGCGCCCGAAGGAGTACTGAGCATGTCCGAGCGGATCAGTGACGTCTACGTGGTCGACGCCGTGCGCACCCCGTTCGGCAAGTACGCCGGGGCCCTGTCGGGCATCCGCCCCGACGACCTGGCCGCCCGCGTGGTCGCGGCACTGCTGGCACGCACCCCGCAGCTGGACCCCACCCGGATCGGCGATGTCGTGCTCGGCAACGCCAACGGCGCGGGCGAGGAGAACCGCAACGTCGCCCGGATGGCCGTGCTGCTGGCCGGACTGCCCGTCAGCGTACCCGGCGTGACCGTCAACCGGCTCTGCGGCTCGGGCCTGGAGGCGGTGATCCAGGCGGTCCGCGCCATCCGCGTCGGCGACGCGGACATCGTCGTCGCCGGCGGAGTGGAGTCCATGAGCCGAGCCCCCTGGGTGTTGCCCAAGCCTGAGCGCGGCTTCCCCGCCGGGCACCAGGAACTCCACTCGACCACGCTCGGCTGGCGGATGGTCAACCGGCTCATGCCGGCCGAGTGGACCGTACCGCTGGGCGAGAGCGCCGAGCTGATCGCCGCCAAGCACCTGATCAGCCGCGAGGAGCAGGACCTCTTCGCACTCGCCAGCCACGAGAAGGCGTCGCGCGCATGGCGGGACGGCCTGCTCGACGCCGAGATCGTCCCGGTCGACGGGGTGGACCTGCCGCGCGACGAGTGCGTCCGCGAGGGTGGCACGCCAGAGTCGATGGCGCGCCTGAAGCCGGCCTTCCTCCCCGACGGCACGGTGACTGCCGGCAACGCCTCCCCGCTCAACGACGGCGCCGCAGCACTGCTCCTGGTCGGCGAGCACGCGCTGGCCGAACTCGGCCGCGAACCACTGGCACGGATCCGCGCGGGCGCGGTCAGCGCGATCGAGCCCCAGTGGTTCGGCCTCGGACCGGTCGCGGCCGGCCGCCGCGCCCTGGAGCGGGCCGGGCTCGACTTCGACGACCTGCTCACCGTGGAGCTGAACGAGGCGTTCGCCGCCCAGGCCCTGGGCTGCCTCGCGGAACTGCCCGAGCTGGACCCGGCCAAGGTCAACCCGCGCGGCGGCGCGATCGCTGTCGGCCACCCCCTCGGAGCCTCCGGCGCCCGCCTCGTCGGCTCCGTCGCCCACCAGCTCGCCGCCCACGGTGCGGGCACCGGGCTCGCCACGCTGTGCATCGGCGTCGGGCAGGGCCTCGCCCTCGTACTTGAGCGCTGAACCGTAGAAAGGACAAGGAGATGAGCGAACTCATCGAGCAGGGCGTGATCGATGCCGAGATGGCGGCGATCCGACCGGACGGCGATGTCCACCCGTCCCGTTCCTACGCCCCCTACCGCAGCACGCTGCTGCGCCACCCCACCCAGCCGCTGGTCGTGGTCGGGGACCCGGAGGCGGTCGAGCTGACCGGCCCGGTCTTCGGACACACCGACGTGACCGCGCTGGACAGCGATCTGACCCGCCGGCACTCCGGCGAGCCGCTGGGCGAGCGCATCACCGTCACCGGCCGGGTACTCGACCGCGACGGGCGCCCCGTGCGCGGCCAACTCATCGAGATCTGGCAGGCCAACGCCTCCGGTCGCTACGCCCACCAACGCGACCAGCACCCGGCGCCGCTCGACCCCAACTTCACCGGCATCGGACGCTGCCTGACGGACGACCGGGGCAGCTACACGTTCACCACCATCAAGCCGGGCGCGTACCCGTGGCGCAACCACCGCAACGCCTGGCGTCCGGCACACATCCACTTCTCGCTCTTCGGCACCGCGTTCACCCAGCGCCTGATCACCCAGATGTACTTCCCGGGCGATCCGCTCTTCCCCTATGACCCGATCTACCAGTCCGTCACCGACCCGGCGGCCCGCGAGCGGCTGGTCGCCGCATACGTCCACGATCTGTCCCGGCACGAATGGTCGCTCGGCTACCGCTTCGACATCGTCCTCGACGGCCCCGGGGCCACCTGGACCGAGCAGCAGGAGGATGAGGCCAGGTGAGCAGCCAGGTGACCGCGAAGGACATCACGCCCTCTCAGACCGTGGGGCCCTTCTTCGGGTACGCACTGCCCTTCGCGGGCGGCGGGGACGTCGCACCGGTCGGTGACCCGCGTGCCGTGACCCTGCACGGACGCGTGCTGGACGGCGAGGGACGGCCTGTCCCCGACGCGCTGCTGGAGTTCTGGCAGGCGAGCCCGGAGGGTTCACGGGCCGGTGCGCCGGGCTCGATGCGCCGCGACCCCGTCACCGGTGCGGTCCTCGGCCGTCATGGGGTGGACTTCACCGGCTTCGGCCGCGTCGCCGTGGACGCCGACGGCCACTACACGCTGCGCACGCTGCCGCCACCCGCCGACGCTCCCTATCTCGGCGTCGTGGTCTTCGCCCGTGGCCTGCTGCACCATCTGCACACCCGCGCCTACCTGCCGGGCCACGAGGACGACTCGCTGCTCCGAGGTCTCCCGGCCGACCGGCGCGCGACGCTGCTGGCCGTGCGGGAACGCGACGGTGTCCACCGCTTCGACATCCGGCTGCAAGGAGACCCAGGAAAGGAGACGGTCTTCCTTGAGTTCCGCTGACATGCCCGCCGATGTCGGCCTGTTGGCGCCCGGCCGGGCGGGTTCGCCGGTCGAGGCCGCGACCGGCGACCACGGCTTCCTCCAGGCCATGCTCGACGCCGAGGCGGCATTGACGCGGGCGCAGGCCGAACTCGGCCTCGCGCCCGCCGGGGCGGCCGACGCCGTCACCGCGGCCGCGCGCGCCGAGCGCTTCGACGCCCGCTCGCTCGCGCTGCGGGCCAGGGACGGGGGCAATCCGGTGATCCCGCTGGTCGCGGACCTCACCGCGGCCGTCCCGGACGCCGCCGACCACGTCCACAGAGGCACGACCAGCCAGGACATCCTCGACTCCGCACTGATGCTGGTGGCCGCCCGTGCCCGGCGGCTGATCCTGGCCGACCTGGACCGTGCCGCCGCGACGCTGGCCGGGCTCGCCGTCGCGCACCGTGACACGCCGATGCCCGGCCGCACGCTCACCCAGCACGCCGTACCGACCACCTTCGGGCTGAAGGCGGCCGGCTGGCGACACCTGATCCTGGATGCCAGGGACCGGCTCGCCGGCGTCCTGCTGCCCGCCCAACTGGGCGGCGCCGCGGGCACGCTGGCCGCCTTCGGGGAACAGGCGCTGCCGCTCTCCGCCCGGTACGCGCGGCAGCTGGGGCTCGCCGAGCCGCTGCTGCCGTGGCACGTGCTGCGCATGCCCGTCGCGGACCTGGGCGCGGCGCTGGCCCTGGTCGGCGGCGCGCTCGGCAAGATCGCCGCCGATGTGCTGGTGCTCTCCCGCACGGAGATCGCCGAGGTGGCGGAAGGCAGCGGTGGCGGCTCGTCGGCCATGCCGCACAAGTCCAACCCGGTCCGGGCCACGCTCATCGCCTCCGCCGCGCGCCGCCTGCCGCAGCTCGCGGCGGTGCTCTTCGGTTCCATGGCCGCCGAGGACGAACGCCCGGCCGGTGCCTGGCACGCCGAGTGGGAAACCCTGCGCGAAGCCCTGCGGCTGGTCGGCGGAGCGGCGCATGGCGCCGCCCGGATGGCCTCCGAGCTGCAGGTGGCCGGCTACCGGATGCGCGCCCACCTCGAACTGACGGAGGGGCTGATCGTCTCCGAGCGCCTCGTCGCCGCCTTCGAACCGCTGGTCGGCCGGACCGAGGCACGCAGCCTGCTCACCCGTGCCTCCCGGTCCGCCGCAACCGCGGGCCTGGGCCTGGACGAAGCACTGGAGGAGGATCCGGCGCTCGCCGGCCTGCTCGCCCCGGAGCGGCTGCGGGATCTGCTCGACCCGACCGGCTACCTCGGCGCCGCCACGCCGCTCACCGACCGAGCCCTGCGCCGCGGCCCGGCCCACCACCACGACTACTCAGAGGACCTGCCATGACGTCACCGAAGACGTCGACCACACTGCTCCACCACCGCGTCGACGGGTGCGACGACGCTCCCCCGCTGCTTCTCGGCCCGTCCCTGGGCACCTCCCTGAGGCTGTGGGACGCACTCGTCCCGGCACTGTCGCGGCGATACCGGGTGATCCGCTGGGACCTCCCTGGCCACGGCGGTACGCCCGCTGCCGTGCTGCCGGACCTCGAACCCGGGCACACCACCGTCGCCGACCTCGGCGCGCTGGTGCTCGCCCTCGCCGACGCGCTCGGCGTCGACCGGTTCGCCTGCGCGGGGGTCTCGCTCGGCGGTGCGATCGGCACCTGGCTGGCCGTCCACCATCCCGAGCGGGTGGCATCGCTGACGGTCGTCTGCTCCGCGGCCCGCTTCGGCGAGCCGACGGCCTGGCAGGCGCGGGCCGCGCTGGTGCGCACGGAGGGGCTGGGCCGGCTTGCCGCCGACGCGCCCGCCCGCTGGTTCACCCCGGCCTTCGCCGGGACACCGACCGCCGCCGCCCTGGTCGAGGACCAGAAGGCCTGCGACCGGGACGGCTACGCCGCCTGCTGCGACGCCCTGGCCGGATTCGACCTGCGCGCCGAACTGCGGGGGATCAGCGCACCCGCACTGGTCGTGGGCGGACGCGAGGATCTCGCCACCCCGCCGGTCAACGCCCGAGAGCTCGCCGACGGCATTCCTGGTGCGGCCCTGGTGGAGATCCCCGGGGCCGCGCACCTCGCCCCCGCCGAGCAGCCGCAGCGCATGCTCGCCGCGCTGCTCGCCCACCTCGACCCGGCCCCGGACACGGCCGGAGTGACACGCGAGGAGACCCACACCGCCGGTATGGGGGTGCGCCGCGCCGTCCTCGGCGACGCACACGTGGACCGCGCAGTGGCCGGCACCACGGCGTTCACCAAGCCTTTCCAGGATCTGATCACCCGCTACGCCTGGGGCGAGATCTGGACCCGCCCGGGGCTGGACCGGCGCACCCGCAGCTGCATCACCCTCACCGCCCTGGTCGCCCTCGGCCACCACGAGGAACTGGCGATGCACGTCCGCGCGGCCCGTACCAACGGCCTGTCCGCGGCGGAGATCGGAGAGGTACTGATGCAGGCCGCGATCTACTGCGGCGTCCCCGCGGCCAACTCGGCCTTCGCCGTCGCCAACGGTGTACTCGAAGAACTCGAAGGAGGGCTCCGCCCATGAGCCGAACCACCCCCGCCCGCACGGCTGTCGGCACCGCCGCCGGCCCCGCGGGCCCGCCGACCGGCCGGACCCGAGCGGCCTCGGCCACAGCGACTTCCGCTGGACGGAAGTCAGCCGTGGCCGGGGCGGACAGGAGCACCGAACAATGAGCCGTATGTCATCCTCGCGCATCCACTCCCGCACCCGGGTCGGCATCGTCGGTGCCGGTCCCGCCGGGCTCATGCTCTCCCACCTGCTCGCGCGGGCCGGAATCGACTCCGTCGCGATCGACCTGCGCAGCCGCGAGGAGATCGAGCGGACCCACCGAGCCGGGATCCTCGAACAGGACTCCGTAAACCTGCTGGTCGACACCGGTGTCTCGGACCGTGTGCACCGTGACGGCTACCAGCACGACGGCATCGAGATGGCCTTCGGCGGCGGCAGCCACCGGATCGACTTCCGCGGCCTGGTCGGCGCCTCGACGTACCTCTATCCCCAGCAGGACGTCTTCGCCGACCTCGCCGACGCCCGCGCCCGCGACGGCGGCGACGTGCGCTTCGGCGTCACCGACGTCTCGGTCGACGACCTCCTCTCGGCGCCGGTCATGCGGTTCACCGACGCAGGCGGGGCCGCTCACGAGGTCCGCGCCGAGTTCCTGGTCGGTGCCGACGGCTCGCGGAGCCTGTGCCGCCGGATGGTGCCGGAGGCCGAACGGCGCCAGTACTTCCGCGAGTACCCCTTCGCCTGGTTCGGCATCCTCACCGAGGCACCGCCGAGCGCGCCGGAGCTCATCTACAACCACTCACCCCGCGGCTTCGCGCTGATCAGCCAGCGCACCGAGACGCTGCAGCGCATGTACTTCCAGTGCGATTCCGCGGAGGACGCGGACGCCTGGTCCGACGACCGGATCTGGGCGGAGCTGCAGGCGCGCCTGGGCGCCAACGGCCACGTGCTCAAGGAGGGGCCGATCACCTCGCGGACCGTGCTTCCGTTCCGCAGCTTCGTCCAGGAACCGATGCACTACGGCCGCCTCGTCCTCGCCGGCGACGCCGCGCACACGGTCCCGCCGACCGGCGCCAAGGGGCTCAATCTCGCGCTCGCCGATGTCCGGGTGCTGGCCGACGAGCTGGAGCGGGCGCTGACCACCGACGACCCGGCCCCGCTGACGAGCTACAGCGAGCGGGCGCTGCACCGGGTGTGGAAGGCCCAGCACTTCTCCTACTGGATGACGACGATGCTGCACACACTGCCGGACGCGCCCCCCTTCGACGTGCGGCGCCAGGAGGGCGAGCTGGCCTCGGTGACCGGATCGGCCGCGGGGTCGGCGTACCTCGCCGAGGCCTACACCGGCTGGCCCGGAGGGCGTTGAACATGGCTCTGCCCCGCCTGCACCCGATCACCAACCAGCTCGGCGAGGACGTCACGGGCCATCTGCCCGACGCCGCCGGCGTCCCCGGCACGGCCGGCTGGCGGACGCAGGACGACGCCGTGTGGCGGCTGGCCGTCGATCACCTGCACGTACGCGGCAACGACGGTCACACCGCCTACTCCTACGGCCTCGCCCGCGCCCTGTGCGACCTGCACCCCGAGGCGGACCGCGACGTCGTGCTGCCCGCGATCATCCTCCATGACACCGGCTGGTCGCGGGTGCCGGAGGAGGAGGTGCTGGAGGCGATCCGGCCCGGGGGCGGGCGGCCCGACCTGATCCTGCGGCACGAGAAGGAGGGTGCCGCCATCGCCGCGGCCGTCCTCGCCCGTCTCGGCCACGACCCGGTCCGGACCGCGGAGATCGTCGAGATCGTCGACGGTCACGACTCACGCCCCGCCGCCCTGTCGCTCAACGACTCGCTGGTCAAGGACGCCGACAAGCTGTGGCGGCTCACACCGCACGGCGTCGACACGATCATGGACTGGTTCGGGCTCACCCGGGAACAGGCGCTGGTCCTGATCGGCAGCCGGGTCCACGACCACCTGTTCACCGAAACGGCCCGCGCCATGGCCCGCGCCCTGGCCGCCGTCGCGGGGATCGACAGCACTCCCCAGCGGGTCGCGCTGGGCTGACGGTGCGGGGCCGACGTCCGCGGGCCGACCGTGCAAGGAGGTCTCGCGCAGACAGGTGTCGTCGCACGCGACAATGTCATCGTCGTGGCGTCATCGCCGCGACCGAGAAGGAGGGTGCCGTGCGCGGTGACGGCCGTACCGTGACTACCAAGGTGTTCGCGCTGCTCGGCGCCTTCGAGGGCGGCCGGCGCGCACTGTCGCTGAGCGAGCTGGCCCAGTACGCCGACGTGCCGCTGCCCACCGCCCATCGGCTCGTCGGGGAACTCGTCGAGTGGGGCGCCCTCGAACGGGACGACCGCGGCCGCTACATCGTCGGCCTGCGCCTGTGGGGGGTCGCCCAGAACGCCGGCCGCCACCTGCGCGACACCGCCCGTCCCCACCTCCAGGATCTGTTCTCACTCACCCACGAAACCGCGCACCTCGCCGTCCGCGACGGGGACGAGGCGCTCTACATCGACCGGATCTACGGCTCGACCCGCGTTCCGCGGGCCTCGCGCGTCGGCGGCCGGCTGCCGCTGCACGCCACGGCGGTCGGCAAGGTACTGCTGGCCTACGAGGAGGAGTGGGTTCGCGAGGCATATCTCGCGCACCGCCTGGAGGCCCCGACCCGGCACACGCACGTCAACCCGGGCCGGCTCATGGCTGAGTTGCAGACGGTGCGCGACGAGGGCTACGCCACCACCCAGGAAGAGGTCCGCGAGGGCTCCTGCTCGATCGCAGTACCGGTCCGCCTGGAGCCGCATCCTGCCGCGATCGGCCTGGTGATGCTGTCGAACCAGGGTGCCGCCATGACCCGCCACCTGCCGACCCTGCGGGGCGTCGCGCAGCGCATCGAGACCGCCGCGGCGCGACCGCAGCCTGCCCCCATCCTGCGGCCTCGCCGCGCCAACCGGCAACCCCACTGATCCGGGGCACAGCCGCTTCCGTCCAACGGAAGCTGCGTCTGGACGGCCTCTGTGGCCGAAGACACCATGAAGCGGTCGTCACACGACCGAAACACACCTCAGGAGGCGGAATGGCGTCGACTCACAGCCCGGCCGGGACTGCACCGGCGTGTCCGGTCCACCACGGCTACGAACCATTCGAACAAGACGACCCGTTCCCGTCGTACGCGGCCCTGCGGGCGCAGGAACCGGTGATGTTCGACGAGCGGGTCGGCTACTGGGTCGTGAGCCGTTACGACGACATCAAGGCCGTCTTCGAGGACTGGGAGACCTTCTCCTCCGAGAACGCCCAGGCCCCGGTACGCGAGCGGGGACCGCAGGCCCGGCAGATCATGGAGGACGGCGGCTTCACCGCCTACTCCGGCCTCTCCGCCCGGGTCCCCCCGGAGCACACCCGGATCCGCAAGGTGGCCGCGAAGGCGTTCACGCCGCGCCGGTTCAAGGTCCTCGAACCCCGGATCCGCGCCAACGTGGTGCGACTGCTCGAGACGATGCTGGCCCGGCCGGAGCGCCGCGGTGACCTGCTCCGGGACCTCGCCTACGACGTCCCCACGATCACCATCCTCACCCTGATCGGCGCGGACGTCGGCATGATCGACACCTTCAAGCGCTGGTCGGACTCGCGCGCGGCGATGACCTGGGGCGACCTGACCGACGAGGAACAGGTGCCGCACGCCCGCAACCTGGTCGAGTACTGGGCCGAGTGCCGGCGCCTGGTCGCCGAGGCGCACGAGACCGCACCGGACAGCCTGGTCGGCGACATGGTCCGGATGCAGGCCGAGGGCGACCCGATCAGCGACCACGAGATCGCCTCGGTCTGCTACTCGCTGCTCTTCGCCGGCCATGAGACGACCACCACCCTGATCTCCAACGCGCTGCGTGTGCTGCTCTCCCACCCCGAGCAGTGGCGGGCCGTGGTCGACGACCCGGCGCGTATCCCGGCCGCCGTCGACGAGGTGCTGCGCTACAGCCCGTCCATCGTCGGCTGGCGACGGCGGGCACTGCGCGACACCGAGATCGGCGGCGTGGCAATCCCGAAGGGCTCCGACATCCTGCTCCTCATGGGCTCCGCCAACCGCGACGCGTCCCGGTTCGAGGACGGCGAGTCCTTCGACATCGGCCGTCCCAACGCCCGCGAGCACCTGTCGTTCGGCTACGGGATCCACTACTGCCTGGGCAACATGCTCGCCAAGCTGCAGGCGAAGATCGCGCTGGAGGAGGTCGCGCGCCTCGCACCGGCTCTGCGCCTCGCCGACGGGGCGGACATCCGCTTCGGCCGCAACCTCTCCTTCCGCGCTCCTGCCGCAGTTCCCGTCATCTGGGAGGACTGACCCGTGAGTGACTTCATCGTCTTTTTCGACAGCGGGCACGAGCCCTCGCTCGAACTGCTCGGCGGCAAGTGCGCCTCACTGGTCTCGATGACCTCGGCGGGGATGCCGGTGCCGCCCGGCTTCGCGGTGACCACCGCCACCTTCGACCGCTTCGTCGACGGCAGCGGGCTGCGCGACGAGATCCACGCCCGCCTCGCCGAGATCGACCCCGACGACGTCGAGTGCGTCGACCGGATCTCGGCGCGGATCCGGGACGCGATCGAGTCGCGCGAAGTGCCCGGGGACATGCACGGCGTCCTGGGCGAAGCCTACGAGCAGCTGATGTCACGGTTCGACGCAGGGGTGCCGGTCGCGGTCCGCTCGTCCGCCACCGCCGAGGACCTGCCCGACGCCAGCTTCGCCGGCCAGCAGGACACGTACTTGTGGCTCACCGGCTACGAGGCGGTCAGCGAGCACGTCCGACGTTGCTGGGCCTCGCTCTACACCAGCCGCGCCATCACCTACCGTCTGCGCAAGGGAATTCCCGAGGACGACCTGTCGATGGCGGTCGCGGTGCAGAAGATGGTGAACGCCCGCACCGCCGGTGTCGCGATGACCCTGGACCCCTCGAACGGCGACCGCTCCAAGATCGTCGTGGACGCCTCCTGGGGGGTCGGCGAGATGGTCGTCTCGGGACAGGTGACCCCTGACAACATCCTGCTCGACAAGATCATGCTCACCGTGGTCCGCGAGCACATCGGCGACAAGCACGCCGAGCTGGTGCCGGACCTGCGGCCCGGCCGGCTGGTCGAGCGGGAGGTCGAGCCGGAGCGCCGCGCGGTCCGCTGCCTGTCCGACGCCGAGCTGCGCGCGGTCGCGGTCATGGCCAAGCGGGCCGAGAAGCACTACGGCACCCCGCAGGACATCGAGTGGGCCATCGACGCCGATCTGCCCGACGGGGAGAACCTGCTGCTGCTGCAGTCCCGTCCGGAGACGGTTCACTCCAGTCACCCGACCACCACGCCCTCGGCCGCCACGCCATCGATCCCGGCGATCTCGCTCCCCGCGTCCGCGACCGCCACGGCGCCGGCCCTCGCGCCGACGCCCGCCGCGGCAGCGACGCCGACGGCGTCGCTGCCCACCGACCCGACCTCCACGATCACGCGCACACCCGGCTTCTCCATGGCCGGGATCACCTCCTCCCTCATCGGCCGCTGAGCCGCTCCCGCAAAGGATCCGAGCGTGACCATCGAACAGACCATGAAGTCCTTCCCGAAGCCATCCGAGATAGAGGTGCCCGAGGGAGCCGAGGGCTGGGAGCAGCTCTACCCCTACAACCTCGTCTTCGACAACGCGCCGGGCGGTGACGACAAGTTCTGGTTCTGCGACAGCCAGCACTGGCCCACCGTGTTCAAGCCGTTCGAGACCATCGGTGGCGAATTCGCGGTCAAGTGCCTCGGGCAGTACAACACCAGGCACCTGCTCATCCCGCCGGCCAACGGAATCGAGTTCAAGATCCACATGGGGTATCTCTACATGAGCCCTGTGGCCGTGCCGCCGGAGGAGATCCCGGCCCGGGTACCGGAGTTCGAACGCCGCGCCGGCCACTACTTCCAGAACTGGGACAGCCTGCTGGATGCCTGGCACGCCAAGGTCCGCGCCACCATCGACGAGATGGAGGAGCTGCGCTTCGAGGCGCTGCCCGCGATGGTGCCGTTCGACGACATCGTCTCCGGCAAGGCGATGGACGGCTCCCAGACACTGATGGAGAACTACGACCGCCTGATCGCGCTGCTCTACCGCAACTGGCAGTACCACTTCGAGTTCCTGAACCTCGGATACCTCGCCTACCTCGACTTCTTCGGCTTCTGCAAGGAAGCCTTCCCGGGCATCCCCGACCAGGCCATCGCCAAGATGGTGCAGGGCGTCGACATGGAACTGTTCCGGCCCGACGACGAGCTCAAGCGGCTCGCGGTCATGGCCGTCCAGTCGGGGCTCCAGCCGGCCTTCGAGAACCCCGACGACGTCGAGGGCACCCTGCGGGCGGTCCGCGAGGCGGGCGGCGAGGAGTGGGCCGCGGCCTACCGGGCGGCCCAGGACCCGTGGTTCAACTTCACCATCGGCAACGGCTTCTACGGCCACGACAAGTACTGGCTGGAGCACCAGGAGATACCACTCGGCTACATCAAGGACTACATCCGCCGCATCGACGAGGGCCAGGACATCATGCGCCCGGTCGAGAAGCTGGCCGCCGAGAAGGAACGGATCGTCGAGGAGTACCGCGACGCGCTCCAGGACGAGCTGCGCGAGCAGTTCGACGCCAAGCGCGGGCTCGCGGCCACCGCCTACCCGTACGTGGAGAACCACAACTTCTACATCGAGCACTGGACGATGGGCGTGTTCTGGCGCAAGGTGCGCGAGCTGGCCCGGGTCTTCGTCGGGGCCGGTTTCTGGGCCGACCCCGCCGACATGCTCTACCTCAACCGCAACGAGGTCCGCGACGCGATCTTCGACCTGGTCACCGGCTGGGCGGTCGGTGCCGAGTCGACCGGCCCGCACTACTGGCCGGCCGAGATCGAGCGGCGTCGCCGGATCATCGACGCGCTGTCCACCCGGCGCCCGCAGCCCGCGCTCAACACGCCGCCGGCGCAGATCACCGAGCCGTTCACGATGATGCTCTACGGCATCACCACCGAGCAGGTGCAGCAGTGGCTCGACGGCGACAAGGGCGCAGCCGACGGGGCGATCACCGGCATGGCCGCGTCCCCCGGCGTGGTCGAGGGCATCGCCCGCGTGATCACCTCCGCCGACCAGCTGGGCGAGGTCCAGGAGGGCGAGATCCTCGTCGCCACGATCACCGCGCCGTCCTGGGGACCGATCTTCGGCAGGATCAGGGCGACCGTCACCGACATCGGCGGCATGATGAGCCACGCAGCGATCGTCTGCCGCGAGTACGGCCTGCCCGCCGTGACGGGCACCGGTTCGGCGTCCGCCACGATCCGCACCGGACAGCGCCTGCGCGTCGACGGCAACGCCGGACGCGTCGAGATCCTGGAGAGCTGAACACCATGACGCTCCCCACACACCAGCGGCCCGCCCGCACCGTCCTGGTGACCGGTGCGGCGGGCGGTCTGGGCCGCGCCTTCGCCCTCGGCTTCGCCGGCCGCGGCTACCGGGTCGCGGCCTGCGACCTCGACCCGGACGGGGCCGAGGAGACCGCGCGCCTGGTCGAGGCCCAAGGCGCCGACGCCTGGCACGGCCGGGTCGACGTCACCGACCCGGCGAGCACCGTGGCGGCCGCCGCCCGGGTCGCGGAGTTCGGCGGCGGGGCGATCGATGTCCTGGTCAACAACGCCGCCGTCTACGGCACCGTCACCCGGTCCCCGCTGGAGCAGATCGACCCGGCGGAGTGGGACCTGGTGATGGCGGTCAACCTCAAGGGCCCCTGGCTGATGACCCGGGCGGTGAGCCCGCACCTGCCCGACGGCGGACGGGTCGTCAACCTCTCCTCGGCCACGGTCTACAGCGGTTCGGAGAACTGGGCACACTACGTCGCCTCCAAGGGCGGCGTGATCGCCCTGACCCGGGTGATGGCCAAGGAGCTCGGGCGGCGCTCGATCACCGTCAACGCGATCGCGCCGGGCTTCACCCTCACCGAGGCGAGCCGCGGCCTGATCGAGGATGCCGAGTCCTACGGCGTCGACCGCGGCGCGCTGCGGCGGGCCAGCCGGCCGGAGGACATCGTCGGCGCCGCGCTCTACCTCGCCGGCCCCGACAGCGCCTTCGTCACCGGGCAGACCCTGGTCGTCGACGGCGGCCGCCAGTTCATCTGACCCCGACAACCAGGAGGAAAAGCCATGCCGAAGGTCACCTACACCGACCCCGCCGGGGACTGCCGCACCATGGACGCCAACGTCGGCGACTCAGTCATGGAGACCGCCGTCCGCAACGGTGTTCCCGGCATCGTCGCGGAGTGCGGCGGCTCACTGTCGTGTGCGACCTGCCACGTCTACGTCGAAGAGGCCGATCTCGCCTCGCTGCCACCGATGGGTGAGATGGAGGACGAGATGCTCTGGGGCACCGCGGAGGACCGGCGCCCGAACTCCCGCCTGTCCTGCCAGCTCAAGGTGGCCGACGGCATGGACCTGCGGGTGACCACCCCCGCCACCCAGGTGTGAGGGGTCATGACCGACGGACTGCTCATCATCGGCTCCTCGCAGGCCGGCGTCTCCCTGGCGACGTCACTGCGCGCGCTCGGCCACGAGGAACCGATCACGCTGCTCGGTGACGAGAACCATCGCCCCTACCAGCGACCCGCCCTGTCCAAGGAGTGGCTGCAGGGCGAGATCACCAGTGAGTCGCTCATGTTCCGCACCCAGGACTACTGGGCCGAGCACCGCATCGACGTGGTGAAGAACGAGCGGATCATCCGGATCGACAAGCGCGACAACGGCTCGGGCACGGCCCACTCCATGTCCGGAGCCCAGTTCGCCTTCGACCGCCTCGCCCTCGCCGTCGGCGCGCGGCCGCGCAGGCTGCTGCTCGACGGCGTGGACCTGCCCGGCGTGCTCTACCTGCGCAACGCCGACGACGCCCTGGAACTGAAAGCCCGGGTGCCGGATGTACGCGACGTGGTCGTGATCGGCGGCGGCTTCATCGGCATCGAGGCCGCCGCGTCGCTGAACAAGATGGGACGCACAGTCACCTTGCTGGAGGCGGCACCGCGGCTGGTCGCGCGCGCCGTAGGCGAGGAGACCTCGGCGTATCTGCTCGGCCACCACCGCGCCGCCGGTATCGACATCGTGCTGGGCGCCACCGTCCGCCGGATCGTTCCGCGCGGCGACCGGGTCGGTGGCGTGGAGCTCGCGGACGGCCGCGTCGTGCCCGCCGACCTGGTCCTGGTCGGCGTCGGTGTGATCCCCAACACCGAGTTGGCCGAGTCGATCGGCCTGGTCTGCGACAACGGGGTCCGCGTCGACGCCTCCGCGCGCGCCTCCGACGGCGTCACCGTGGCGGTCGGCGACTGCGCGAACCTGCCCAACCCGGTGCCCGGCGCGCCCGAGGGCGACCGCGTCCGGTTCGAGAGCGTCAACAACGCAGTCGAACAGGCCAAGGTGGCGGCGTACGCGATCACCGGCCGCCAGGAGGAATACGCCGGCATTCCGTGGTTCTGGTCCAACCAGGGCGAGCTCAAGCTCCAGATCGCCGGGCTGTCCACCGGCCACGACCGCACCCTGGTCCGCGCCGACGCCGAGCGCGGCAGGCACAGCGTGCTGCACTACCGCGGCGACCGCGTCATCGCCGCGGACTGCGTCAACCACCCGATGGACTTCCTGGCGGTCCGCAACGCCCTCACCAAGGGCCTGTCCATCCCGTTCGGGGCCGCCACCGACCCGTCCGTGCCACTCAAATCCGTGACCGTCCAGCCGGCCGCTCCGGTCGATGCCGACTGAGGAGAGGCTCCCCCATGCCCACCAACTTGCCCACCGCGCGCCCGATCCCCGGGTCGGGGCCGGTCGACATCTCACCGATCTCGCTGACCCCGGCTCCCGGCGAGGACCTCGACCCCATCTGGAAGGCAGTCGTTCCGGAGACCCGCACCCGTGGCAACGACATCCATCTGCCGATCTCCCTCGCCTACGCCGAGCGGCTGTGCGATGCCTTCCCCGAGGCCGACCGGCTGCTGGTACGGGTGGCCATACAACTCCACGACACCGGCTGGGGCAGGGTCGACGAGGACCGCATCCTCTCCGAGGGTTTCTCGGGCGACTGGCGCAAGGCGGAGATCCGCTTCGAGCACGAACGGCAGGGCTGTGCCATCGCCCGCGAGGTGCTGCCCCCGCTGGGCTACGACGACGTGTTCGTGCGCCAGGTCTGCGACATCATCGACGGCCACGACACCCGGCAGGAGGCCCACTCGCTGGAGGACGCCCTGGTCCGCGACGCCGACCGGCTGTGGCGATTCGACCACGCCGGAATCGCGCTGGCGTCCGGCTGGTTCCGCATGGACCCCGCCGTCTACAGCGACCGGCTGGAGGCGGAGATCATCCCCGAACTGCTCACTGCCCCGGCCATCGCCATGGCCACGGCCGAACTGGAGCGCTCCCGCGCCCTGCTGAAGACAGAGGTGATCAGGTGAACGTCACCGACACCCCGCCGTACCCGCCCCGGCCCGTGCCGCGGTGGACCCATACCGACGACTACTACGTCGACGGCGCCTGGGCCCGCTCGACCGCCACAGCCCGCCTGGCCCAGATCGACCCGGCCACGGGCCGCGAGTGGGGCACCGTCCCCGACTGCTCCGCCGAGGACGTCGACGCCGCCCTCGCCGCTGCCGACCGGGCCTTCCGCACGGGGCCGTGGGCCCGCACCACGCCGTCGGAGCGAGCCGCGCTGCTGCGTCGGATCGCCGACGAGGTCGAGGCCCGTGCCGCCGGGACGGCCGTGACGAACACACTGGAGAACGGCTCGCCGATCAGCGAGACCCGGGGCGCCGCAGCAAACGCCGCCGGCATCCTGCGGCACGTCGCCGGGCTGGCGTCCTGGCTGGAGGACGAGGACATCAGGCCGTTCCCGGCGGGAGGCGCCGAATCCGTCGTGCGCAAGGACCCCGTGGGCCCGTGCGTGCTGATCGCGCCATGGAACTTCCCGATCAATCTGATGGCGGTCAAACTGGCGCCCGCCCTGCTCGCCGGCTGCACAGTGGTCATGAAGCCCGCGCCCGGCACGTCGCTCTCGATCCGGTTCCTCGTCGAGGCATGTGCCGCGGCCGGAGTACCGGCGGGAGTGGTCAACCTCGTCACCGGCGGCGGAGAGGTCGGCGACCGACTGGTCCGCCACCCGCTGACCGCCAAGGTCGCCTTCACCGGCTCGACCCCGATCGGGCGCCGGATCGCAGCCGCCTGCGGGGAGCTGCTCCGCCCCGTCACCCTCGAACTCGGCGGCAAGTCCTCGGCGATCGTCCTGGAGGACGCCGACCTCGAACAGATGGCCCCGGCGCTGATCCGCACCTGCCTGCGCAACACCGGGCAGACCTGCTACATCTCCACCCGTGTCCTGGCCCCCTCGTCCCGCTACGACGAGGTGGTCGACATGGTCACGCACGTGGTCGCGAGCGCACCGCAGGGCGACCCGTTCGACGAGGACACCGTGTTCGGGCCGATGGCGTCGCAAGCGCAGTACGACGTAGTGCGCGGCCACCTCGACTCCGCGCACGCGGAGGGAGCCCGCGCCACGACCGGCGGGCGCCCTGCGGACACGGACCAGGGGTGGTTCATCGAGCCGACAGTGTTCGCCGATGTCACACCCGACATGCGGGTCGCCCGGGAGGAGATCTTCGGCCCCGTGGTGAGCATCCTGCGCTACGACGACCTCGACGAGGCCGTCGCCCTCGCCAACAACACGTCCTTCGGACTCGGTGGCGTCGTCTTCTCCGCCGATCCCGTAGCCGCGCAGGCGGTCGCTGAGCGCATGGACACCGGATCCGTCGGTGTGAACTTCTTCGCCTCCAACCACAACGCGCCCTTCGGAGGACGACACGACTCCGGGCTCGGTGTGGAGTACGGCATAGAAGGGCTGGCGCAATACGTCACCTTCAAGTCGATCCACCGCCGTCTCGGCTGAAGCCGTCCCCGGTTCCGCGGAGTCGATCGGGCCACAACCCCGACCGAGGCCAAAGCCGCCGCGCCTCGTGGCGGCCGTGGAGGACTTCCCGCGCGAGGAGGTGTTGTCAGATTGGTGAGGTGTTGATCGATCGAGGCGCGTCAGGGCGTGGAGGGGTCGGGGCGCGGGGGCCTGGGTCACGCCGCAGTGGGCAGGAGGGTGACGCCGGTGATCTGGTCCCAGATGGCGAAGCGGACGGTCATTTCGGCTCGGTGGTCGGAGGCGGTGATCAGGTGGCGGTGAGGGCGGAAGTGGGGGTGAGATGCCGCTGAACGCGGCCAGGAACCGCTGGGCCCCGCCGACGCTGCGGAAGCCTTTCATGGCGCGTTCGCGCTGCCGGGTGGGCTGATGACTGTTCTCGGCCCGGTTGTTCGGGCCCTTGTGCGAGCGGTGTTCCACCGAGGGCATGACCTCGCGATGCGCCGCGCTGTAGGAGCGGAGCTTGTCGGTGACGACCACCCTCGGCACCGTACGGGTCTTCTGCATCAGGCGTTTTGCAGCCCGGACACCGACCGAGTCGATCGCGCACCGCGACCAGTCCGGCTCACCCCGGGCACCGAGTTCGTCGAGCACAACCCGGTGGAGCCGGGCCCGGCTCCACCGGGCGAAGCGCCGGTAGACCGTGGGCCAGGCCGGCCCGAACGTGGGCGGCAGTTGCCGCCAGGTACACCCCGAAGTCGCCACGAAGATGATCGCTGCCAGAGTCTCGCAGTCACCGGCCCGGCGTCGTCCCCCGCCCTACGGACGCCTCACCTCAGTCGGCGGCACCACCCGCCGGAACATCACCCACAACTCATCCGGCACCAACCGCTCAACCAAGTCCGTCATGCGCGGACCGACGAGCGATCACGCCAGAGGATCCGAGCAGCCCCGACCCCGGCACCCCGGCCACTTCGCCGCCCTCACCGCTCACCGCACCAGTGGCGGCACGCGTGAAGTCGGCCTCGCCCCTCTCATCCGCGAAGCCGCCGACCGTCAGACCGAAGCCCTCCGCCGGCACCGCGAGCCCGAGCATGAGGTCACCGAGCCCGTCGCACAGGAGGAAGTCCTCCAGGACCAGCAGCGCCGTACCGGACACGACGGAACACTGGAGTCCAGCATCAGGGCCGCGATGGCCCGGGCCCGTGCCGAGTGCGTCCCAGATGGCCATTCGCCCCTGAACGGCCAGTGCGCGGACGCCGTGATACCTGGCACCACTGACTCGCCGGAAGCAACTTTCGAGCCGAAACCCACGTCTGCCAGTGGGAACGGGACCGAACCCCACCGACCCATACATGAACGGAGCTTTCGGTGCTCATAGGACTGCTCACTGCCGTGGCGGCATCGATCTGTTACGGCACGGGTTCCGTTCTTCAGGCCGTCGGATCACGGAAGTCGGCCCGCCGGGAGGCCGCCGCGGGCAGCGTGACCCAGCACGGTGGCCCGAGCCTGTCGTCCACTGCGAAGGCGGCGATGACCTGGGAGTTCATCGTCGGGACCATCCTGGACTTCGTCGGCTTCGGGCTCGGCGCACTGGCGGCGCGCCTCCTGCCGCTGTTCCTGTCGCAGACCGTGATCAGCGCCAACTTGGTGATCACGGCGGTGCTGAGCATCAAGCTCCTCGGCATCCGGCTCAACCGCGCCGAGTGGACCTCGATTGCTGTGGTCTGCTCCGCTCTGGTGCTTCTGGCGACGGCGGCGGGCCCGGAAGGCGGCGGTGACACCCCGATCTCCACGCACTGGTGGCTGCTGGGGATCTCGCTGCTCCTGATCGTGGGCGGCACCGTGGTCGTACGCCTGCTGGGGGCGCGCGCCGCGATCCTGGCCGGCCTGCTGTCCGGACTGGGCTTCGGCGCCCTCGGTGTCGGGGTCCGCGTGCTGAACGGCATCGACCCCTTCGATCCGGGAGCGTTGCTCTGCGATCCGGCGCTCTACGCGATCCTGGTGGCAGGCATCGGCGGCATGTACCTGCACACGGTTGCCCTGCAGATCGGCTCGGTCAACGGCGCCACCGCCGCGCTGGTCGTCGGCGAGACCGTCCTGCCGGGCATCATCGGCGTGCTGTGGCTCGGCGATGCCTCTCGTCCCGGCTTCGCCTGGGTGGCGATCACCGGGTTCGTGCTCGCCGTATCGGGCGCGGTGGCAGTGGCCTGGTTCGGGTCCCCGCAAGGGCACGGCAGCGGCCCTGCGGCGGCGCCCGTGACACCCGCCAAGGACGCCCGGACGTCCGCGGGGGGCTGACCCGGCACCAGATGCGCCGAATTTCCAACGTTTGGCCGTATGGGGGCCATCGTTTGCGACACAGTTCCCCACACACAAGCCGCGTTGAGATCCGACATCCTCTGGCCAAGAGAGCGGTTCAACGTGTGGAGTCTGGTGGCCAAACCGACGACTCGCCTGCGCATCGTTACTACAGAACGGGTCATTGGTCGTCGGACCGGGTGCGTCGCCCGGGGCCACGCGCCGTACACACCCTGCCTGTCCTGGCGGTCGTATGCCTCCAATCCGCTGAAATGAGACACCGGCCGATACTTGTCGTTCCGCGCCGGACGGGCAGGGGTGGGGCGCACCGGCGGGCCCGGACCGCGGCGGCACCAGCCCGGGCAGGCGGCGGGGCTGAGGGGACCTGGGCGGCGGGTCTTGGCAGATCGGAGGCTGGGTCCGTGTGCACGCTCGTGGCGGCACCGTTCTCCAGCTGCGCATCAGCCTCCGTCGGCGCGCGGACGGCTTCCCGCCGACGGCGCCCCGTACTCGTCGTCACGGGCGGCTGTTGCGACGTGCTCCGCGTCCGTACCGAACACGCCTGCCTCGTCCCGGAGGGTGTCTCGCTCCCCTTCACGCCCCGGGGTTCGGTGTTCCGTCCGCGCTGAGGGCTGTCAGGCGCGTCGGGCGGCGTCGATACGCCCGTACCGCCTCTGGGCCCTCGGCGGCCGGACCGGGCAGGCCCGGCGTGGGGCGGGGCTTGCCCGGGTCAGGGGCGGATCAGGCATGGGCAGACGACAACGCCGGGTGCCATGTGGCACCCGGCGTCAAGTCGGGGACGAGGAAAGCGAAGGGACTAATTTCGGAGTGGTGTGAGAAGGAAGTCCCCTCATGGCCTCGCCGGGGTCGACGTTATCAGTCAGCCAGGGATCAAGTCGCGCAGATTTTCCGGCGTGATGATCCGTGAGTCCGGGTGCAGTCCGTCCGGACGTTCCAGCCCGATGTACGTGACCGGTCCCTGCGGCGCCGTCGTGCCGTCCCACCGTGTGGTGGCCGTGGCACGGGCGGCCATCAGGTCGGTGAGGTAGCGGACGGTGAGCTGCTCGCGCTCGACAACGGCGCGCAGCAGCGCCGCGACCGATACGCGGTTCCCCTCGACCCGGTTGGAGTTGGGGTTGCCCTTGAGGTACAGGTGCAGCCACTTGGCGTGCCAGCTTCCGTCGTCCCCGCGTACGAACGCCAGGGGCAGCGCGACGCGGCCCGGGCCGCGCAGTTCGGACTTCATGCGGACCGTACGCGGCTCGAAGGGGCGGCCCCGCTGGTCGGCGTCGCGCAGCATGAAGCCGAAGAACGATTCCTCGGTCTCCTCGAAGCCCTCGCCCGAGTAGATGTTGACCTGCGGGACGATGAAGGCGCCGCGCGCGGCGCCCAGGCGGAGGTTGATGAACTCCGAGGCGCCGTCCGGGGCGTCGGTGATGTCGCCGGAGTGCTCGCCCTCGAGCTGGGTGAGGGCGGTGTACGACAGCCACCCGATGGTCTGGAATTCGGCGTCCAGCATCAGCGCCGACAGATCGTAGTCGGTGGAGCGGCTCGTCTGCTTCCAGTACACGAAGAACCGCAGCAGTTCGCCGTCGACCGGAGACCGGGAGCCGCGGGGCAGTACGCCGAGGCCGGCCGCCGTCGCGTTGCCGCTCAGCGGCAGCGCGATGTCCAGGACGTCCGGGTCGATCAGCAGGTGTCCCGGGGCCGGCAGGCGGCGGCCCAGCTCGGCGTCCAGGGCGGCGAGCATGCGGTCGCGTTCGGCTGCGGGCATCGGGGCGCGGGTGTCGTCGGTGACCCAGGCACGTCCGAGCCGGTTGACGAACACCCGGCGCCCACCGCCGTCCTCGTGCTGCTCGGTGCGGTTGTGGAGGTGCTCGCGCACGGACAGCAGGACCCGGCCGGCCACCTGCGGAGCCACCTGTTCGGCGGCCGCGACCACCGCTTCGCGTTCTTCCTGGGTTGTGCCGGCGCGCAGCAGCCGGTCCAGCGCGCGGAACAGCCTGCCCGGCGCGGCCGTGAGCAGTTGTACGGCTCCGGTGACGTCGCCCGCGCCGAGCAGTTCCTCGGCCCGGCTGTCGAGGGACCGGGCCTCCCGTTCGCCCCGGGCGACGGCGAACACGTCGGCGGCGTGCGGCCAGCGTGCCCGGTACTCGTGCGCGTGCAGGCGCTCGCCGAGCCGCTTGAACGCCTCGCTGTGCGCCGCCACGTCGGCCAGCTTGGCCGGGGACGCCGCGACGACGGCGTCGAGACCCGCCAGCAGGGCGCGGCGGACCCGGCGCGGGGGAGACCGGAACCGGGTCGGCTCGGTGAGCGTCACGTCGCCGTCCGACAGCGCGCACGCGAGACGCAGCACGTCGGTCACGGTGTCGACGAGGAGGTCCGCCCCGGTCTCGAGCCGGGCGCGGTTGACGACAGCGCGGTTCTCCCGCACCGGAATCGCCTCGGGCTGCGGGCCGTCCGCGCAGTGGCCCGCAAGCGCCGCCAGGTCGAGCAGGGCCTCGTCGCCCAGCGGCGTCGTGCTCCCGGCCAGGGCCAGGTACAGTGCGCTGACCTCGTCGTCCAGTGCACCGCCCAGGTGCAGAACCGTCACGCGGTCGCCCGCCACGGCGGTCAGCTCGTCGTGCACGGCGAGCATCGCCGCGTACGTGTGCTGGTACGTCCCGTACGAGGGCAGGGTCAGCAGGTCCATGACGCCGGTGCTGAGCTGGTCGAGCGTACTTTCGCGCGAGGCATCGTCGGCGAGCGCCTGGGCGACGCACTGGTGCCAGAACTCGTACGTGTCCGGCACATTGGCCGGGAAGCCGATGAAGTACGCGTTGTGCTGAACGTGGTCCCCGACCATCGCCCGGACGGTCTCCAGCGTCCGTACAGCTGTATCGATGACCGTCCCTTCGGACAGCGTCGACAGGTGCTTCAAGAGGTCTGCCGAGAGCTTGAATCCCACGGACATCAGGGCCGCGTCGAACTGCCGTGCCACGACATCCCCTTGCCCGCTTGGACCAGGGGTGGACGGAAGGCGGTGGGCGTGCCGGATGACCAGGGGCTCGAAACGGTGCACCATCCGGGCATGTTCCCAGACCCATACGAACCGACGCACTTGGGTTTTCGAACATCCATCGCAGCCTCGCCGCGCCATCCTTCGGAACGAAGGGCCGAGGAGGGAGGCGTCCGGGCCCGGACAGGAGTCTGCTCCGGCTGACCGGCGGTGCTCGCCGTCCAGGCCAACGACATCAACGACGTCCGCGAGTTCGGCGACGTAGCCGACGACTGTGACATGCTCGGCCAGGTCCGGGGCAATGACACCCACCGCTCGCGCAGCGTCGCACCGGCGGCCGGTGGCTTCCAGGCCCGATCGGTGGCCGGCGGGCCGAGTGCCGCCGCCTGGTTCAGCGGCTCCCGCCGGGCCCGGTGCGGACGGCAGCCGCCCTGGACGCGCACTCCCCGGAGAACGGACGCGTCCCCCTCCACCCCTCCTCCGCCCCGCCCGCTCCGGCCCAGGACGTCCTGTGCGCGCTCGGCAAACGGCTCCCGCCCTCGCGGTATGGACACGCCCCGCACCGCGCCTCGTGGGCAGACATGGTGGGCCCCGCCTGGACCGCAGCCGCTTGCTGGATCAACGCGCACCGGACCGGCACCTCATCGTCCTGCGCGCCCACACCCTCACCCCGACACGATGGGAACAACTCGACACACCGCCCGGCCGCGAGGTTGAGCACTCAGGGAGGCTCGGAGCAACCCACGGGATGTCGCACAACAGCACCGGCGAGATCGGCAGATCCGGTTCCTTGCCCGCAAGGGCCGACAGCTGGCTTGGTGGCTCGGCGGGGGCGGGGGCGGGGTGCCGGTCGCCGTGGGGCCGCGCTCAACGTGGTCCGACGCCCCCGGCGCGCAACCTGTCCAGGGTGCGGTCCAGATTGCTGCGGGTCGCCTCGACGGCGGCGTCCGGGTCCCCGGCAGCGATCGCCTCGACCAGCACATGGTGCGCGTGGTCGATCGCGTGCCGTTCCTCGCCGCCGTGCAGGTCGGTGTCGGCCAGCAGATGTGCGGCCGCCGCGCGCAGGGCGTCGACGAACGAGTCGAAGAGGCGGACGAGCACCGGATTGCGCGCGGCCAGCACCACCCGGCGGTGCAGGTCCAGATCCGCCTCGACGAGCCCGGCCGGGTCGGCGGCCGCGTTGCGGGTGGCCAGCGCCTCCCACAACGCGGTCACGTCCTCCGGTGTGCGTCGCCGCGCGGCCAGCCGGCCCGCTTCCACCTCCAGCGCCGCGCGGACCTCGTACACGTCGAAGACCGCCGAGCGGCGCAGTTCCCGGTCGAACCCGGAGACGGGGGAGGTCGCGGCAACATAGGTGCCCGAGCCGTGCCGGGCGCGCAGTTGACCATCGGCGATCAGTACCCGGACCGCCTCGCGCGAGGTGGTCCGGCCGACGCCGAGCAGTCGGCTCAGCTCCACCTCGCCCGGGAGTTTGGAGCCGACCGGCCACTCGCCGGTGCCGATCAGGCGGCGGAGTTCGGCGACGGCCTCCTCGACCAGCGAGCGATGGCGTACCGGTCGAACAGTCATGGGACGACCCTACAGGCCCCGGGACCACGCCCCGGGGCCCACCCGGGGGCGTGAATCCTGGCCGAGGTCGTGAAGCCCGGCCGGGATCCACGAATCCTGGCCGGGCTTCATCGGGCCCGGCCAGGGTTCGTCGGGCCCGGTCAGGGTTCGTCGGGCCCGGTCAGGCCCGAGGACCTGTCCGGCTCACGTACGGCCGGGCCCGGGACCCTCCTTCAGTTCACCGGCTTCCGGGCCGGTTCGGGCACCGGCTCCGGTGTCGCCGCCGGCACCGGCAGCACCCGGTCGCGCAGGCGGAGCGCGCAGGCGAGTGCGACCAGCAGCACGCCGACCAACAGCGCGAGCACCGTGCGCAGTCCGTACGTGTCGGCCAGTCGGCCGAGCGCCGGTGCGGCCAGTCCGCCCACCGACATGGCGAGCCCCAGGGTCAGCCCGCTGGCGGTGCCGGGCCGGGTGGGCAGGTAGTCCTGGGCCAGCGTCACCTGGGGGGCGAACGGCAGGAACATGGTCAGTCCGAACAGCACCGCGCCCGCCACGGCCACGCCCGCGGACGGGGCGAACGCCACTGCGGCCAGTGCGGGGACGGCCAGCAGGTAGCCGGCGCGGATCGGCGCGAGTCGCCCGTACCGGTCGCCCAGCCAGCCCCCGAGGAGGGTGCCGACCGCCCCGGCCAGGGTGAGGAGGGTGAGCGCCATGGCGCCCACGCCCGCCGAGGCGTGCAGATCGCGCTGGATGTGCAGGGCGAGCATCGAGGTGACCGTCACATACGGCACCGACCAGCTGACGGTGGCCGCGGCCAGGCGTCCGAACGCCCGCCAGTCGTCCCGGTGCCCCTTCACCACTGCGCCCCGCACGGCCGGCGGGACCGCCGGTGTGTGTCCCCGTCGCCGCAGCCAGGGGCCCTGCGCGGCCCAGAGGGTTGCGGCCACCAGGGCGGGTACGGCCAGCAGCCAACTGCCCGTGAGGCCCAACGAGCCGACCACGAGGGTGACCAGTGCGGGCGCCAGCGAGGCTCCCAGTGTTCCACCGACCGAGAACAGGCTCATCGCCCGCTGGGACTGTCCGCCCACGGCCCGGGCCTGATTGGTGGCGGGCGGGTGGTAGGCGGCGATGCCGATCCCGGCCAGGGCGACGCAGAGCCAGGTGATCAGGTAGCTGTCGGCCAGTCCCGCGCAGGTGAGCCCACCCGCGGCGGTGAGGAAGCCGACCGGGATGAGCCAGCTGCGGTGGCGGCGATCCACCAGCAGGCCGAACAGCGGCTGGACCACGCTGGACAGGCCGCTGGCCGCCAGTGCGATGCCCGAGACGGCGGTGTAGCTGTAGTGCCGTTCGGCCATCAGGAAGGGCAACAGTGCCGGGACCGCGCCCTGATACAGGTCGTTGACGACGTGGGTGCCGGTCAGGAAGACCAGCTGACCGCGCTTCATCGCGACCTCCGCTCGGGCTGCTTCGCCACTGGCCGCACGGCGTGGTGCGGCCAGGGCCGGGCCCGTTCCAGTTGGACGCCGAGGGAGAGCAGGACGTCCTCCCGTCGGAGCCTGCCGGTCAGCATCACACCGACCGGCAGACCGTCCGGCGTCCGGTGCAGCGGAACGCTGATCGACGGCTGCCCGGTGATGTTCGCCAGCGCTGTGCGCGGGGTGTGGGCGAGCATTCCGAGGTAGGTGCGCTCCGGATCGTCGGGGTCGACCAATGAACCGACCGGCAGCGGCGGTTGGTCTGTGGTCGGGCTCAGCACGGCGTCGAACCCGGCGTAGCGGTGGCAGAGGGCGCGGGCGGTGGCGGACAGCGATGCCATCGCCGCGTAGAGCCGTACCGCGCCGTGCTCGCCGCCCCGGGCCCGCAGCCAGCGGGTGAGCGGCAGCAGACGTCCCTCCCGCTCAGGGGGCACCGGCACCGCGGCGGCCAGCACGCTCCACAGCACGGAGAAGTCCGCCAGGTACTCGACGGAGTCGTACGGTGGGGCCTCCTCCACATGGTGGCCGAGTCCGGCAAGCAGTTCGGCGGTGCGGCGGCAGGCAAGTGCGGCCTCGGGGTGCTGACCGGCGGTCGGCGGCAGCACTCCGATCCTCAGGGGGCCGGGTTCCCGTTCGGCGCAGGCCCGGAAGTGGCCGGGCGGCGGGGCGGGCAGGGCGGCGGCGTCGCCCGGGGTGCTGCCGGCCATGGCGTCCAGCAGCAGGGCGGCGTCCGCCACCGTCCTGGCCAGCGGTCCGGCGGTGGCCAGCCCCAACGCGTCCGTCCCGGGGGCGGGTGTCACCCGCCCCCGGCTCGGCTTGAGGCCGACCACCCCGCAGGCCGCTGCCGGGATCCGGACCGAGCCGCCGCCGTCGCTGCCCAGGGCCCCGGCGGCCAGCCCCGCGGCCACCGAGGCGGCGGCTCCGCCGCTGGAGCCGCCCGCGCCGCGGGTGAGGTCGTACGGGCAGCGTGCGGTGGCGAAGGCCGTCTCGGTGTAGGCGGAGCAGCCGAACTCGGCGGCGGTGGTGGTACCCAGCAGGACGGCGCCGGCCGCCCGCAGGGTGCCCACGACGGTGGCGTCGGCCGGGGCCGTCCGGTCGTCGAAGGCTGCCGAGCCCGCTGTGAACGGCAGTCCGGCGACCGGCCAGGTGTCCTTCACCGAGAGCGGCACCCCGAGCAGTGGCGGCGGGCCCTTGTCGTCGCCATTCCCTGCGGCGACCAGCCGGGCCTCGACAGCGGCGGCGGCCCGCCGGGCGCCGGGCGCGTCGACGGTGCGATAGGCACCCAGCTCGCTGTTCGTCTCTTCGATCCGGCGCAGGTGGTGGTCGACCAGCTCGGTCGGCGAGACGGTACGGCCGCGGATCGCCGCGGCCTGTTCGACCAGTGTCAGGTCATGAAGGTCTGTCATGATCACCCCTAAAGTCCTCAGGTCCTCTGAGGACTTCACCGTAGAGGGTGACCGGACCGGAAGCAAGGCAAGCCTTACCAGGCGGCACGGATCCGAAGGCTCCCTCGGGCAGGTCAGGTGTGCGGGAGTCGCCCTTGATCCGGTTCAGATGCTTCTGAACCGTCAGCTTCGTCGGGACCGGCACCCGGACCTGCTTGCGGGCCTCCGCCCCGGAGGCCCCGGCGTCGACGGCGATCCGCACCGAGGGCATCGCCGGGCAGCTACGGCTGCACTCGACGGTGAAAGCCGGGGCCGGCGAGGGCTATCGCGGTCTGGCCAACGAGTTCCCCTCACCAGATCACAGCCACGCGCCGCTGACCGAGCGGCATGGATGGCGCGAGATGCGACGTCGGCAGTCCTCCCGCCGGATCTGCGTCGAACATGCCAATGCCGAACCGCTCCAGCGGTACACCGGACGGCGCGAAGACTACGGCGACAGGCGCCGGGCCATCGCTGGCCCGGTCTGCCGCCAGGCGTGCCACCCGGCGTAGGCCGAGCACCGAACTCGTGCCCGTCAGCACGACGGCCTGCTGAATCGGCCATCAGTGAACGCCCGGGCCAGCACGCTCCAACATCCATCGCGGGGCATCTCGTCAGGGGCTGGGTCGGAGGCGGTGGTGCAGGATGCGCCTGGCGGGAGTCAGGCCGGTGGCCTGCCGATGGTCAGGAACAGCCGCATGGCCGCGTTCCGTACCGGCGCGATCCGACGCGGGGTGTGCACCGCGCGGTTCATCAGCCGGGCGGCGCGCGCGAGCCGCTGGGTGGAGCGGCGACGGGCCGCGTCGTAGGCGGTGAGGGCGTCTTCGACGCGCGCGTGTGCGGCGAGCTCACGGGCGACGGTGACGCCGTCGACGAGCGCCTCGCACGCCCCCCTGCCGAGGTCGGGGGTCATCGCGTGGGCGGCATCGCCGATGAGGGCTATGCGGCCGCTGACGTAGCTCGGCAGGGGCGTGGCGAGGTCGTAGAGGTCGTTGCGCTGCACGCCCGTGCCGCCGGTCTGCGCGAGGTGGTCCAGGACCCGGCGCACGCCGGGGTGCCAGTCGCCGAACCACGCCTGCAGGGCTGCCAGATCGCCGCCCGGCACGGGCACGCGCTCGGCTGCCGGGGCACAGGCGAACCAGTTCGTGCGGCCGCCTGCGCGCGGGATGACGCCGAAGCGGGCGCGCCGCCCCCAGGTCTCGGTCATCCCGTCGGTGTCGAGGTCGGCGGTGCCGCGCCAGGCGGTGACGCCGGAGTAGCGGGGGCGGTGCGCGTCGCCGAAGAGCACCGTGCGGGCCCGGCTGCGCAGGCCGTCGGCGGCGATGACCACGTCGTAGCCGGTGAGCTCGCGGACGTCGGTCACCGCGGAGCCGTAGCGCACGACCCCGTCGGCGAGCGCGGCGGCCAGTGTCTGCAGCAGTGCGGGCCGGGCGGTCACGTGGACGGCGTCGCCGGTGCGGCGGCGAAGAGCGGCCATGTCGACGTTCCCGATGAGGCCGCCGTCGGCGCGTACGAAGGTGCCGTAAGTCGCCGGCCGGGCGAGTCGGCGGGCTGTGTCCCCGAGGCCGAGAGTGTCAAGCGCCTGCAGCGCGCCGGGCCACAGGCCGAGCGAGGTGCCGGTGCCGGGCGGCGCGGGGGCGCGTTCGTGTACCTCGACGTTCCAGCCGTCGGCCTGCAGGTGCACGGCGGCGGCGAGGCCCCCGATGCCGCCGCCCACGATGATCGCTTTTCTGGGCATGCCATCACGCTACTATGTTTGTAGTAGAAGCACTATGTTTATAGTTGAGGACACGACAGGTCGATGGAGAAACGGGTGCGGATGCCGGGCAGGCGCGATCAGGTGCTGGACGCAGCCGTGAAGGTGCTGGGCACCGCCGGCCTCCGCGGCCTGACGTACCAGGCCGTCGACAAGGCGGCCGTGGTGCCGGCCGGCACCACGTCCAACCACTTCCGCAGCCGCGACCTCCTCGTGACAGGCGTCGTGGCCCACCTCGAGGCGCTCGATGCCCGCGACTGGAAGCGCTTCGGGGCTATCCCGGTGGACGGTGGCCCCGAGGCGCTGGCCGGCGCCCTGGCCCGCACGGTCCAGCACGTGCTCGGTCCCGCCCGGCACCGCACCACCGCCCGCTACGCGCTGGCGCTCGAGGGCATCGTCCGCCCCGCGGTGCGTGAGCCGCTGAGCCGCGCGCGCGAGTCGCTGATCGAACTGACCTCCAAGTGGCTGGCGGACCTCGGGTCGCCCGCACCACGGGAGCACTGCAGGATCCTTTTCGACTACCTCGATGGCCTGATGTTCAATCAGATCGTCATGCCAGATGCGGAGTTCGATCCCGAACCCGGCATCCGCACGGTGCTCGGCGCGTTCCTGCCCCCGGCCGCACCGGATCGACCGAGCTGACGAAGCGTCGATGGCGACGGCCCTGTCCCAAGGGGCGAACCGTTCCCCTAGCGCGACGTAGTGGCGCGCTCATCGACTGCTTCCAGCGCGGTCGTCCAGGTGGTGCGCTCAGGCGCCGTCAGCGCGGGACGTGGATTCCGGGCGTCAGCCCTGGCGCGCGTCCGTGACCTTCCCCGTGAGGAGGGGGCCCTCCAACCACTCGTCCTCCTTGAGGATGTACACCTGCATCCGCAGGGACTTCTCCGGCTCGGTCAGCGCGTCGGTGACTGTGGGCACGGACACTTCGGTGCTCGTCTCACCCTTGGGGATGGATACCCAGAGGGAGGGACTGTTCGTGGACAGGGGCCGCTCCGGGTCGGCGGCCTCGCCGAGCCCGGAGAGCCACTCCTCGTCGACGTCCTTCGTGGACAGCTCCGTGCCCTCGTGCACGGGCAGGAGGTCGAACCGCGTTTCGATGGTGGTGTCGGCGGGCTCCGAGAGCTCCACCTTCCAGGTGAGCTTCTGGCCCTCGGTGACCGAGTCGGCGACCGGGGTCACGGTGAGCGTGGGCATGGGGTCGTCGTTCTCGACGAGCACGCCACCGAAGGCGCCGCCGACCGCCATGCCGCGCACGGCCTTGGCTGCGACCTCATGGCTGAGGTCGTGGTTGTAGCGGGAGTTGCCGTTGACCGTGATTGGCACGTCCACGGAGCCATCGGCCTTCACCGTCACGGTGCGGACGGTGGACTCGAGGGTCTCCGGGTCGCGGACGGCGAGCTTGATCACGCCGGTGCCCTTGCCGGTGACTTGGACGGGCACGCTGTAGGTGCGGGTGCCGGAGTCGCCCTCCTTGACCGTCAGCCTGCCGATGTCGACACGCGGGAGCGCGACGGGGCGTACCGCCGGAGTGCCGGGGCGCCAGCCCCAGGCGTCCATCAGCCAGAGCTCGTTGGAGCTGCTGCGCGGGGTGAGCTCCAGCGACTGTATCTGCTTCAGGTCGACACCGGCGCCGACGGCGGCCTTCAGCGGGACGCGGACCTCACGCGCCCAGTGTGCGGTCGTCGATGCGGAGCCGGGAAGGCCGTCGACGGTGACCTGACCGAGCTCCACCCGCTTGCCGGAGGTGTCGGTGAGAGCGACATCGAGCCGGGTGCCCCGGGTGTTCGGCGGCACTATCACACGCAGGGCGAGCGCGTCGGAGCCCGCCAGCGAGAAGGAACGCTTCGGCGTCAGCCGGACCGGGGTGCCGGGCTCGGTCCAGCGGGCCGTGACCGCGTTGCGGCCCGGCTCATCGGTGGTGTCCGCCCAGGACGCGAAGTGCGGCGAATCACCGGGTTCGGAGTCCGGCCTGCAGGCCTGGCCGGCATTTGTCGTGACCTGCTGGCACACGCGCCCGTTCGTCACCGCGAGCGGGTCGTCGGGCCGGATCGCCGGGGAGCGGTTGCCGCCGACGGCGTGGGTCAGCACCTGGGCGGGGCCGGCCGAGGGCGCGCGCCGGTCGGAGCCGTCGAGTAGCGGGCGGACCCGGTCGTCGCCCGCGAGGAAGAGCCGCGCGGCGGCGGCGATGTAGGTGGCGCCCGCCGTCTGCTGCTGCTTGGCGCTCAGCCGGGTTTTGGCCTGTGCCGAGCAGACCGGGTCCGGGTTGTTCTTGTCGTCCCAGAAGTCGTCGGCGGCCGGGGCCTCGGCCTGGCCGGGCGTCCACTCCGTGTTGAAGAAGTTGTGGTTGGCGCCGACCATGTACACCGCGCTGTGCAGCGCCGTGCCTCGGCCGATGCCCCGGGTGCCGTCGACGTAGGTCTGGCCCTGGAGGTCGCTCACATCGCCGTCACAGCCCGGCAGGATGGCCATGGACGGCACGTCGGGTGTGGGGTTCTGGCCGAAGTTGGTGGAGCCGATCAGGACGGTGCCGCGGATCCGCCAGCCCACCGGCCCCCGGTAGCCTTCCTCGGCGGGCGGCGGCGGGGAGACGCTGTCGAGGGCTGCCCGGTTGACGCCCTCGCCGCCCCGGGAGTGGCCGACCAGGAGCACCTTCGAGAGGTCTACGGGCCCTGTCGCGCGCACGGCCTCGGGGGCCTTTGCGGGGTTCGCGCCCCACTCCGCCCAGCGGGCGAGGTGTTGGCGCACCAGGGACGATCGGGCCTGCGCCCCGAAGTCGGCCGCGCGGCCGTCCTGCGCGTTCACACCGTTTGCGGAGATGGAGACCGTCACATAGCCCTGGGACGCCAGGAGCTTCTGGTCGTGCAGAAAGCCGCGGTAGCTCGGGATCGCCTTGTTGCCCGGCTTGCACGGCCACTGCATGCCCGCGCTGTTCTTGCCGGGCTCGTAGCAGGTGGCGCTGCGGCCGTGGAGGAAGAGCGCCAGCGGTCGCTCGCCCGGCGCGTCCGTAGGGCCGACGACGGTGGCGCGCATCTCCACGGGCTCCGCGTAGCCCGGCAGCTTCACCGACTTCAGGACGTACTCACCACTGGTGGTGCGGTACTTACCGGCCACACCGGGGTCGACCGGGTTGGCGGGGAACGGGTCCTGGGGCGCCACCGCGGCCGACGAGCGCCGCTGACCGGGTGCCCGGCCGGCCCCTGCGGCGTCCAGCCGCCGCGAACCGGCGACCACCTGGAGTTCGCTCACCGGTCCCACTCTCGCCCCGTCGAGGCGGAGCCGGAAGGTGCGTTGGTCGGGGGAGGGCTCCGGGACGCCGAGGGTCCGCTTCCCCGAGCGGAACTCGACCAGGGCGCTGCCCATGCCCACGGGCTTCGGCGAGCTCCAGATCAGCGTCCCGCCCTCGACACGCCAGCCCTCCGGCAGCTGCTGCCCGGAGGCGCCCGGCGGCGCGCCGGGTATGGAATCGGCGGCCGGCTGCGCGTGCGCCGACCCCGGCACACCCGCGGACAGCGCCACGGCCGCCAAGGCAGCCGTCAGCGCGCGTGAGACCTGTCTCACGATGATGTCTCCTCGTTGTTGGTCGTGCTTCAGCGCCCCAGGAATCCCAGGAGCACCCCCCCGCACCGAGGGAGGGTGACGTGTCGCCACCGGTTGTCCCACCTCGGAAATCTGACAGGAATCTGACAGGAGCCAGACAGAAGCCAGACGGGAGTCATGGGGCCGGTCCGCTGATCGAGGGATCCTGGCCCGGAGCAGCGGTCCGGTCGCGCTGGGCCGATACGGATGAGCCGCCGCTCGTGGGTTGCCGTGTGGGCGGTGCTGCGCGCGGCTGGTCTCGCTGCCACCGCCAAACTGAACGCCTTCTCGGCACCGGACCCGCGGCCCGAGAAGTCCGTCGGTGCCGAGTGCGCCGAGCGCATCGCGGACATCGAGACGCAGCTGGCCATGGCCAAGCAGGAAGGCAAGGGAGACAAAGGGCACTGTCACGTTGGCTGATCGGGTGAATGATCTTCGGGTTGATCACGGCGGAGGGGGTTGTTCGTGGGCAATACGCCGCCGTCGTACAAGGGGCACCCGTACCCGGTGGAGATCACCGCGCACCGTGTGTGGCTGCACTTCCGCTTCCGGCTCAGCTTCCGTGAGGTCGAGGAGCTGGTGCTCGAGCGCGGTCACCGTGTCCCACGAGACCGTCCGCCGCTGGTGTGCGAAGTTCGGGCAGTCCTATGCCAACGCGCTGCGCCGCCGGCGTGTGCAGCTGGGCGACAAGTGGCACCTGGACGAGGTCTTCATCAAGATCAACGGAGAACGGAAGTACCTGTGGGGCCTCCCCCTGCTCGAACGAAGTCGAGAGCGCGGGGAAGGGCCAGGTGGCGCGGCGGGGCAAACGTTGCCGGGAGCGGCACTGGTCGGGGCGGCCGGGGCCCGGCCCGGTGGTCGGCGGCCGCCCGGTTCGCGCTGGGGCGCTACAGCTTGCTTGCCTCCCGAACGGTGTGGAGGTGGACCAGGACGTCGTATGCCCCGCCGATGGCGATCTCGGGCGTCCTGTCGTTCGGGTACTGCGTGCCGACGCTGTATGCCGGGCGCGAAATGCCCAGCCAACTGCGGGCGGCCGCAGGGGCCTTGCGCAGGTCGGCGTAGTAGTCGCGGTACCGGACCTGGTCGAGCGTGTACTCGTTCGTGCCGGGACCGGCCGGGCCGACGGTGAACTTCTTCCACTCGCCGCCGAGCGCTTGGTCCTTGGAGAGGAAGGAGCCCCGGTCGAAGGCGGTGCCGATGGCCAGGTAGTCCGCGCCCAGGGTGTCGCGGAGGAACGAGCCCTGGGTCTTCGGGTACGTCGTGGGATCGGAGGCCGCGTAGCCTGCGTGGTCGTTGTGAGCCGACAGCAGGATCCTGCCGCCCGTGCGCCGCTGCCACCATGCCGTGGTCTCGGCCATCACCTGGTCGCGATAGCGCTGCATGGCGGTCAACGATCCCTGGTCGCCGGGGTTGACGCTCAGGAAGGTGTAGGTCTGGGCGATGTTGCGTGCGTTCTGCAGCACGAACTCGACGTCCTCGCCGCCCCCGGACCTCTGACGTCGCACAAGGTCCAGCACTTGCTTTGCCGTGGCCGCATTCTGCTGCCGCTCCGCGAACGGCAGCTCCAGGTAGGCGATGGCGTCGTCGAGCGGGCGCAGACCGGTGAGGAGCTCGTTCAGGCGCGGCATCGACTCCGGATGGGTCCGCCGGACGTAGTCCGTGACGCTGTCGAAGACCCGTTCATCGAGCCTGGGCGCACCGATGTCGTCGCCCAGGAAGTGGACCGGGCGGTCGGGGTGTTGGCGGTTGTGGTCGCGCATCCACTGGACGAGGGACGCGAACTCCTCACGGTCCCAGGGAGATCCGGCCATTACCTCGTGCACGACCTGCCGTGCGTCGCGGTCACCGTCGCCGCGCTGGAGGTAGTCGTCGATCCGTAGACCCGCCGACCAGCTGATCTCCAGGGCGAAAGTGGTGAATCCCTTCTGCTCGACGAGGTAGCGGAAGAGCCGGTCCTTCAGGGCGAAGAATTCGTGCGAGCCGTGCGTGGCCTCGCCCACGCCGACCACCTTGGCGTCGCCGACCATCACCCCCAGGGCGTGCAGATCGGCCGTGCCGGTGCCCGGCTCCGCAGACCGCAGCGGATGGGCGATGCGGTCCAGCGCGCGGCCGGGGTCCGACGCGACGGCCGACGCGGACGGCACCGGTGCTGCGTGTGCAGGCGCCGCGGGGGTCAGCGTCGCGGCCAGGGCGAGAGCCGCCGCCGCGAATCGCTTCCCATTACCGATCATGTGCGATCACTCCTCAACGTGCTTGGTACCAAGCGCTGCTGAGAAGATCGTCATGCATGCGGCGGCCCGGGCACGCTGGGGCCACCTCGACACCTTCTCGGGGGATACCCCCATGACCCGGGTTCCAGGGTCAGGCGCCCAGGAGCAGGTTGGGCAGCGTCCTGCCCTTGGCAGGGTCTGTACGGTCAACGGCTCTGTCGCACATTCGGTGGTAACTGAACGTCATCGTCGAAGTGCCCTGCCTCCGGTGGCCGGGGTCCACCTCCCGCGCCGCGTCCCGGCCGTGATCCACGGCTCCTGGATCCCGGACGGCGCTGTCACGTTGGCGGGTGGCGTGGGAGGATGCTCGGTTTGATCACGGTGGAGGGGGATCGTCCGTGGGGAGCGTGTCGCCGTCGTGCAGGGGGCACCGGTACCCGGTCGAGATCATCGCGCACTGTGTGTGG
>NZ_JBHJWQ010000040.1:0-50684 GCF_042266885.1 Streptomyces sp. NPDC056061 | reverse complement strand
TGATCGTTACGCGCGAACGGCTCGAAGACCTCTGCAGCAAAGTCTTCCAACTCGCCACGCACAGATGCAAGTTCCTCCGGAGTCACATGCCTTCAGCGACACTCCAGACCCACAGGACACGCATCGTCAACACCGACCTGACCAAGCCCTACTAGAGCTGGACCACTACCTGGAGGTCCTGGTCCGCAAGCCCGACGTCTTCCCCGGCTCGACCGCTCTCGAACAGGCCCGCTCGGCAGGCAGGTTCACCCCAGTCCACGACGCCTGGTGGACCCAGGCCATGAAGATCCACGGCGAGCGGCACGGCACCCGCGCGCTGATCGAGGTGCTGTTGCTGGGGCGGCATCTGCCGCACGAGCACGTTGTTGCCGGCCTAGCCGCGGCTCTGCGGGCCGGGGCCATGACCGCGGACGCGGTCGCGCTGGAAGCCCGCAAAGCAGCCCAGGCCGAGACCAAGCCCGCACCAGATGTCCGGTGTCCCGGTCAGGCGTCGGCGACGGTGACGTCCCTGCACGAGTGGCGGCTCACGCATCTTCCGCCGGACACCAGGCCGCTGCCCTCGGTGTCTCACTACGACCAATTGCTCCGACGCCGCCACACCAGTGGCAGCGATCACCGTGAAGGAGAAGCGCAGTGCCCCTGCCCCGCCAGCGAGGCTTGACCGAGCAGGCCGCCGATGCCGCGATCGACTCCGCCTGCCGCCTGCTGCGGCTTCCGTCGATCAGGAACGAGTTCAACGAGATCGCCGACCGGGCGATGAAAGACCAGATGACTTACCGCGGGTTCCTCGCCGAGCTGCTGATGGTGGAGTGTGACGACCGGGCCCGCCGCCGTTCGGAGAGGCGGATCAAGGCAGCCGGATTCCCGCGGGAGAAGTCCCTGCGGTCCTTCGACTTCGACGCCAACCCGAACATTGACCCGGCCACCATCCACACCCTCGCCAGCTGTGAATGGATCAAGAAGAGCCAGCCGCTCTGTCTCATCGGCGACTCCGGCACCGGCAAGTCCCACATGCTCATCGCTCTGGGCACCGAGGCCGCGATGAAGGGATACCGCGTCCGCTACACGCTCGCCACGAAGCTGGTCAACGAGCTGGTCGAGGCCGCCGACGAGAAGCAGCTGAACAAGACCATCGCCCGCTACGGCCGCGTCGATCTTCTCTGCATCGACGAACTCGGCTACATGGAACTCGATCGTCACGGCGCCGAGCTCCTCTTCCAGGTCCTGCCCGAGCGCGAGGAGAAGAACAGCGTCGCCATCGCCTCCAACGAGTCCTTCGGCGGCTGGACCAAAACGTTCACTGATCCCCGGCTCTGCGCGGCGATCGTCGACCGACTCACCTTCAACGGCACGATCATCGAAACCGGCACCGACTCCTATCGCCTGGCCAGCACCCGAGCCCGAGCCGAGGAACCTGCCCAGGCCGGCTGAGCCGGAGTCCGCCGTTCAACATTGCGCTGGTCCTGTCGGCCTGAACAGCAGGCAGGCCCAGCGATATCACTGCTCGCCGTGCAGCAGCGAATACATGAACATGTCCCGCCGCTCGGCCCCCACCTGCTGCCAGCTCTGCAGCAGCCCCTCACACTGGAACCCCACGCGCTCGGCAGTGCGCACGGAACCCGTATTCCACGGCTCGACATACAGCTCAAGCCGAGGAATCCGCAATTCACTCAAGGCCCACTCGACGACGGCGCCGACTGCGGCCCCGGCCGCCCCCTGCCCACGCGCCGACTCAACGACCCAGTAACCCAACGATGCCCGACCCTGCCCCAGGTCCTTCAGCCACAGCCCCACATTCCCGACCGGCCGACCATCAGCGCTCACGATGACAAACGGATACCCAGTCCTCGCGGAGGCCCGACCCCACTGCCGCTCGACGAACGCGACAGCTGCCGACTCTGAGTAGGGCGAGGGCACCGTCGTGATCAACGGGATGTAATCGTCCTCGGATGCCTCGCGGACAAGCTGAAGATCCGAAAGGCGCCACGGCCGAAGACTGAACCCCGCACCAGCAGCGAGTTCGGGCACGTCAAGTGGTTCCTCCATCCGCCCATCCTGCCGTGACACGAGACCGGCCGCACGCAGAAACTCGCGCCGTTCCGCGCTCTGCTTCCCCGCTGGAGCGACGAGCCGCGCTGGTCCCGGTGACGTCATTTCTCGTCAACATCCGTGAGCCCGACGACCGCCAATCGCGGTGGAAACTCGTCAACAAACGCTGTCGCTGAACGTGAACGAAGCCACACCATGACGTCGTGCAGCTTGGCGAAGCTGAAGATGAGGTCGGGGTGGGTCATCACCGAGCGGAGCGAGACGGCCAGGTCACGGAACTCCGGGGAGATTCCTGCGCGGCGTCGACGCTCTTCTTCGGCCCTGCGCGCGGCCTTCCATAACCGTATTGCTTCCCTGGTGTCCGCCTCGCACGCGGTCGCGTACGCGAGCACCAAGCGGCGGGAGGGCACCTTGCCGTTGGCGCCGCGCGACAGCGCCGACGCGGTGAACTCGTGATCGGTCAGTTTGGCCATTGCCGCGTAGGTGACGCCTCGGCGCTCGCGCTGGGCACGTAGCCACAGCGCGAGCGCTTCGGACTGCTGGGTGCCGGCGGCAACGGCGTTCTCACGCCGTCCCATGAAACCGTCAGACGGCCCCGGGCGGCGGCACGTCCGCCGCGCGCATGGCCCTGACAGATCGGACGGCGACGCAGAGGGCCCCGGCGATGAACTCGAGGGCGCCGAACACCGGCATCCCGAGGGCCGCGAGTGCCCCCGCCACCACGACGACCACGATCACGACGACCAGTTCCTTCGTCGTCAGAGCCCCCTGCGAAGGGCCTCCGGGTGCCGGCTGAGGGGAGAATGAACGCATACCTGATACCAGCCTGACGTCGCATCACACTACTTGTGGGCGCGATGAGTTGGCTGCACCTTGAACTGTCGGCGGCGACTTCCAGGTCGGCCCGCCAACGGCGTTGATCCTCTCACCAGTGACCCGACCATCACAATGCGTTGCCGCCGGGGCGGAGGCGTTGATACCTGCGCGTCCAGGGGTTCACCGCCGGGAGATGGCGAATGGGTGGCCGAATACAACCCCGGCGACTCGGAAACAGCAGGTCAGGGAAATGAAACCGCTATTTTCATTCATTTTCGTCCAGGTGCCATTGTCGAAGCGGGGCACCAGGTGCCATCGTCCCTACAACGCCGCCCCGGCACTGGCTGCCGAGGGCCCTGAGGCGTCCGGTCCCTGCGGATCTCGAAGTCCATTGCATCCCCTGAACTGGGATGTTGCAACGACTCCTAGCCCAAGCGCTGGACGCGCCCCTCTCGTGCAACACCCGGCCGGCCCGGACTGGCCATGCGCCGGATCGCCGACCTCTACCCCGGCGAGGCGAAGACCGACGCCAAGGACGCCGCGGCCATCGCGGACGCCGCCCGCACCATGCCCCACACCCTGCGCTCACCGGAACCGACCGACGAGACCACCGCCGAGCTCACCGTGCTCGTCGGCTTCGACCGGGACCTCGCCGCCGAGGCCACCCGCACCTCCAACCGCATCCGCGGCCTGCTCACCCAGTTCCACCCCGGCCTGGAGCGCATCCTCGGAACCCGCCTTGATCACCTGGCTGCTCGAACGCCACGGATCCCCGACCGCACTGCGGAAGGCCGGCCGCCGCAGACTCGTCGAACTGATCCGCCCCAAGACCCCGCGCATGGCCACCCGCCTCATCGACGACGTCTTCGACGCGCTCGACGAGCAGACCATCGTCGTCCCGGGCACCGGCACCCTCGACGTGATCATCCCGTCCCTGGCCCGCTCGCTCGCGGCCGTCCACGAACAACGCCGGGCCCTGGAAGCCCGGATCAACGAACTGCTGGAGGCCCACCCTCTTTCCCAGGTCCTGACGTCACTGCCCGGTGTCGGCGTCAGGACCGCCGCAGTTCTCCTGGTCACCGTCGGCGACCGCACCGGCTTCCCCACCGCCGCCCACCTCGCCTCCTACGCCGGCCTTGCACCGGCCACGAAGCAGTCGGGCACCTCCGTCCACAGCGAACACGCGCCGGACATCCTCGTTCAGAGCCGCCGGGACAAGGCCGCGGCCAGGCGTTTCCTGCGTCGTCCGATGAAGAGGACCGGTGCGGTGCCGAGGGTGATGGTCACCGACAAGCTCCGCTTCTACGGCGCGGCCCACCGTGAGGTCATGCCCTCCATCGAGCACCGCTCGCACAAGGGGCTGAACAACCGGGCGGAGATTTGGTGAATATCACACGAAATCGAAGCCCACCCGCCGACCATTTCACCCTATATATCCAGAATGCCCGATTACGAGCCACGTATCGTCGCCGTTGGCATGTGAATTCTTAGAATTCGATCCGGTACAACTGAGCCCCGACTCCCACTCATCGATTCTCCGCGGCCCGAACAGATACCAGGGCGGCAATCTGCTGAAGCCCGGTTGGGCTGAGCGATTATCAGCAATCACAGCGGGAGCCGACCCACAGCCGACCCCACAACGCGCGGCAAGGTGACCTTCAACACGCAGCGGGACAGGACACAGCCTTCATGTATGGATCACGAATATTGGCCTGCTCGCGGCGCTCTCTGGCCATTGCCCTGACCGCAAGCTCCTTGCTCACCGTATTGACCATGGCAACCCCGGCCTCGGCCGACACCGCCAGTGCCAGTGCCAGTGCCACAGTGGGCGGTGCGAAGGTCTTCTGCACCTCGAAGAGGCCGGGCCTCGCCTCCGAGCTTTCCCATGACATCACCAGTGCTCTCAGCGGGCGAGAGGGCACAACGTCCCTGGCTCTGTACGACCGGATCACCGGAACCACCTGCGAGCTCAAGGCCGACACGCATTTCGACTCCGCCAGTGTGGTGAAGGTTTCAGTGCTCGGATCACTGCTGCGGCAGACCGAGGAGGCACACCGGAAACTGACTCCGCGGGAGGTGGAACTGACCACCGCCATGATCACCAAGTCGGACAACGACTCCACCTCGGCCCTCTGGCACCAGATCGGCGCCGCCGGCTTCAGAAGGTTCCTCGCTCTGGCACAGATGCGGCATACCGTTCCCGGCTCCGGGAAGAGCTGGGGCCTCACCCAGATCACCGCCGGTGACCAGCTCCGGCTGATGCAGCTACTGACGACGGAGAACGCGGTGCTCGGCCCCGCGTCGCGCGGCTACGCCCTCGATCTGATGAATCACGTCACGCCCGGCCAGAAGTGGGGGGTGCCCGCCGGATCACCCGCCACGGCAACGGTGCACGTCAAGAATGGCTGGCTGCCACGCACCGCAGGCGGATGGCGGGTTCACAGCGTGGGCGCCTTCACCGGCGGCGGTCACGACTACGGCATGGCTGTCCTCTCCACCGGCAGCCGCACCATGGAATACGGCATAGGAACCATCGAAGGAGCGGCCCGCGTCATCCACCACGACCTGAGCGGCGCGGGTTCTGCGGCGAGCCGCTGGCCGGAGGGCTACCGGGTCCGGCTGATGCTCCAGGCATCGGCTACGACACCGAGCACCGGACTCCGCACCGTCCAGCAAGGTGGACGTCCGAAGGGCCAGCGGCTCGGGTCACGCCTGCCCGTTCCCTGGTCGGAGCCAATGGCCGCTTGGGGGTCGGAGTGATGGGGTCGCCGCGGAGGAAAAGTGCCTGGGCGGAGGGGGGCATTGTCACGTTGTTGGGTGCGTGGGTGTCTGACGGCGCGTTCCCCTGTGGCGGTGAGGTCCACGGCACCGGGACGGGCTTGCGCATTACGTGGTCCGTGCGCATCCGCCCGAGGACCTCCACCGGCAGTCCTTCCAGCAGATAGGCCATGCGCGGAGCGTCGTAGCCGGCGTCAAAGAGGATCAGGATGCCGCGGTCACCTGCTTGCCAACGGCCTATGTCGATGAGGTTCTCGACCACGCGGCGGACCTGGGCCGCGGTGACCTCGGCGACATCATCGGCCGGCCCCAGCCTCAGCGCAGCGACGGGCAGGACCGGCCGATCGGTGCTCTGTCAGCCACCGCTCCCGGGACCGTCATCGAGCAGGCGCTGGATCACGGGTACAGCGCGAGGTGCGGGCGCTGACCTTGAGCGTGGCCATCGGCAAGGTGCACGGCCTGGCGGTAGCCGAGGTAGCCCGCGGCCGGGGCATCGCCAGCTTCCTGCTGAAGCGGGCCTGGCAGGTCTACGACCAGCTCGACTACTTCCTGCTGTACGGGTCCTTCGAGACCGACCGGGACCTGGGCGCGTTCTACAAGGGCTGCGGATACGCCGTCCACGCCCCCGGTGAGGGTTTCCTGCTCGAACGGATCAACCAGCCCTTGGGTATCCACGCAGGCCCCGACCAGTGCGTGTTCACCCGCTGGAGGTCGCCCCGCTGAGTGACCCGCTGCCGCACCGCGCCATGGGCGTGGTGACCAGTGGGCGGCGGCATCGTTGAACACGGCACGCGTGCATGAACATCCCCCCGCGGGCGCTGTCACGTTGGCGGGTGGCGTGGGAGGATCCTCGGGTTGATCACGGTGGAGGGGGATCGTCCGTGGGGAGCGTGTCGCCGTCGTGCAGGGGGCACCGGTACCCGGTCGAGATCATCGCGCACTGTGTGTGGCTGCACTTCCGGTTCCCGCTCACTTTCCGTGAAGCCGAGGAGCTGATGCTCGGGCGCGGTGTCATCGTGTCCCACGAGACCGTGCGCCGCTGGTGTCCGAAGTTCGGGCAGGCGTACGCCAACGCGCTGCGCCGCCGACAGCCACGGCCGGAGGACAAGCGGCACCTGGACGAGGTCTCCATCAAGATCAACGGTGAGCAGAAGTATCTGTGGCGGGCGGTCGACCAGGACGGCAATGTCCTGGCCATTCTCGTGCAGAACCGGCGGGACACGGCCGCGGCCAGGCGCTCCTTCCGCAGGCTGATGACGACGACGGGCGGGGTGCCGCGAGTGGTCGCCACCGACAAGCTGCGTTCCCACGGCGCCGCCCACCGCGAGGTCATGCCCTCGGTGGAGCACCGCTCCCACAAGGGATTGAACAACCGGGCCGAGAACAGTCACCAGCCGACGAGGCAACGCGAACGGGCCATGAAGGGCTTCCGCAGCGTGGGCGGGGCCCAGCGGTTCCTATCCGCGTCCAGCGGCATCCCACCCCACGTCCGGCCCCGACACCACCTGATGACCGCATCCGAACACCGAGCCGAAATGACCACCCGCTTCACCACCCGGGAGCAGATCACCGGCGTCACCGGCCGACCCACCGCGGCCCGAGCCCAGACCGACACCCGGCCCCACCACACCTCGACGCACCAACAGACACCCACACACCCAACAACCTGACAACACGGGCGGGACTGCAGCTGAGTTCGCTCATCTTGTGGCTACGCGATCTGGTCCCGTGACCACCGGGCGAACAGACTTCGCCGCCTGCGAGGTTGATTCGTGAACGCCGTTTGCGAGACACCCAGCGCATCGAGCCGTGACATGAGCCGAACCTCTTGCTCCGATGTGACAGCGATCCACAGGGCTGTGCCCGTGTCGCTGGCGCTGAAGATCTCTCGACCCTGTTGCCACGCCTCGGCATGAATCGTGTAGGGAGCCAAGGCCAGAAGCACGTCGAACTGCATGTCGTCGCGGACATCGACGTCAATCCCCATACCAGGATCACCTTTCGCAGACCGGACGCCCTCGGCCACCTCGTTGGCTGCCATCGACAACACCTGCTCGTACGCGGGCGCCACTTCCCGTGGCCAGGCAATATCGCTGTAGGCATCGACGTGAGCCGTCTCGATGCTGTCTCGCAGGACACGAAGCGCCTCACGGTGAAGTTACCCCGTGATGTTGGACGCGTGTTCGTTATGCCGCGAGGGCGTGTTGGTGCCGCTGCCTGGTCTCGGCTGGGGTGAGGTAGCCGAAGACCTTGTGCTTGCGCAGGCGGCGGTTGTAGAAGGTCTCGATGAAGTTGAAGACCTCGGCGCGGGCGGTGGCCCGGTCGGGCCATGTGCGGGTGCCGATCTCCTCCTTGAGCAGTGCCCAGAAGCTCTCCGCGGCGGCATTGTCGAAACGAGATCCGGTGCGCCCGCAGCTCTGCCGCAGCCCCAACTCCCGTATTCGGTGGCGGAACTGGGCCGAGGTGTACTCGCTGCCACGATCGCTGTGGATCACGCAGCCGGGCTCCAGTCCGCCGCGGCCGTGGGCCATGTCGAGAGCGTCGACGACGAGTTCGGCCCGGTGGTGGTCGGCCATGGCGTAGCCGACGACCTCGCGGGTGGCCAGGTCCAGCCGGCAGGCGAGGTAGAGCCAGCCCTCGGCGGTGGGCAGGTAGGGGATGTCGCCGACCAGCTTGGTGCCGGGGTGCCTGGCATGGAAGTCGCGGCCGATGAGGTCCGGGGCCGGCTTCGCCTTCTTGTCCGGCCGGGTCAGCGAGCGGTGCTTGCGCCGACCCATTGACTACGCCGTCGCTTTTTGCAGGATCTCGATCGGCTGCTGCTGTTCACGGTTCTCCTTGCGCAGCCGTCGCAATTCCTCGCGCTCGGCGCTGGTCAGCTCGCCGGGGGCGCCCTCGCCCCGGTCTGCCCTGGCCTTGCGGTACCAGCCGCGCAGGGACTCGGAGCTGATGCCGAGTTCCCGGGCGACGGCGGTGACCGTCTTGCCCGAGGAGTCGACGAGCGCGATCGCGTCCCGCTTGAACTCCTCGGTGTACCGCTTCGTGTACTTGCTTCCCACCTGGTGCTACTTCCTCTGGAAACCTCAGGTCCCAGTCTCCAGGTGTCCACGATCAAGGGGAAGCTTCAGCAGCGGTGAAGGCGCCGGACCTGATCGGCCGCGACTTCACCGCCGAGGCCCCGAACACCAAGTACGTCGGCGACATCACCTACCCGGGCGTCGGCAGCGGGAAGTTCTGCTGCCTCGCGACCGTCACCGATCTGTATTCACGACGTCAGGCCGGACGGGCGATTGCCGACCACATCCGCGCATGGCTCGTCACCGACGCCCTGGCGGCCGCTATCCGGACCCGCGGCAGCCTCGCAGCGCCTGCGAGCCGCCCCGGCACCGAACTGACTCCTCTGCCTTGCTGCACGAGCAGCACCCGTGTGCCGACCGAACCGCTTCGGACGCCGTGCCCGGATACACCACCGCCGATTCGGCCCGGTCGCGTCTTCTTGAGGGGCCGGAGCCATCTTTGACGAAGGAGGAGATCCGGCGACGACTCGTCCCCAGGAAGGACGCCCTCACGAACGTGACCGACCAGAATGACCTGGATTCAGAGGAGCTCACAAAGTGGAAGTTCGATCAGCTTGCGGCGTCCGGTGCGTGCGATCGCAAGGCGCTGGAAGGTCTTCGTGGCGGAGCTACCAGAACCTTTCGGCAATGCAGCGGGCGTGCGTGCCGGGCGCCGCGAGCCGGGCGCATTTTGTGGGCTCCTCCTATTCGGACACGAAGGAAGGGAATCCCCTTGCGCCTCCTCCGGATAACCGGAACCGTCATCGCCACCACACTGTTACTGACCGCTGCCGCACCCGTGGCCTCAGCCGGTGCCAGGTCCAGTGCGGTAGCCGCGTCCGCGCCGTCGTCCCCGCCCGGGGCGGCCCTGGACCCGGCAGCGCTCAGCAGTTCCCTGCACGCCGTCCACGAGGCGGGCATGTACGGCGTCTACTCCAGCGTCCGTAACGGCGCCCGGAGTTGGGCCGGCGCCTCGGGGGTCGCCGACGTGGACACGGGCCGCCCGGTGAAGCCGGGGATGCGACATCGAGTGGGCAGCATCAGCAAGACCTTCGCCGCGGTCGCCGTGCTCCAACAGGTCGAACGCGGCCGTATCCGCCTGGACGCCCCCATCGGCGACTACCTGCCGGACCTGATACCCGGGCAGCGCGGCCGCCAGATCACCGTCCGGATGTTGCTGAACCACACCAGCGGCATCGGCGACTACGTCATCGGCGCCTTCCCGTCCCTGGCACACGGCTCGACGGCCAGCCTCGACGAAGGGCGCTTCCGCTTCATCAGCCCGCAGGAACTGGTCCGTCTGGGGCTCACGGCCCCGGCCACCGGAGCGCCCGGGGCCCAGCCCGGCCACTACTCCAACACCAACTACGTCATCGTCGGCCTGCTCCTCGCCGAGGTCACCGGCCAGAACGCAGAGACGTACATCACTCAGCACGTCATCGACCGCGCCGGACTGCACCACACCTCCTATCCGAGCAGCCCCGACATCCAGGGCCCGCACGCCCGGATGTACGAGAACTTCTACGGCCTGATCGACCCGCCCCGCGACTACAGCGTCTACGACATGTCCTGGGCCTACACGGCGGGCGCAGTCGTCTCCACCACCGACGACCTGAACCACTTCTACCGCGCCCTGTTGACCGGCCGGCTGATCGGCCCGGCGGCACTCAAGGAGATGCAGCGCACGGCATCGGTGGACGGTGTGAACTACGGCCTCGGCCTGTACGCCGTCGACATCCCCGGCTGCGGCCGCTTCTGGGGCCACGACGGCGCGGTGTTCGGTGCCGGCACCATCGCGCTGACCAGTCCGGACGGCAGGCGCCAGGTGGCCGCGGGCTGGAACCTGATGAAGTACCAACGGATCGACGCGGACGGCACCGGCTTCGAGCCGAGCCCGATCGACGACGCCCTCAACCGCTACGTCATCGGCGCCCTGTGCCCGTCGCACGCCACAGCCCCGCCAGCGGCTCTGTCGGCCACGCCGGCCCCCACGGTACTCACCGGTGCCGACCTCTCCCCGGAGTCCTGGGCAGCGGTCCTGCACTGACCGACCCGCTCAGTGGGACGCGGATCGCCGGGCTGGAGCGGGAGTTGGAGCGCGGCCCCGCTGGTCCTCCGTCGGCGGGACGTGGACCTCGCGCAACGTGTCGATCAGGTCCGGGAAGCAGCCCTCGCGGCGGGCTGGGCGGGAGGGACAGGTGCCGGCACATCGACGGAGTGCGCGGCAGCACCGCACCGGCGTCTGTTCTCCCGTCTCGCCCAGGCCCGCGGGGAAGAACGGTTTCCCGCCTCATCGACCTTTCTGCGCGAAGTCCACGTCCCTCCGGCCCGGCCGGACGTCGACGCCTTCCTCCGGGCCGCGCCGGACCGGTTTGCCCGGACCGAACCGCCGGCCAGGCGGCAGCTCCGTACGCGGCCTGTGGGAAGGACGCCCTGCGGGCTCAGTTGGCTGGCCTGCGGCAAGGCGCCGACAGGATTGAGGTCCGTCTCTTCGGTTCGCGCATCGCGCCTCCTTCGTTTCCATTCCCTGGCTCGTGCCGAAGCCGGCGGCACTGCGTTCGAGCAGCGGTCAGAGCGGGCCGTACGTGGCACTGCCGACAGGGTCGTGCCAGGTGGCGAGGTCCTCTTCGAGCAGAGCCCGGAACCGGGCGTCGCCCTCGGCCTTCCGGCGGAGCGACTCGCGCGCCCGCCCCATGATGGTCGCGGGGACGACGATCGCGGCGACGATCAAGCCGATCACGAACACCAGGACCACGGCCAGCGTGAACAGGCGCGAGGAGTCCTGCCAGGTGCCCGGCTCCGCCGTGAGGGCGAAGACCGCGATGAAGACGAACAGGATGAAACCGAGGAACGACAGCGCCGGGCGCGGACCGCCAGGGCCGCGACGGCTCATGGGCCGGCTCGTGCTCGGCAGACGATCGCGGACGCGTGCGTAGAACACGCGGCAGAGCACGACGAGCGCAGCTCCGGGGATCCCGAGCGCCAGGACCGGTGCGAGAGCGTCCAGCCACAGCCCCAGGAAGACGCCCAACAGGATCAGCTCCGCACCCACGCCGATCCCGGCGGCCCACGCACCCATGTACGCGCCGCGCGCACCGGCGATCTCACGCAGCCGCGAGGGAGCATTCTCGGGACTGATGCGGGAGAGATCCGACGACATCGGCCGCGCTGTCCGCCGATGCGGCTTGAAACGTCGCCTGCCAGTCGGTGACGTCGTCCCCGAGGAACATCGAGCGCTCGACGAAGGTCGGGTGGTTGAGCAGGCCGAGCAGGTTCGTGCCCGACGGCACCGCGGCTGTTCGCACCTGCGGTTCGGGGGCGCCGTCGGCCTTCGCGGCGATCGAGGTCCGGAGGTAGTCGAGGAATCCGCGCAGGATCTCGGTCTCGTTGCTACCGGTCCGGGGCGGCGGAGTGTCGCGGCGGCGGTTGCGGCGCGTGGTGCTGGTCACGGTGGTCTCCGTTCCTCTGTCGGGGGCGGGGGTCGGCCGCCCTGTCAGGCGGTACGGCGGATGAGGAGGACGTGGTCGGTGACCTCGGCGGAACGGCCGTCCGGTCCGGTCGCGGTCCGGACGGATGCGTCGGCCCGCTCGACCGTCCATGTCTGCGGGGCCAGGTCGATACCCGCGGCGACTTCCTGCGGGCTCGGGTAGCGGATGTCGGGATCCCGGTTCCACGACCACGGCGCGGCCGAGCCGTGGTCGACGACCAACAGCCGCCCGCCCGGCCGCAGTGCGTGCGCGGCCGAGCGCAGGACGGTTGCCCGGTCCAGGTCAAAGGGGGTGTGCAGGTAGTGGGCGCAGACCAGGTCGAATCCGCCGGGCGGGAATGACTTGTGCAAGTCGTGCCGCGCGGTGGTGACACGGTCGCCCAGGCCGTGTGAGCGGGCGAGGGATGCGAGCCGCTCGACCGCCACGGCCGAGATGTCGACGGCGGTGACGTGCCATCCCAGTCGGGCGAGCCACAGCGCGTCGCCGCCGTCGCCGCATCCGAGGTCCAACGCGTCACCGGGCGGCAGGCCCGTCACCGTCTCGGTGAGGCGAGCGTTCGGCTGCGGTCCGCCGGCTGCCGGTCGGGCCGCGTAGACACCGTCCCAGAACGCGACCGCATCAGTGGTACTCATCAAGGCTCCTTGTGTCGGGATGAACTCAGTCTTGCCAGGCACCCCACGACCTGGCACGGAAACTTGCCGTTTCGGCAAGACGGCCTGATGGATCGCTGGACGGACGACGACGCGCTCGACGTGGTGGGGCCGCGCCTTCGCGCGCTGCGTCGTGACCGCGGCATCACCCTCGCGACCTCGCGGCGACGACCGGTGGCCGCAGGCCCGGCCGGAGCGGTGTCGTGGAGGGGCCGGGCCGCCCTCAAGGGTCCGGTGGGCCACACTTCCGGAGCATTCCAGCAGCGTGGAGCAGCGTGGTTCACGGCAGTCTGATGTCGTACCTGGTGGGTCGACGGCCGTCCGACGGGCCGCGGGAACACCGGAACCCCGAGGATGTCCGGCAAGTGCGGTGAACAGCGGAGGGTGCACATGGTGACCAGGCGCCGATTCGTGCAGGCAGCGATCGGAGGGGCGGCTGCGCTTCTTCCGGCAGCCGCCGTACCGCCGCGACTCTGGGTTCCGACCGACGGGGGCGTTCTTGACCCTCGGAAGGTGCACAAGTATGTCGTGCCGCTCGTCGTACCACCCGCCATGCCCGCCGCGCCCGACACGCACGATACCGGCGTCGACCACTACACCATCGGCGCCCGGCAGTTCCGGCAGCAGGTGCTACCGCCCGGTTCGCCCGCCACGACGGTGTGGGGCTACGGTTCCGCCGTGCATCCGGGCACCTTCCACTACCCCGCGTTCACCATCGAGGCCCGGTCCGGTACACCGGTGCGGGTGCGGTGGAAGAACGAGTTGCGAAACCGTCGTGGCGGCTACCTGCCGCACCTGCTTCCGGTCGACCCCACACTGCACTGGGCGAACCCTCCGGGCGGAATGCGCGATCGGGACGCGCGTCCCGCCTTCCGTTCGACGCCCGGACCGTACCGGGGCCCGGTGCCGATCGTGACGCACCTGCACGGTGGTCGGAACACGGAGGAGAGCGACGGCTACACCGAGGCGTGGTACCTCCCCGACGCACCCGACCTTCCTGCCGGGTACGCCGAAGTCGGATCCTTCTACCAGGAGTTCAGGACCAAATCCGAGGACCGTTTCGGTGCTGCCTGGGGTCGGGGGGACGCCGTGTTCCAGTACGCCAACGAGGAACGGGCCTCGACTCTCTGGTTCCATGATCACGCCATGGGCATCACGCGTCTGAACGTCTACGCCGGACTGGCGGGGTTCTACCTGCTGCGGGGCGGCCGCACCGACCTTCCCGAAGGAGTGCTGCCCGGCCCGGCACCCCGGCCGGGAGATCCGCCCGGCCGGACGTACTACGAGATTCCCGTCGTCATCCAGGACCGCTCCTTCCGGGTGGACGGCAGCCTCCACTACCCGGCCGGACGATCCGCCTTCGACGGATTCAAGGGGCCCTACATCCCCGGCAGCGACATCTCTCCGATCTGGAACCCCGAGTTCTTCGGCACGATGATGGTCAGCAACGGGAGAACCTGGCCGTTCCTCCGAGTCGAACCACGCCGCTACCGCTTCCGGCTCCTCAACGGGTGCAACTCGCGGTACCTGATTTTGAAGATCGTCTCCCGCCCACTCGCGCACAGACCTGCGCAGGCCGCTCTCCCCTTCTGGCAGATCGGCAGCGAAGGCGGCTTTCTCCCCTCACCGGTCCGACTCGACCACCTGCTCATCGCACCGGCCGAGCGAGCGGACGTGATTGTCGATCTCACCTCGGTTCCCGCCGGGACCGAGCTGTATCTCATCAATGAAGGCCCCGACAAGGCGTTCCAGGGCGGCAAGGCGGGGACGGACTTTCCGCCTGCGGACCCCGACACCACCGGTCAGGTGATGAAGTTCGAGGTCGGCGTGCTCACGACACCCGACACGACGGTGCCCGCGTCCCAGCTGTCGCTGCCACCGTTCCGGCCGCTCGGACGGGCGAGTCGTACTCGGCGGTTGTCGCTCAGCGAGCAGAAGTCCGCCTCTCTGCCACAGGTCGGTCCCCGGCAGATGCTGCTCGGCACGCTCGACGACCATGGCGCCGCGGTGCCGATGCGCTGGGACGATCCCGTCACGGAGAATCCGGCGATCGGGGCGACCGAGGTCTGGGAGTTCCACAATCTGACGACGGACGCCCACCCGATCCATGTGCACGAAGTCCAGTTCCAGGTCCTCGACCGGCGCCGGGCAGGCCGTCCCGCAATGCCGCCGGCACCGTGGGAAAGCGGATTCAAGGACACGGCGATCGCCTACCCGGGCGTCGTCACGAGGCTCAAGGCGACCTTTGACCGCCCGGGCCGCTACGTCTGGCACTGTCACATGCTTGAGCACGAGGACAACGAGATGATGCGCCCCTTCACCGTCGGATGAGGCGGTGATCACGGCCGCCCCCGGCAATCCTCTGGCGGCAGGTCGGGGCGGGGACACCGTTCACCGCCGGTCGCGCAGCACCGCCAGACGGCGTTTGTATTCGTCTTCGTCGATCTCCCCTCGGGCGAACCGTTCGGCGAGCAGTTCCTCGGCCCTCCGGCCTCCCCACCTTTCCTCGTCGACAGGCGGAGCGGGCCGGTTGCCGCTCCTGCTGTCGGCCATGTGGCGGGTGAGGGCGACGACGCCCGCGATCAGCAGCAGCCAGAAAACGACCGCCATCCCGGTCAGGAGGAGCCATCCGCCCCCTCCCCAGCCGCCGTACCACATATAGATCACCTTCCACGGACGGTCGACCGTCGTCTCTTTCAGTGTGGCTCGGCATGATGAGGTCGGGAAAGGGCGGAATGTGTCGCGCGGGGTACCCGACAGCCCATCCGACCAGCCCCGTACGACGGATCCGGACGGTCTCCGAGCAGGGCGGAGACCGACTACGGGCAGCGGGGCACTCGACCACATCACGTCGTCGCTCTCGGGGAGAACGCCTCGCCCGCCGGGGTCCGGGCCAAGCTCCACCGCCTCCCGCAGCTCACCCTGCCCCGCACCCCGGTTCCCGCCGGGCCGTCGCTGACGACCCTGCCCGCCGCGCGGGGCGCGCCGAGGCAACCCGCGTCCTGCGCCACGCCCCGTACCGCGGCGGAGCCTTCCACGAGCCCCGAACCCCGCCGTCTCCCTCGCCGAATGAACGGGACCGGCACCCCAAAACCGGCAACACGACCTCGACGAACGACATGGAGGCCCCACGACCGAGCCGTCGTCGACCCGTTCCTCGCGGTGATCACCGCCGGGCATCAGACCTGCCACTGTCCGGCAATCTCCGCCGGAACCATCACTGTTGATCTGTACGGTGCAATACATGCAAACCACCAACGGGGCAGGACAGGACCAGCGAGGCCACGTCCTCCTCATCGCCGGCGACACCGCTATACGACGGCGCACCGTGCAGGTCGAGCCCAGCGCCAACCTCGCAGCCCTCTCGATGGTGCCTGTGCACATGCTGCTCGCCAGCGGCGTGCCCGCCGACACCACGTACCTCGACGGCGTCAAGGACCAGCAAGCCCTGCTGATGAAACTGCGCACTGCCGCCGCGACCCCGGGCCCGCTGCTCGTATACCTCTCCGGCCGGCTCACCCTCGCCCGCCGAGACCGCCAGCTCTACCTTGCCCTGACGCACACCACGGCATCCACCATCCGCTACACCGCACTGCCCTGGGAATGGCTGGGAACCGAACTGCGCCACCGCCCCGCAGGGCTGACGACCGTGCTGGTCGACCTCGCCGCGGACAAGCACGCATGGCCTCACCTGCAGGAGCCCGGCGCGCTCGCCACTCCCCCGGCCGCCGAGGTCTACGGGGTGATCGCCCCTCCCGGCTACACCGGCTGCACCGGCGTGAGCACCTACACGCGGGGGTTCGTCGAGCAACTGCGTCTCGTCCCCGACCGTCCCACGAACGCCCGGCTGCATGCCCAGACCGTCGGCTCCGTAGCGTTGCCACCCGGTGCTCTGGTCCTCCCGCACGTCCCCGAGATCAGCGCACCGCAGGCCGGGCCCCAGTATTCAGGGACGAACCCGCTGCTGCTCCAGCAGCAGGAGGAGCCGGGCGAGGCGATGCCCGGCCACGACCGGCGCCCGGCCCCGCCCGCGCCCGGCTCCCCGCCTCTGTACCAGAGTCCGCCGCCGCAGCCCGCTGCGCTCGGCCCGGAACCCATTCCACAGCCACCCCTGCCCCAGCAGCCCCAGCCGCCGGCGCCCCGTCCCGTTGACGAAAACGCTGACCGGCACCGGCAATGCGCGGATCAGGCCGCCCCGGTACAGGCCCCGCACCCGGTCCCCCTGGTAGCCCCGACTCCCGCGACGCAGCACGTTCCGGTGGTCCAGCAGCCGGTTGCGCCGCCCCGGACCGACCCGCGCCCGTACATTCATGCGCTGGCCGAGCAGCACCGGTATCCCGAGGCGCTGCACCTGGCCCAGCTGTGGGAGCAGCATGCCCTGACCACCTACGGCGTCACCTCCGTGCAGGCCGCCGAGTGGACCGAGATCCGCGCGGATCTGGCAAAGATGCAGGGCAATTGGGTACTGGCCACCCAGTTGTGGATCGCTGCCTGCCGGTCCCGCCTCGTCCATCAGTCGCCCGACGCCCCGCAGGTCGTCGCCGCGGTCACGAGCGCCCACTACTGCTGGACACGGATCAGCGACCCGCAGCAGGCCCGCGAGTGCAGCCCCGAGCTGATCAGCCTGCTGCGCACCCTGCCGACGCTCGACCACCGGCACGTGTCCATGGCTCGGCAGCGCCTGGAGATCCTGCACAACAGCTGACGCATGACTACGAGGATCGCTTGGCGGTGCTCCGCCGGGTGATGGCTTCGGCCACCTGCTCGATGGCACTGCGCAGCAAGGCACCGTAGGCGTCCCGGGGCAAGTTCGGGGCATGTTCTCGGGCCGCGCCGATGTGCTCGGTGGCAGCGTCGAAGGACCCGAGCCGCCGGTAGTTGTCAGCGAGGTCGAGGTGCGGGGACGGATGGAAGCCGGCGACCTGAAGACCGGCGTGATGCGCCTGGACGCGCTGATCGGTGAGGGCATCGGCGGCGTCCAGGGCCCGGATGTCCCGGGCCAGTGCCTGGGCGGGGTCTTCGTGGAGGTCTGCCATGTAATGCGCGAGGGAGCAGCGGTGCAGGGGGTCGCCGGTGGCGTCGGTCGTGGACCAGAGGTCCAGATCAGCCACCACCGCATCGACCGGCCGCCGGTCCCCCACAAGCACCCGCGCCCCGACTGCCCGTTCTGCCGGATCATCCACGACGGCGCCCCGGCCACGATCGTCCGCGCGTGGACCGACGTCCTCGCGATCGTCCCCCGTCGGCGGCTGCGCCGACGGCCGCTTCCTGGCCAGGGATTACGGGACAGCCCTCAGCCCGCGGCCACGCCGCCGACTTCACGACCGACCGCGTCGACCCGGTTTGATTCCTCGGGCAGACCCGGGCCGGTCAGCGGGCGGGGGCGCAAGGGAGTTGCCACTCCAGCGGCGTGTCGGCGCCGGGTCTCCGGCTCAGATCACTGGGTGGAAATCTTGTGGACGGAAGCCGGTCACCGCTGCCCGTCAGGCACCGCACATGAGGCTTGATGCACGAACTACCCGCACCACTCTCGTACCGCTCACGCCACCAACGCCGCTCACGCCACGAATCCTCGTCCAGAGGGTGTCACTGTGATGCGGACGCGTACACGTCTCTCACATCGTCCCTGGGCTTAGGCTTGTTCCGGCCGCACGGGCCCGCCGCGAAGGCGCGGAGCAGATTCTCCGTGCTGCGAGTGACGAAAGCTCCCGTACGGGCGTCCATGCCGTGGTTGCGTCCGTTCTCGCGGGTTCCCGCCATCAGAGCCTCGACCCACCGCATCGTCCCGGAGGCGAAGACGCCCGCCCCGCTCGGCACGGTGTAGTAGGCGGAGTCGGAGTAACTGGGCCTGCCCTTACAGACAAGGGGGGAATGCGCGATGATCTCGACCGGCGCCGGGGTGGGCATGCCGGGAGTGACCCGGTCGTACTCCACCCCGACCAGATGGTCGAAGGAGGCTCCTCGCTTCACGCCCGTCCCCTCGAAGATCCAGTGATCGCTCCGGCGGACGACATACGGGGCGTCCACGGGATAACCCTCGTAGAGGACGCCCGTCAGAGAGGACTCGGGAGAGGCGCCGGGGGGCTGACGGAAGTCGTTGGTCGGCATGTCCGGGTGGTCGGCGAGGTACGGGTCGTTCAGGTAGTCGGTCTTGTAGCAGACGACGGTGCGGTCGGCGCCGGTGGCGTCCGGCTCCAGCCTGACCCTGCGGAAGCAGGCGTTGGCCCCGAGGAAGGCGACGTTCGTACCCGTGTCGCGCGCACGGGTGACGTGCGCACGTTGCTGCGGCGTCCAGTACTCGTCGTGTCCCAGCGAGACGGCTCCGGCCGCATTGTGGAAAATGCCGGGGTCCCGATGGACGTCCAGGCCCGTGGTGTAGGCGAGTGGGAGACCCAGCCTCTCCGCCAGAACCACCGCCGCCCGTTCGTAGACCATGAATTTCTCGGCACCGTTGCTGTCGTAGGGCCGGTCGAAGCTGACGGCGAGCGACCGGGTGCCGTACGCGCCGTTCTCACCCTGGTAGAGGCTGTAGCCGCCCCAGAGGTTGTACGCCTGCCATGTTGCCGGGGCGTGCATCAGCACCAGTCTGCCCGCGGCGCCCGCCGAGCGGACGATCAGCGGTACATAGTGCTGGTGGTCGTCTTCCGAGTCCAGCCGGAGCAGGTACGCTCCCTCCGGCCAGCCGCTGGTGCGGATGGGGAGTGTGCGTCGCCAGTCCGCCCGTACGGTGCGGGTGGCCCGGATCAGCCGGGGACGGCTCTGTACCGACCCGGCAACGCGATGCGAGCGCCAGACCAGTCGCGCCTGCGCACCGTCGTACCAGCCGACGCGGTAGGCCGAGACCCGGAACGCCGGGGCGGTGGTGGAGACGTATAGGCCGAACTCCTCGCCCGGCAGCACACTCACCTTGTCGGTATAACCCTCGATGGCCCCGGGCGGTCCCACCGAACGGACCCGCCAGTCGGAGTTCCCGGTCCGGGCGTTCTCCCCCTTCTCGGCACGGCGGTCGGCGCCGGACGGAGTGGACCCGCCGGTCCCGGAGGAGTGACAACCGGTCACCGCCACGCCGCCCGCCATCGCCCCGCTCGCTGCCGCAGCGAGGAAGAGCCTGCGGTCCAGCCGGCCGGGGATGCCGGCATCCTGCCCCTCACGGTGCTTCATGTCACCCGCCGAACCCGTTCCACGACACTGTCACCGGCCATCGTCCCCCGCCATGTGCTCGGGGCCGACGAGGCAGCGCCGAACCGGGGCCGCGTCGTGTCGCGGCATCGCGGATCTCCCGGCTCCCGGGTACTCGGCGGACTTCCGGGACACTCACCGGGTCTCCCCCGAGCGGTCTCGCCGTGTCGGGTTCGGCGGCGTACGGCGCGGACGCCGTTCCATAGCAGCATGCCGAGCGGGATGGCACCGAACAGGATGACGGACAGCGAGACCAGGACGTTCTGGACGCGCTCGCCGTCCGCGTCGGAGGCGTCGGCTTCCCCCGCGACCCGCCCGTCCAGCACCACGTTGCACCGCACCGTCGCCGAGGGGGTGCAGCCCGGTTCGGTGTCGGACAGTCGGTCCTCACCGCCTGAACCGGACGGCCCCGTTCCCGGCTGCTCAACCACTGCCTCCCCCTTGGTCGTTGGTGTTGTGCAGCTGAGCACAGGAAGCCTGCCCACGGCTCCAGAAGGCTGCTGGCCCGTTCCCTCAAGAACGACGGACGACCGGCGCACGGGTCTTCTCATCGGTCAGGGCACATGGCCCTCGCTCCGCGACGCAGCAGGGGCCGTCCCCGGAGGAACGGCACCGATCGACAGCGCTTCCGTGCCGGACGGCCGGTGTGCGGTGTGCGGTGACGTCGTTTCTCGTCAGCGGATGTCATGGTCGGGGTGGGTCCGGTCGTATGCGTGCCGTGCTTCGGCGATGACGGCACGGTGGGCGAGTGACCAGTCGGCGAGTGCCTTGACCAGGTGGGTCAGGCCGGCTCCGGTCTCGGTCAGGCGGTAGTCGACCTGGGCCGGGACGGTCGGGTACACGGTGCGCAGCACGAGGCCGTCGCGTTCCAGCCTGCGGACGGTGAGGGTGAGCATGCGCTGGGAGATGCCGTCGATGGCGCGCTGCAGTTCACGGAACCGGCGCGGCCCGCCCGCGAGCTCGACGATCACAAGCACCGACCATTTGTCGCCGATGCGGTCCAGGACGTCGCGGATTCCGCAGTCGGGATGGTCGTCGCGGCCGCAGGGGTCGAGGTCGGCGGGGGCGGTTACCCCGGTGTGCGTGGGTGACATCAAACTGCCTTCTTGTGGCCGGTGGGCGTGCAATCAAGGATCAAGCGTAGTTACTGATGAGAACCACGACGGAAGACTGCGATTGACATGATCTTGGTAACGGGAGCGAACGGGAACCTCGGCTCGGCCACCCTTGCGGCGCTGCGCGCCCGCGGCGCCGCTGCGACGGGCGGCAGCCGCACGCCGGGCGAGGGGATGCGGCGGCTCGACTTCGACGACCACACGAGCCTCGACCTCACCGGGGTGTCGACCCTGGTACTCGTCTCCGCCGGCTACGCCGAGGACGACCAGGTCGTTGGGCGGCACGCGGCGGTTCTGGACGCCGCCGTGCGCGACGGCGTCGGCCATGTCGTCTACACGAGCCTGACCACGGCCGGTGACCATCTCGGTTTCGCGTCGGCGCACCGTGCCACCGAGCGCCTTGTGCGGGAGAGCGGATTGTCGTGGACGCTCCTGCGCAATGGTCTGTACGCCGAACTCTTCGGCGGCTTGCTGATGTGGGCCGACGACGGTGTGGAGTCCGCGTTCGGGGACGGTGCCGTGGCGGCGGTCGCGCGGGAGGATCTCGCCGAGGCTGCGGCGGCCGTTGCGGCGAATCCGGCCCGACACGGTGGGCGCGTCCATGACCTCGTCGGCACGCCGATCACTGCGGGTCAGGTCGCCGACCGGCTCGGGGTCCCGCATCATACCGTCGGGCTGGGCGAGTACCGGCGCAGGCTCCTCGACGAGACGCCCGGGCTCCTGCCGTTCCAGCCGCCCATGTTCGCTTCGATCGCCACAGGCATCCGGCATGGCTTCCTGGACGGTACCGCTCCCGACCTCACGGATCTGCTGGGCCGCCCGGCCCGCGATCCACTGGCTGCGGCCGTTGCGGCCGCAGCCGCCACACGGCCGGAAACAAGCCTCCGAGCCCCGTGATCCGTGGCGGACAACCGTTGACCGGGGCCGACCGGCAGCCCGTGGCGGGCAACCGTTGGCCGGGGGCGGCACCGGCAGCGGTACCGCGCGGTCCTCCGTTGCGGGGTCGGGGCGCAGCCGGTGCCGGGGAGGGGTGTCGCAGCAGTCCCGCTCCCGTTCCGGTCATGTGGCGGACCTCGCCGGCCGGACGTGGCAGCAGCTCGACGTCCTCGCCGACTGCGTCGACGCCCGACCGGTGGGGCCGGGTCCGCCCCGTCGTTACGGCTGGAAGGAGTCGGGGCACGAGTCGGCCGACTGCGTGATCGTCCAACCGTCCCCGAATACACGGACGCTGGAGTGTGCCGGGGAACGTGGCGCGGTGTCGGGAGGGGCCTCGGAGGCACCGTCCCTGTTCCCGTCCGCGGGCACCACGGCAAGCGACGGTGCCATCCGGGCCATCGTGCACGCCAACTGCAGCATGGCCGGGTGGCTGAGGGGAGGGACGTCCTTGGGGAGGTGGACGGCGAGGGCGTCGTCGCTGCCGATCGCCACCTCGGGTGTGGTCTTCAGGCGGGGCAGCTCCGTGGTGGCCGTCGTGGCCTCGCTCGTGGTCGGTCCGGCGAACAGAAGGCGCACGACGGCCCCGAAGTTCCCGGGTTCGTCGATCTCGCGCGGATGAGGCCGCAGTTCTCCGTCGTGCAGGAAGTAGAGGGTGATGGTGGTGGGCAACGGGGGCTTCGGGCTGGGAGGGAGCATGCCTTTCGCCGGTTCGCCGGCCTCGATCACGCCGGACGGGGGGACTCCGCACGCCGTCAGGGTGAGCGCGGCCGTGAGCCCGGCCAGCAGCGCCGCTGCCCGCGGGCCCTTCACCGGGCGCCCGCGGCAACGTCGTCGTCGGCTGCTGCCGCGGTGGCGGAGTCGTGGTGCAGGGGAAGCTCGACCGTGAACACCGCGCCGCCCCCGGGCGGGTTCGCCGCGCGGATGCGTCCTCCGTGCAGATGTACGTTCTCGGCCGTGATGGCCAGGCCCAGCCCGCTGCTCTCACTTCTGGTCCGTGATGTGCTCGCCTTGTAGAAGCGCTCGAAGATGTGCGGCATGGCTTCCTCGGCAATCCCCGGTCCGTTGTCGGTCACCTCGATCACGGCCCACGCCACGTCCGCCCGCTCCTCCCTCACGCCCATGGTCAGCCGTACCGGCGGCGCCCCGTGCCGCAGCGCGTTGCCGACCAGATTGGCCATCACCACGTCGATCCGGACCGGATCCACGCGTGTCCTGAGCACACCCGGACGGGGCAAACGGGTCTCCACCCGGTCCTGCCACCCGCGAGAGGCGAGGGTGCGCTGTACCGACTCGACCAGGTCGATCTCGTCCAGGTTGAGTTCGACCGCGCCCGCGTCGAAGCGGGAGATCTCCATCAGGTCGTTCACCAGCCCACTGAGACGGCTGGTTCCCTCGCTGAGGAACCGCAGCGCGTCACCGGTCTCCTCGTCCAGGTGCCCTGTCTTCTCGTCCAGCATGTCGGTGACCGCCGACATCGCCGCCAGCGGCGTGCGCAGTTCGTGGGAGACGTCCGCGACGAAGCGGCGCGCCTGGGCCTCCAGTCGGCGCAACTCCGCGACCGACTGCTCCAGGGCGGCCGCCGTCTCGTTGAAGGACCGTGAGAGGTCGGCCAGTTCGTCGGAACCGTTGACGGCCAGCCGGACGTCGAGGTGTCCCTCGGCCATCCGGCGCGTCGCCCGGCGCAGCGCCCGCACGGGGCGGAGCACGCCGCTCGCCGCCAGCAGCGCCAGGACGACGGCGAGGCACAGCGCCACCAGGGTGGCGCGCTCGATGCCGCTGATCATCGCTCGCACGTATGCCTCTTCGGCGTTCTGCGGCACCACCAGATACATCACCATCCCGGAGAGCCTGGACTCCCCGCCGTCGGCGGTGCTGTACGTGACCGGCATTCCGACGACGAGAAAGGGATGGCCGTCGGCGTCGACCCGCTGGAACACCGCGGCGCGCTTGGTCTGCACGGACCGGCGCAGTTCCGGGCTCAGCCGGTCGAATTCGGCGCTCGGCGCGTAGGCGCGAAGGCCGTTGTACGTGGCCATGACCCGCCACCCCTGTGTCCGGTTGGCACCGAGCACCTGGTTCACCGCCGACTGCAGCTCCGACTGGTCCGGCGTGGCGGAGGTGTGGGCGGCCACGGCGTCGACGCTCGTCCGGAACTGCCTGATGACGGAGTCCTGGCTCTGTTGCAGCACCCCCGTGCGCGCCTCCCGGAAGGCGAGTGCCCCGGTGCCCAGGGCACTGGCCATGGTGACCAGGACGAAGGCCGCCACCAGGCGGGGGCGCAGCCCCCGCAGCGGGAGCGGGACTCGGGCCAGGACCGCGCCGAGGAACCGCCGCGGCCCGGCGGCCCGCCCGGCCGCGGCGGCCTCGCGTCCGCGTACGGCCTTTCGTGCCCGCACGGTTCTCCGGTCGTTCACGAGATGCCGAAGCGGTAACCGAAGCCGCGTGCGGTCTGCACGTACCGGGGATCCCTGCCCTCACCGAGCTTGCCGCGCAATCGCTTCACACAGGCGTCCACGAGCCGTATGTCGCCGTGGTAACTGTGCTCCCAGACCGCTTCCAGCAGCTGTTGACGGCTGAACACCTGGCCGGGCGAGGCCGACAGGGTCAACAGCAGCCGAAGCTCGGAGGGGGCGAGCGCGACGGGTTCGCCCCGGTGTGTCACCACGAGCCCCGCCCGGTCGATGACCAGCTCACCGTGCGACTCCGCCCGGGGCCGGAGGCCGTCCGAGACCGACGCGTCCTGCCTGCGCAGCACGGCTCGTATGCGTGCGTCGAGCACCCGGGCCTGCACGGGCTTGACCACGTAGTCGTCCGCGCCGGCCTCCAGTCCCACGACCACGTCGATGTCGTCCCCCCTGGCCGTCACCATGATGATCGGCACCTGGTCGCCAGCCCTTATCCGCCGGCACACGTCGAGGCCGGACATGCCGGGCAGCATGAGATCCAGCACGATGACGTCGGGCTGGAAGAGGCGCAGTTGTTCCAGTCCCTCTTCGCCGGTTCCGGCGGCGGAGACGTCATGCCCCTGATGCCGTAGCGCCAACTGGACGGCCTTACGGACGTCTGGGTCATCTTCGACAATCAGGACTCGTGGCACGTCGCCAGTGTAGGCCGAACGGGTGAGGCACCCCTCCCGGAAGGGGTCCCTCGCGAGCGCTGTTACCGAATGATCACAACGGACCGGGGCGCCGACGGTCCGGTCCCGGGCCGCGAGGGTCACCGGTGGACCACCGTTGCCATTTCGTCATCATCCGAGCTCATGGTGATCATCTGACACGGCCAGTCTGAGCTGCCATGCATTCGGCACGAGAGCGGGAATCCGCACCACCCACCGGCAGCGCCCCGGCCTCCCATCGCAGTGGCCGTCAGCACCGGTCCTCCTACCGCCGGGGCGCTGCGCGCCGGTCCTCCCACCGCCGGAGCGCCCCGACCCGCCGGTCGCGGAGCTATCTGATCGGCACGCTGATGGCCGTCGGCCTGCTCTGCTCGGCGCCGTACCTCCTGAACGGTGAAGAAAGTGACGCGTCGGGACGAAGCGACGCGTCGATGGGTGCACCGCGCCCGCAACACACGGTGCGCATCACCCCCGCGCCCGGCCCCAAGCCCAATCCGACACCCACTCCGAGATCCACTCCGACGCCCACTCGGCACCGTGCCGAGAACGACGTCGCGTCGAAGGGTACCGGCTCGTTCGTCACCGCGGACGCCGACGGCACGAAGGTCGGTCGGGGGCCGCGCCTGCTCCGCTACGTGGTGGAGGTCGAGGCCGGGATCGAGATCTCGCCGACCCGGGCGGCGAACGAGATCGCCGACATACTCGCCGCTCCCCGGGGCTGGACCCGCAACCAGGACTATTCCTTCCAGTTGGTGGGCGCGGGGGCGTCCCACGACCTCACGGTGAAGATCGCGACGCCGGGAACGGCGGACGCTCTGTGCTGGGCGGGCATCCACCAGGACACCAAGGGCGAATACAACTGCGAGGTCCCCGGCGGGGTGGTGGTCAACCTCAAACGCTGGGTCGAGGGCTCGCCCACGTTCGACGGCCCGATCCATGACTACCGGGCGCTGATCATCAACCACGAGATGGGGCACTTCCTGGGCCACGCACACATGACCTGCGCGGGTCCCGGGCGACCGGCCCCCGTGATGATGCAGCAGATCAAGGGTCTGCACGGATGCGTCGCCAACGCCTGGCCCTATGACCAGAACGGTCGCCTCGTCTCCGGGCCGCACGCACCGTGACACGTGGCCGTTCCGGGAGACGCGGCGGCCGTTCCCGGAGGCACGGCGGCCGTTCCCGGAGACGCGCCGCTCGGGGGACCGGGCCGGGCGCTACAGGTCGGTCATCAGCGGAGCCGGTGGCCATGCGCTGTGGGCGCCGGCCCGAACTCGGCGACAACCCCCATGGCCATCGGGGCCATCGGGGCCGTCAGAGCCGTCGCGGCCGACAGAGCCCGTCAAGGGCTCACCGTGCCGTGTTCCGGTCCGGCATGCGGGTGCTCGTCGTCGTGAACGGAGTCCCGCGGTCGACCCGCACCCCGGCCGGGGCCGTCCGGCTACTCGGCCGCGCGGCACCCGGTGCTGTCCGACAACTCCTCGTACAACCCTGTCAGTGCGGTGTGATCGTCGTCGGTGCCCGTGTGGGGTGCGGCGAACCAGCGTGCGTATTCAGCGATCTCGGAAAGCCGCCAGTCGAGGGCGAACAGCTCGACCATCGCCGGGTCGGGGTCCAGCGTGGCGCCGACGGCCGTGTCGAGCAGATCGGCGTAGTCGCGTTCGCGCGGTGCGAGAGCCAGGGACTCCCAGTCGACAAGCTTCAGCCCACCGGCACCCACGACCTGGTTGGCGAAGTGCGGCTCGCCATGGGTCGGCACCCAGGTGTCCCGCCGGGCACACGCGATGTCCGCCAGCTCCAGGAGGCGAACGGTCCAGCGCCCGATCGCGTCGCAGCGGGCGGCGAGCGCGCCGCGCGCCTTCTCCGCCAGGGGTCCGGACGTCCAGGGCCGGGCAGTGCGAGCGCGCACCTCATCGGCGAACTCCGGGCCCACCCGTGGAGCCCAGTGCCGCAAGCCGTCCGGCGGCACTGCCCGATGCAGAGCGGCCAGCGCGGCGGCGACCTCACGGACGTGCTCGGGTTCACGGGCCTCCGCCCCGGTCGGGGACCGCCCGTCCAGCCACGGCGTCACGCTGAGCATGCCCGGCCCGATATCGACGGCAAAACGCCCGGAACGGGCAGGCTCCGGCGCGCACACCACATCGAGGCCGTCGGACGCCAGTGCGGCGGCCCCCGCGTAGGCGGCCTCCAGCGAGGCCGCGGTGTGCCGGGGTGTCCATGGGTCCAACGTCACGAACAGAGTCCTGCCGGCGCCACGCACCCGCCAGTGGTACGCGCCGAACCCCCAGGGCAGGTAATCGACTTCGGCAGCCCGAGGCAGCCAGTGGGCGGCGACGGCACGTACGACTGCGTCATCGCTGATGAAAGAGGCGGAGGAAAACACAACGACCCATCCTAGAAAACAGGGTAGGCCGCCGTCATGTTTCTTTACGACGGCAACAGCCCAAGCACCCACGGCAGGGGAAGGGGTGCCACTCGCACGGCGCCTCGTAAGCCAGAACCTCCGCCTGCGACGAACGAACAGACGGCCCGATCATCGCCGTCCTTCCAGGGCGACCGCGTCAGGACGAGGCGGGAGGCACCCGCCTCGGGAATCAGCCGAGCAGCGCGGTTGCTTCGACCTCGACGAGCACATCCGGCTCGAAGAGGTACTCGACACCGATCAGGGACGCCGGCGGCATGGGGAGCCGGAGTCCGATCTCGTCGGCGACGGCCTCCACCCCGGCCATGAAGTCGCCGATCTTCTCCGGGCTCCACCGGGTCACGTAGAACGTCAGGCGCAGCACGTCCGCGAACGACGCGCCCGCGCCCGCCAGCCCGACGGAGGTGTTGCGCAGCGCCTGGGCGACCTGCCCGGTCAGATCTCCGGGCGCGACCGGAGTCCCGTCCGCCCGGCGTGCGACCTGCCCGCTGACGTGGACATGCTTCGTCCCGGTGCCCACGGCCACGTGGTGGTACGGGACCGGCTGCAGCATGCCTTCCGGCGTGAAGTGCTGAACGGTCATGGTGTTTCTCCCTTGAACTAGGTATCAGTAAGCTACCTAGTTCAAGAAGGACACTTCAACGAGACCAGGTTTCTCCATGGATACCGAGGGCGAACTCTTCATCGGCCCCCCGCACCGCGAACTGCTCGACCAAGTCCTCGACAAGTGGTCGCTCAGTGTCCTCAGCGAGCTCTGCGAACGCCCTTGCCGCTTCAACGAGCTGCGCCGTGCCATTCCTCAGGTCACGCAGAAGTCGCTGACCGCGACACTTCGGCGACTCGAACGAAACGGTGTGATCGAACGCGAGGTCGTCTCCACCCGCCCGGTGGCGATCAGGTACCTGATCACACCGCTCGGCAAGACCCTTCGGTCGCCCATCGACGTGTTGCTGGTGTGGGCCTCGGAGAACATGCCCGCCATCGCACGCGCACGCGAAGCCTTCGACATGCGGGAAGAAACGAGCCCCTGAGCGCTTCTCCTGCCCCGGCCGGGTCCGCCGGTCGGGGCAGGCGGAACACAGCGGGTCTCCATGCGGCCCTCGGCGCCCCGCGCCGGGGGCCGGTCGAGGTCCTCCGCCGACCGGCGCCGACCACACGGCGAGGGCCCCGTCACCCGCGAGGTCGCTGTCGCGCAGGGGCCTCGGGCCTCCGGGCGGGCGCACCCATCACGGGTCCGCCGCCGGAAGACACCCGGAAGACGCGGCGTCGCTGCGAGGGCCGGCCCCGTGCGCGGTGAAGCCGTCGCGCGGATGGTCAGAACCTGCGGTGCACGGAAACGGCGTACTCCCCGTCGGTATAAGGGGCGCGGGACCAAGTGGCGTATCTGGCTTCGAGGGTGAGTCCCGCCGCACGGCAGTGAGCGTCGTAGTCGTCCAGCGTGTAACCGCGGTCCAGGGAGAACCCCGCGACGAGGCGGCCGTGCGGACGGACGTGGCCCGCCACCCCGGCCACCAGGGCCGGTTCCGTTCCCGGCGGGGTGAACAGGGGGACGTTGCCCGCCATCACCACGAGATCGAACGACAGCCCCAGGTCGAGGCCGACCAGGTCGCGCCGGTACCAGCGGATCTCCGGCGCCAGGCGCCGGGCGGTCGCGATCATCGACTCGTCGATGTCCACGCCGACCACGGCAATCCCGTGGCGGGCCAGCTCGATCGCCACCCGGCCGGTGCCGCAGCCCGCGTCGAGGACGGTGGCGGGCTCGAAGGAGCGGACCAGCGCGGCTTCACCGTGCACGTCTCCGCCCTCTGCGGCAATGCGGTCGAACCGGGCCTGGTACTCGTCACCGTTCCACGTCATGCGATCACCGTGGCACACTCGCCGCTCCGACCGCAGCCCGGCCTCCGAAGGCCCCGCAAACAGCCCTTCATGTTCCGGTCCGGTGCACGCCCGGCGTGGGGATGTCTTCCCGGCGTGCACCGGCCGGTCCGCCGGGCAGGTCGGCTGAGGGCCGTCCCGTCGTTCCCGAGCGATGGCCGTCACGGTCCGGAGCCGGGATCGCCGGCCCGACGCCGACCCGGGACGGCGGGTGAATCGGCTGCCGTGGTGCCCGTCCTCCTCCCCGCCGTCCGTGGAGGCCGTGCGCGCCGGTCCGCCCGGCCGAACCGGCTGCCGTCGGTCAGCGTCTGACGATCCGGTCGAGGACGGCGGCGATGCCGGACTTGACCGCGTCGCGGTGGTGAAGGGGTTCCGCAGGCAGTTCGCCGGTGGGGCGCACGCCCCGGTCGGCGAGTATGTAGAGCAGGCGCAGGGTGCGCAGGCAGTTGCTGATGTGGGCGGGCACCGGGGTGCTGATGCGATCGGCGCCGAAGCGGTCGGCGATCGGGTCCAACCAGCCGACGGCGTCACATTCGCCGAGGTCGGTGCGGGTGAGGACCAGGGCGATCGCCAGGCGCCGGGCGGTCGTCCTCCATCTGGTCGTAGACGTGGTCGGTGGGCGCCGTCAGCCGCGCGGCGGCGAGGTCCGGCATCCGCACCGGCGCCACCTCGGGGTGGCGACCGGAACCGGCGAGCAGGTCCACGCCGTGCGCCACCGCGTGGAGCCGGCCGAGCGTGTCGTCGTGGCCGCGCAGATCCTGCTCCGCCGGGTACCAGCGCTCGAACGCGTCCACCCAGCCGGCCTCGAAGTCCCCTGCGGCCACCAGCAAGTCCAGCACCAGGGGCGCGAAGGTGCGGGCCTCGACCCGCGGTTCGGTGAACCGGCCGGCCATCTCGTTCCCCAGCTCCAACCGCCGGGACGTCCCGATCGTCCTGCGGGCGATCCAGGTCGCGAGGACGGCGTGGGCGCGCCGTCCCGGACCAGTGGATCGGGATCGGCCAGGGCACGGGACAGTTCGCGGACGAGGTCGTCCATGGGCCGGTCGGCGACCGTCCGCGCAGGGCCGGTCTACGGCCGAGCCCCTCGTTCAAGCAGCAACGGCTCGGGCCTCCGCATCAGGCCCGATCGGTCTTCCATTCCCGGGCGAGCGTCGCGTAGACGTACTCGCTGCCCCAGCGCTCGCCGTCGAGGTCGCTCTCGACGAGATGCGCCTCCCGGCGCATGCCGAGGCGCTCGCACACGCGCACCGACCCGGTGTTGAGGACGTCGAGGCGGGCGAAGAGCCGGTGGACGCCCAACTCGGCGAAGGCCAGCGTGGCGGTAGCACGCGCCGCCTCGGTCGCGTACCCCCGGCCGCCATACGCCGGGTTGAAGATCCAGCCGATCTCGGCCTGGCGTGCCTGTGCGCTCGCGAGCTTCAGGACGACTTCGCCGAGGACCTTCTCCTCGTCGGCCGAGCAGACGGCAAGCACCAGGTCGTCGCCGTCCTCGGCCCACGCCGTGCCGGACGAGCGCCGCTCCAGGCTCTGCACGCACTGTTCACGGGTGAGTGGCTGCCGGTAGAGGTAGCGAGCGACTTCGGGAAGGCCCTGGTACGCGTGCACGTCATCGAGGTCGCCCGGCGTGAACAGACGCAAGAGGAGCCGTTCGGTACTGAAGGGCAGCGAGAGTGTGGTCATCGATTTGTGCTTCTCCCCCTGAGGGCCGCTCCCGGCCCATGCGCTCGGGCCGCGCAGCTCCCAACGACTCGTCCTGGGCAACAGCGCCGATCCAAACCCATTGCCGTCGACTGGGCAACCGCAATTTCACTGCCTCGGCCTTCGGGCCGCCCGCGGGCAGGAGTGGCGGGTCGATGGCGGTCGTCGCGCGTCACGGGCCGCCCTGCGTGGGGCCGTCCTGCGTGGGGCCCGGCCACGGGCCGTTTCGGCCTCGATCGACCGGGCCGGGGTCCCACCGTCAACCGCAGGGACCCCTCACGCGCCCGCAGGCCAGGCGGGGGCCGGGCGGTCCGGCGCCGGGCCCGCCCGGTCCCCGGATCAGTTCATCCGTCGTGTGTGTCCGGAACGATCCGGAGTTCGAGCGCCAGGCCCGTGCCGCTTCGGCGAGCGGGAGCACGCGTTCGACGTGCACGGTCAACTTCCCCGTCCCGGCGAGGTCGGCAAGCACCGCGAGGTCCGCCGAGTAGGGGCGGACCCATACGTAGTGGCCGCCCTGCTCGGCCGCCTCGGGGGCGGCGATGGGCGCGAGCCGGTCCGGCCGTCCGAGCAGGCGCAGTGACGTATCCACGGCGTCCGCGCCGACGAAGTCGAGGGCCGCGTCGATGCCTCCGGGTGCCAGCCGTGCGACGCGGTCGACGAGTCCGGGGCCGTAGGTCACGGGTTCCGCGCCCGGCTTCCGCACAAAGTCGTAGTTGCGGGCGGCCGCCGTACCGATCACGCGTGCGCCGAGCGCCACAGCGATCTGGACGCCGAACGAGCCGACTCCGCCCGCGGCGGAGTGCACCAGGACGGTCTCACCGGCGCGGACGCCCACGCGCTTGATGGCCTGATAGGCCGTGAGACCGGCGAGCGGTACACCTGCGGCCTGCTCCCAGGAGAGCGCGGCGGGCTTGCGGGCCACCATGCGGACATGCGCGGAGACGAGTTCGGCGTAGGCACCGAACTGGACGGTGTCCTTGCGGATGTAGCCGGAGACCTCGTCGCCGGGTGCGAACTCCTCGACGTCGAAGCCGACCCGCTCGACCACGCCGGCCACGTCCCAGCCGGGCACCAGGGGGAAGTGTGTCTCCATGACCGCGTCGAGGAGGCCCTCGGCGAGCTTCCGGTCGACCGGGTTGACGCCTGCGGCCTTCACCCGGATCAGCACCTCGCCGGGGGCCACCTTCGGGTCCGGGAGGTCTGCGAGCCGCAGTGCCTCGGGACCGCCGTATGCGTTGAGGGTGATCGCTTTCATGCGGCGATCACCGCCGACGTCCGCGCGGTCTCGACGGTGCGCACCAGAGGTTCCAGCCGGGGATCCTCGGCGGCTACCTGCAGTGCCGCACGCAGGGCCGCCTCGTTCGTCAGTCAAGGCGGTGGAAGCGGTGGAAGCGGTAGAAGCTTCGTCGCGACGCCCGTAGGCCCGAGCAATCCGGCCCCCTTCCCGCGCGTCCGTTCCTGTCCGGCGACGTCGTGGCGCCGGCCGGCCGTCGCCGCCGTGCGCACATCCGTCCCGCGACCGGCACGAGCGTGCGGGCCCCGGCGCTGCGGCTCTCCGGATGTGCCGCCTGCCTCGCAGCGTCCGGGAGTGTTGTCCGAAGGTGCGGTTACGATCCCGGTCATGCGTCTTGAAGATCAGCTGGACAGACTGGCGGAACTGGGGCTGCCGCTCGCGGCCGGCCGGACCATGGACGAGTTGTTGTACTCGTGGCCACGCGAGGAGTACGAGCGCAAGCCATTCGACCTGGTGCTGTTCGCACTGGGCTGCGCGGTCGAGGACGAACCGTGGGAGCGGTGGTTCTGTGACCGAGCGTGGCACTTCGACACCGAATGCGTCCGTGGCCCGGGTTCGTACGTGGCGCTCGCCCGGCAGCTGTGCCGGATCGCGGGCCTGCCGGACGCCCTGTCCGACCTGCGGGACCACGTAGACCTCGGCACGGAGGAGGCGTGGATCGAGTACACGGCCGACGACCGACGGGTCAACTGGCCCATCGAAGTCAGGGACGACTGGGCCGACCTGATGGTGGTCGGCTATCTCATCGACGAGCTGGAGCACGGGAACCAGCGCTTCCATGTCCGGCGCAACGGCCAGGCCATGACGTTCTTCTTCCTCGACGACGACACGGCCGCACGGCTCAACGCGCTGGCCGGCGGACAGACGGTCGCCGCCTTCCCCGGTTAGTGGGCCATCTCGGGCAGCAAGTCTCCTCGGGTCGCAAGTCTCCTCAGACCGCAAGTCTCCTCAGGCCGCCGACGGCAGTCCGCGGCGACCCGCCACCACGCTGCCGCCCGTCGTCATCGCCGTTCTACTGCGGCGACGCCGACCTCATTCATCACCGGGGTAAGTGGCGCCATCTCACGCCGACGACCGCGGCCCATCGGGGCCCTGGCGATCGCTCGCAGACGGGCAGGTGACTTCCCGGGCCGCCTCGATCATTTGGAAGATCTCGTCCACCGCGGCCTGTGGGTCTGCCGCTTCGCGGACCAGTGAACAGGCATCGGTCACGAACCTCGCGATCGTCCGGCAGGCCGTCGTGCTCTGCGGCAGATCGGGGACAGCGACGAGGGCCGCCGCCAACGACTCCGCGTGGCGCAGCCTCATCGACTCCTCGTACTCCCGCAAGGCAGGCGACTCGTCAATCATGCGCCGGATCGGGGCGACGCTGTCGGCCGCGCAATATCACACCAGTGCGTGGTTCTCGCGGCGCAGCGCGGGGCTGAGCGGCTCGTTCGGTGCTCGATCGGTGACTGCCTGCGTGAGGCGTTGCTCGAAGTCGTCATCCCGCTCGAACACCAGGGCCTCTTTCGAGGCGAAGTGGGAGAAGAGCGTGGTGACGGGCCACGTCGGCCTCAACGGCCACGTCACGGATGCCCACCGCGTCGTATCCGCGTTCCAGGAAGAGCCGCAGGACGGTGTGCCAGAAGCTGAGGCCCATCCGATCGAATTGCCCTCCGGAGTCGGGCTGGACGCCGCCGGGGTGGTGGACGAGGTCGGCAAGGGCTCCGAAGGGGTCGCGGTCGGCGACCACGTCTTCGGCGAAGGGGCAAGCGGGAGCCACACGAGGAACCCCATTGCCGACCTGCGAAGCTCACGGTCGATGTCGGATCCGACGCAGATCCGATGTCGACCGTGCGATTCCGGCACAAGGGTCGAGGACCTACGGCATATCGCGGTCGCTCCCCTCTTGCATGTTCTAGGCCATACACCATAAGTTACTGACAGGTAGGTCGCTGGGAAGGTCTCCCTGCCCTGTTGTCGGAAAGGCGGTGGGCGGTGTGAGTCCGCGCAAGAGTGACAGTCGGGAACGGATGATCCTCAGCGCTGCCGGGCTGCTGCGTGAGTACGGTGCCAGCGCGACCAGCATCGATCGGGTGCTCGCGCACAGTGGGGCCCCGCGCGGGTCGGTCTACCACCACTTCCCCGGCGGACGAACGCAACTGATCGACGAGGCGGTGGCCCTGGCGGGGGACTTCATCACAGGGCTCATCGACGCCGCCATGCAGGCCGACGATCCGGTCGAGGCCGTCGACACGTTCTTCGCGTTGTGGCGCGACCGGCTCGTGGAAAGCGGCTTCCGAGCGGGCTGCCCGATCGTGGCGGTCGCTGTCGAGACCAACGACGACGCACCCCAGCTCGCCCGCTCCGCGGCCGCCGTCTTCGCCCGCTGGCAGGAAGCTCTCGCAGCGCTCCTCCTCCGTCACGGCCTGACCGATGAGCGCAGCCGCAGGCTCGGCGCGTTCATCATCGCCGCGGTCGAAGGCGCGGTGATCATGTGCCGGGCCGAACAGAGCACGGCCCCTCTGGAGGCGGCTGCCGCCGAGATCCACGACCTGCTCGTCCACGCCCTGCGCCGCCGTGACGAGACCGCACCCCGTACCTGATCCGTTCAGCAGCTCCACCCGTTGAACCGAAGGAGTCGCCATGCCCTCGCTCGACCGTCAGGACAACGTCTTCGTTCTCGACCTGGGAGACGGAGAGAACCGCTTCCATCCCGACTGGATCACCGCCGTCGGCGCCGCCCTCGACGAGGTGGAGAAGGCGGACGGCCCCCGTGCCCTGGTCACCGCCGCCACGGGCAAGTTCTACTCCAACGGGCTCGACCTGGACTGGCTGTTCGCCCACGCCGACCAGCACCAGGACTACGTCGCCTCCGTCCACGAACTGTTCGCGCGGATGCTGTCGCTGCCGATCGTCACCGTGGCCGCGCTGCAGGGCCACACCTTCGCCGCCGGAGCGATGTTCTCCCTCGCCCACGACTTCCGCGTCATGCGCACCGACCGGGGCTTCTGGTGCCTGCCCGAAGCGGACATCAACATCCCCTTCACCCCCGGCATGGCAGCCCTCATCCAGTCCCGGCTGGCACCCCGGACCGCCCACGAGGCGATGCTCACTGCCCGCCGCTACGGCGGCTCGGACGCCGCGGCCGCCGGCATCGTCGACCATGCGGTCGCCGAGGAGGCAGTGCGCTCCACCGCCGTCGAGATCGCGGCGACGCAGGTGAACAAGGCCGGTGACACCCTCGGCACCATCAAGGCCCGCATGTACGCGCCGGTGCTGGCCACCCTCCGCGACACCGCCGCCCCGCTCGGCTGACTGTCATTTCCGATCGCCGCACCCGCCCCGTGACGAAGCCCGCCCAGTCGGCGTATCGGTCGGCCGCCGCCGCACGGGAACTGCTGCCGGACCGGTCAGACCTCCCGGCGCATCGCAGCGTGCCGGTCCAGGGTCGCCAGGACGGTGTCGGCCGCGGTCACGACGGCGAAGACGGTGGCTGCCCCGTGATGGCCGATGGCGTACAGGCAGCCGCTGCGGCACCGAAGACCGGCGCCTTCACGGTCAGGGCGGCCGCCGCCGCAGGGGCGGCCACGGCGAGAAGGAGGCGCACGGCCGCGGTCTCCGCGCTCTGCCACCCTCACACCGCGAGGACGGCGAGGGCCGCAACCTCCAGGAGGAATGCCAGCCCCTCGTTGATCACATACAGGGGGGCGGGGAGCGTCATCGGGTTGTCGTCCTTCGTCATGGGCTCGGGCTCGGGATCGGCCCCACACGCCGGACACCCCGGACCCCGTGCCCGCGACCGATCAGCAAGCCTGGCTCACCGATCGTTGCGCAGACAGCTGCTGTTCCCGGCGGGAAGCGGCGCGAGCCTGAACGGCGTGACAAACGATCTCGCAGCCGCCCCGCTCCGTACCGGAGCGCCCGGCACCCGTCCTCGAAGAGCAGGGCATCGCCGCCGTCGTAGCGGCGGGCCTCGTCGCGCCGGAACGCAAGGCGAGTGCCATCGCCACGGTCTCATGGAGCTGAGCCTCGCCAATGTGCTCGGCGTCCCCGGCGGCACCGCGCTGGGTCAGGCGCTCGGCTGGCGGGCCGCGTTCCGGGGTGACCGCCATCGGCGCGGTGCTGCCGGCCGCGATCGCGGCGCTGGTCCCGCTCATGCTGGTCCTGATCGGCATCGGAATGGTCGTGGGCACGCCGCCGGCCGGACGGCTCGCGGACCGGGCACTGCGGTCCACGCTGTACGGGGTACTCGCCGGGATCACAGTCGCCTCCGCGTTCCTGATCCTCGCCGTGCAGAGCAAGCCCGCCGCGATCGTCGGTTTCCTCTTCTTCGGCCTGGTGGGGGCCGCGGTGATCCCGTCCTCCCAGACGCGGGTCCTGGAGGCGGCCCGGGGCGCCGACAACCTCGCGTCGGCGGCCAATTGTCTCGGCGTTCAACATCGGCAACGCGGCAGTTCACAGCCGTCCGTGACCCGTCACGTTCATTCACCGCCATTCACGGACTCGGCGTTCACGGACTCGGTCGCGTCGGTGGCCGTCCGCCCCGGCCGGCCGCCGACGCGTACCGTCCCTGCGATCCGGATGGACGATGGGATGCGCGACGCACCGTGGCCGGTGCCTCTCACGCACATCGGAGGACGTTTCGTCCCGCTGTTTCATCCCGGGGCGTTCTGCCGACGGTGGTTCATGCGCCACGACAGGTGGGGGATTCACTGGCGCGTCACTGCTCATCGAGGGATGCCTGCCGGGTGAGGAACTCCTCGAACGCCGCCTTCTGCTTCGGATCCATGAAGCCCTGGCGGACATTGCGTGCCTTCTCCTGGAGCCAGTACGCCTCGTCGGGGTCCAGGAGCTCGGCAACCACCACGCCGTGGCGAGCAACCGCCGTACGCCCTCCCGCGCGACGACGAAAGAGCGTGAACGCGCCGAATTCTGCTGGGTGGGCCAGTTCCGGCTCCTCCACCACAGCCCGGTTCTCTTCCTCGTCGCCACTTCTCGGGTAGGCGGTGGGGGCCCAGTGCTCCCAGAGCGCCAGCGTGGCCGCGGGCACCAGCACCGCGCGTTCCGCCTCTCGACGCCCCTCCCACGTGAACGCGACAGTGACGGGCTCGCCGACCGCCTCGGCCAACCCGAGTACCCGCTCCACCTCATCGTTGATCGGGTAGTCCACCATTACATTGATCCGAATGCCCATGGTGTCCGAGGCTACTGGCCGCTTCCGACAAGCCGACCAAGAGCTTCCACGCCTCGTCGAGCACGCCGTACCGGGGGCCGTCCGTACCGGGGGCCGTCCGAACCCATGAGTTTCTGGTCAATATGTCCGTTCCCGCCCAGATCAGGGCCACCTGTTCCTCCGGTCGTTCGACATGTGCTGTTCGTCCGGACGACCTCGCCAGCGTGGTCCTACTCAGCGATGCACCCGCAGGGGCTCGCAGCTCCTAATCAGCGGCCGAGTCGTCGTGAGACGCCGGGCGGCCAGATGAGCTGAACCATCTGGTGCAACCGGCTGAAAGCCAGACCCGGCGTCTCTGGATCTCTGGACCTTACGATGACCCGTCCAACCCACCAACAACGTAGGACCGGCTGAGCGCCGGTCCGGGACAATTCGGCGGCGAAGAGCGACCGCTGCACACAATTTGGGCCAGAGCCCGAAGGCGGATGGCGTTCGTCGCTGAGTTCGGATGGCACTGACAGACCGGCAAGCCGGGGAACGCGTTGAGTCTTGATGGCGTCGACGCGGTCGGCTGTCCAGCGATGATGGTGCCATGTCCGGATTCTTCTCAACGGGACGGCGCCGTATGTCCGGCGGGCGCGGCCCGGCCCCGTACCCCTGGGTGCTGCCGGTACGGAGCCGGTGTGCCGGAGAAGCGTCAGAGCGCGTGCCGCCACCAGAAGGAGCCCGGGTGGAAGTGCTTGGTCACGCCGAGACGGCGCCAGAACGGGGCAAGGATCTTCCGCAGTTCCGGATCGGTGTGGATGAAGGCGTTCGGCAACTGGATGTCGAAGCGCTCCGGCGCGGCGGTGAGCAGCGCGGCCAGGAGGTACTGCTCCGAGTAGAGGCGCCAGCGCCAGGACTCCGGATAGTCCGCCGGAAGCATGATGTCGTGGACCTGGACGAGCACCCCCGGCTTGAGGCGGGGCAGCAGCTCGAAGAAGAACACCATGACGTCGGAACCCATTTGGAGCCGGTGCGAGCCGTCGATGAAGAGGATGTCGCCCGGCTCCAGTTCGGCGAAGACGTCGAGGTCGGCGTCCTGGAGCGGAACACGGATCACCTCGTCGCAGAGGTGGTCGATATGGGCTCGGGGCTCCGGGTCGATGGACGTGATGCGGGTGCCCAGGCCGAGGTCCCGGATGGCCCGGTGGGCGAACTTGGTGGAGTTCCCGGAGCCGACTTCGAGATAGCGGGCCGGCCTTTCGGAGGCGAGGAAGCCATAGAGCGAGAGCGCGTCCAGTGGGGGCAGCCAGGTGTTGCCCCAGTAGGCGGTGGATGCCTTTTCCACCCCTTTCAGGGGGATCCCGGCCAGTTGGTCGGCGTACTCCAGGAAGCCGGTGAGGTGTTCGGCGTAATGATCCCGGTTCTTCTCCAGGAACTCGCGCACGGGGCCGAGTTCGGCGCGCGGCCGGGGCGTCACCACATGGTCCAAAAACACCGGCTTGGCCAGGCCGAAAGCCCACATGACCAGGCCGAATGCGGTGGGCTTGCGCTCCAGCCGGTCGAGTCCACGGCGTAAGACGGGGATCCGCTCCAGCAGAGTGGGAGCGGGTTCGGGCACGGCGTTCGGGGGCTGCGTGTGCAAGAGGGGGAACCTTTCGATCGGTTGGACGGCCGAGAAAGGTGAGCCACAGGTCCCGCAAGCGCTGTTCGGTCGGTGGTGGAGGAGGAGGTGAAGGTCGTGGGGTCGGCGGATCGATGGACTCGGTGTTGTCGGTGGAGTCGGTGATACTCCGGACGCCGCTGATCCTTTCCCGGATCGGCCCCCGGTATCCATGAAGGTGGTCCAGACCATATTCGAGGGGAAATCGCCGCCGGGTTCGAACCGTGTCCGCAGCAACGCCCGGCCGACCCGGCACCTCCGTGATCGCGTGCCCGTCCGCGCACTCCAGCCCGATCCGCGACCTCCGAGCCTGATTCTGGGACGTCGAACGACGACACACTCAGCCCAACACAGCCTGTTGGGCGTCGGTGAGCGACAGCGACGGAAGCTTTGGACCTCCCCGGGTGCGGAACGCTCCTTGCCATATGTTGGTGCTGCGGATGAATGAGGCCCGGTGCTCAGCCGGCCGGCCAGTCCAGGTCGGTGAGAAGCCCGGAGGGGCCGTAGGCGCCTCCTTGGAGTCTGGCTTCCACGTTCTGTCGGGTCGTGCGGTGGAGAAGAAGTACGGGCTTGCAGATTTCGGTGAGGACGACGGCGGGGTGGCTGGGGCGAAGCCAGTGGTCCAGGGGGCGTGCGGTGTCCGGTTCATGGGCGATGGTGGTGGTGAGGAGGAGCGGGACGCCGATCAGGATTTCGCGGATCGTCCAGAGGAGTTCTTCGGCGTCGGACAGGGGGAGGTCGTCCGGATCGTCGATCGGGTCGTACTGGTCGGGGATGCAGCGCTCGCGGGGGCGCATGCGTTGATAGTCCTCGATGACGACCAGTCGGGGCCTGCGGCCTCGGGGCGGATGGGCGACGCGGTCCTTGACGTGGCCGGACGTCGGGTGCGCCGTGCTGTCGACGAAGAGGGGCCGAGGCACTTCGGCGGGTGGACGGCTGGTGCAGAGGAGTACCGGCAGGCCCTGCTCGGCCGCGTGGACCGCGATGTCCCGGCCGACGGATGCTTCGGCGGTTCCGTGCCGGGCGATGATGCCGACCCTGTGCCGGAAGGTGAGATCGACGGCTGCGGTGAGGCACTGCCACGGTGTCGGGATGGGCACGCGTTCGTCCCAGGGCGGGTCGTGCGCCACCGGAGCCCGAGTGGCTCGTTCGCTGTCGCCGTCGTTCATCCGTTCCTCGTTCCGTCGCCGTCAAGCCATCAAGCCGTCAGCGCCGCCGTGGCGGCGGGTTCCCCGACGGGTTTCGGCTCGTTTCTCCAGGCATCCATGCGGCATGGTGCGGCGTCGCACGGCTCTCCTCCGTGGTGTGGGAGGCCGCCCGTCGTCGGTGAACGCGTGCACGACGCCGTTCGTCACGGTCGCACTGCCAGCACAGCCATCCCTCCGGGGCCGCTCCCACCGTGGAGTTCGTGCACCGCGCGCACTTCGTGCGTCGTCCGGGGCCTTCGTGGACGATCAGTGCCTCGTCGGCCTGTTCCGGCTCATATCCGGTGGGCCGTTCGGTGAGGATGAAGGCGTCGTGCCGGACGGGATGGAACGGAATGAACTCGTTGCTCACGGCGTCGGGCTGCGGTGACCGGAAGTGCTCTTCGCATCGTTGGGCCCACCATCTGCGGGCCGCGTGGTAGTCGGTGAGCTGCCAGGCCCACACCCGGCCCTGGGTGGTGTCGAGAATGAGCTGGCCCTGACGCCCGGTTGCTTGATCCGGGTTGATCTCGGTCAGCTCCCAGGTTCCCTGATCGACGTTGTGCACGCCGTTGTCGCAGCGTCGGCCGGTCTTGCGGTCCTCGGCGATGCACTGCAGATCCTCGATCGCGCAGGGGCCGATGCGCAGGATCCCGAAGTAGGCGACGATGTGCCGTACCTGCTCGGCCGGTTCCGGATCGGGGTGCTCGACCTCAAGTTCGGTACTCAGCTCCTCATAGGGGATGAAGTCGCCGTCGCGGACGGCTTGATGCATGCGCCGTTCGAGGAGGCGGACGACGGCGGCCAGCTCTTCGGGGAGATCGGGGTGATCGGCGGCGGGACAGACGGCCGGGTGGGGGATGCGGCAGTAGACGGAGACGCCATCCTTGCCCGGATAGGCGATACCGCGGTTGACGTGCCACCGCAGCCTCGCGGGAATCCTCTTGACCGGGAACTCCGGTGTGAGCGGGATGCGCGTCCCGTCGTACCTGTCGAAGAACTCGATGGGGGTGCCGCAGTACTTGCACCGGGTCCTGCCGTCCCGGCGGAGCATCCTGGTCTCGTTCGACCGGTGCAGGCGCATGTTACGCGTCATCAAATTACCTACCCGTGAACTGTCCACGGCCCGCGTGAGGGGTGTGATGGTCGATGGTACGGCCTGGAGCGGGCTGGTTCTTCGATGTCTCGTAGCTGCCGCCGTGACGTGATGCGGCCTCTGTGGCAGTGCGAGTTCCCGTGTTGCAGGGTTTCGCGGCTCGTGTCATGGAATGCATCCCTGACCAGCGGGTTCCTGAGCCGTCTCAGACCATGTCCTGGTCGCCCGTGCCCTGCGTGCCCGTGCCCTGGTTGCCTGTGTCTCAGGTCCGCGAAGGCGGGTCGGCAGGGCGTTGCGGTCGGTGAACACCACTGCGCTGCGCGGCGCTGTCCCGACAGTCGCCGCGAAGGGACACAAAGCCGCCACGCGACCGGCCCTCATCTCTCGTAGGCGCAGAGGGCCCTTACGTGATCCGCTCGGCCAACAGTTCCGCCTGGCGCCCGCCTGTCGAACGACGCACCGAGAGCCGGAGCCGGCCCGGTGCCGGGGCATCGCTCATGGGACCCGGAGCGGTCTGCCGTGAACCGCACGGCGATGCTTCCCGCACCATCTTGTTGGCGTGCCGGTCCGATGGACAGCTCATGCTCCGGTCACATATGACGCGACCGACCGGACGCGATTTCGTGGCACTGCGGGCAGGCCGAGCGCGGCGCGCGCCCGAAGTCGGTCCGGTCGGCGCCGGCACCGTCCATCGCACACCTGACCGTCCCGGGACGCCTCGCCCCGTCTCCGCGCCTCTCCGTCTCCCCATCTCCGCGCCTCCGCGCCTCCGCGCCTCCGCGACTCCCACGGTCGCGGCCATGCCCTCGATCCGCCATCGGTGCAAATCCAACACCGTTTCTCGGAACCAAAGTTGCTGAGACAGGACCCGGACAATCGCAGGATCATTTCAGGATCGAATCGGCCCTAGTGTCATCGGCGTCAACAGGAAACACCGCAATCGACAGCCGCTGGAGATCACGATGCGTCCGCGTCTCGCCGCCCGTTCCGCCCGTCTCGTCCTGGCCGCCGCGGCCGTGGCGGCCCTGGCCGCCACCACCACCGCCTGCGACCCCGACGACGCCGCGGACGCCGGCAGTTCCACGGCTCCCTCCGCGGTCGCCTCCGCCGGCAGCGGCGGGAGCAACGGCTCCTCCAGCGACAGCCCCTCCGCAGGCGGATCCTCCACCGGCGGTTCCGAGTCCGGCAGCTCGGACTCCGGCAGCTCCGCCGACAAGACCGGCTCCGGCGACGGCGGAAAGAGCGGCTACGGGCAGTCCTGCGGCACCAACGACCTGGACTTCACGGTCACTTCGGAATCCCAGGCCGGCGGCTACTACCTCGTCACCGCAAAGGCCAAGTCCGGCATCACCTGCTACCTGGAAACCAACACCCCCAGCGTGTCCTTCGGCTCCGGCACCGACGGTGTCGCCTCCCCCGTCGGACAGGGTGGCGAAGACCCCATCAAGCTCACCGGCTCCGCTGTCGCGTACACCGGAATCAACCCGAAGACCACCAACAGCGATGCCGGCAAGGAGTTCGAGAACGTCATCATCGCCACCACCGACGACCCCAACCCCGCCGAGATCAAGCTCCCCGACACCGCCAACGTCGACAAGCCCATCGTCACCAACTGGGCCACCAACCGCGCCGAGGCCATCCCCGTCATCGTCTGACCGGCCATTCCTCCCACATCACGCGGCCGACCGGCTGAGTGTCGGCCGGCCATGAGAAGAGCTGGACCAGAACCCGAGCCGACGGCACTGTGCCGTCGCACGTCGTGTGAACACAACGCGTCACATGAACAAACCGCATCGCGTGAACAACTCGCTGTCCCTTCAGGAGGAGGGTCCGTAGGGTTCCCGCATGACGAGTGAGAGTGAACGGGCCGTCCAAGCGGCCATCGACGGGGAGATGCGGCTTCTCGATCCCGAGGTGCGTGCATCCTCGGCCCGTGTCCTGGAACTTCTGGATCCGGAGTTCACGGAGATCGGGGCCTCTGGACGCTGGTGGGACACGGAGTCGATCCTCGGCGTGACGAGCGATGAATCGGTCTCCTCGGAGTCTCCGGTCGAGGTAAGTGACATGTCAGGAGCCGTCCTTGCTCCGGGCATTGTTCACCTCACCTACTTCTCCGACCACGAAGGCCGCCGGGTATGGCGGAGCTCTCTGTGGCGTCTGACGGAGACGGGCTGGCGGATGTACTTCCATCAGGGCACCTTGGCCAGCTGAGTCGGCGGAACCGCTGCTCATGAGGGCGGCGGTGCCACCGATCGCGGGCGGCTCCGGCCGACCCCGACCGGTGCCTCCGCCCGGACCCGCGTGGATACGAGGCGGTGGGCACCTCGCATTGCCGTGCCGTCACGCCGGACCTGCTCGAAAGTCTGCCTGCCTCGGTCGCATACTCCCGGCCGGTCATCCCTGGCTCAAGGGCTGTCCCGATAGTCCCTGGCGGGCGCGCCCTGCGCGGCAGCTGAATCCGAGGCTTCGGGCGAGGTCGGGAAGGCCAGGCGCTCGTCATGGCGCCGATGTCCCTGAAGGCAGTGTGGAGCTGCCACGTGACAACGCCGATTCCGGCGGCACTGCCGACGGAGTGGCATGACGATCGGCTGGCGCGGGAGAAAAAAAGGGGAATCTCCGCTCTTGCTCCCGCTGCCGCTCACGAAGTCGTACCGACGGGTATTGCAAGCGCCGCATACATGACAAGATCCTGCCTGTCTTCCTGCCCCTCCCCGCTCTCGGAGTCAACAATGCGTCGCAGCGTCCGGGCCGTACTGGCCCTTTCCCTCGCCGGATTGGCGGTCATGGTCCCGGTCGGGTCGGCACAGGCCAATGCCGTGGTGAGGGTGTCCGTCCCCAATGGTCTGCCGCTCAACGTACGGTCCGAGCCCCGCCTCGGCGCCCAGGTGGTCGGCAGCCTCGCCAACGGCAGCGGGGTGACGATCACCTGCTACGGCCGGGGTGACACCGTGCAGGGCATCGGCGGTGCCACCAACATCTGGAACAAGGTGTCGAGCGGCGGCTGGGTCAGCGACGGCTTCCTGGAGACCGGGTCCAATAACCCGGTGGTGCCGCCCTGTTCCGGCGGAGCGCCGTTCAAGCTGCCCTACCCGGCCGGCCGGGCGTACACCGTGACCCAGACCCCGGGTTCGGGCTACTCGCACAACGACGACTACAACCGGCACGCCGTCGACTTCTCCACTCCGAGCGGCACTCCGATCGTGGCCTCGGCTGCGGGCACCGTCTACTTCGAGGGCTGGAACGGAGCCGGCGGCATCATGGCGCTGATCGACCACGGCAACAACCGGTGCACCCAGTACGCCCACCTGAGCTCGACGATCATCGACAAGGGCAACCGGGTGGCCCAGGGCCAGCAGATCGGCACCTCCGGCGCCACGGGGAACGTGACGGGCCCGCACCTGCACTGGAACGTTGTGTACTGCGACAGCCAGCGCAGCCGCGAGATCCCCAACTCCGTGGAGACCGGCACCAACTACCCCACCGGTGCCGCCCCGGTGAGCCGGAACGGCTGACGGACCCGCCCGGTATGTCGTCCCCGCCGCCCCGGGCCGTCGGCGGCGGGACGACGTGCGGGTCCCGACCACCTTGCCGAGGAGGCGGACGGCGGACGGCAGTACGAAGACGCGGTCTACGCCACTCGGTGGGACGGGGCGCGGCCATTCGAGTCGCCACGCCCCGGGCCTGCGTTCGCCTCGTACGTTCGTGCACGACTCCTATGCCTATGTTGCGCTCATGAGACTTACGCAGACACGCCTCGTGGGCGTGGCGCTCACGGCTTCCGCAGCAGCGTTCTTCTCCCCGTCGGCCCCGGTGTCCGCGGCCGGCGTGCCGGCCGCGCAGCAGCCGGGGTCGCAGACGTTCGTCTTCACCGGTGCTCCCCAGCAGTTCACCGTCCCGGAGGGCGTCTGCTCGCTGTCGGTCACGGCGTACGGTGCCGCCGGCGGCACCGGTCAGTACGGGGTGCCCGGCGCCCGTCAGGCAACGGCGAGGCCACCATCCAGTGGGAGCCCTGTGCCACCGTCAGCGGCCATCTGATCGTCGAGAAGACCGACGAGAAGAACGGAGGGCCGCTGCCGGGCGCGGTCTTCCAGTTGTGGCAGGAGACCAACTTGTGGCAGGAGACCAACAACATCGATGGGCTCCAGACCGCGGGAAGCAACCCCGACACCAGCGTCGGCAGTGCCTGCGCCACCGACGCGCAGGGGCTGTGCGCTTTCGACAGCCTGGAGCTGGGGACGTTCTACCTGGAGGAGACCGCCGTCCCCGAGGGCTACCAGTTGCCCGGGAACCCGGTCACCGGCCCCTTCGAGCTGACCGGGCAAAACCCCACCCTCTCCACCGCCATCAGCAACACCCGTGGCGAACCCTGCAAGGGCAAGCAATGCAAGTGACTTCCAGTCCGTCCGAGTCGCGTCGGGCTCCTTGCCGCTTCTCCGCCGGACGGTTCCTTCGTTCGGACGGTTCCTTCGTCGGACGTTCCTTTCGTCGGAAGCACCGGTTTCGGAGCCCGACCCCAGTGGGGGCGTCCGGCGTCCTCGCGAGTCATTTTCGGTCATCGGGCCGCCGCTTCCCGCCATCGGGGAACGGCGGATGCACCTGATGCGTTTCGCGTACATGGTGAACTCGGTGGGGCAGGTCGTCTGCGGAGTCGGTGCGCTGGTCTCGGTCGTGTTCCTCGCGGACCGCGCCTTGTTGTGGATGGAGCGACGGGGCTGGATCTACTGGCGCAAGCGCAAGGGTTTGTCGTCCATCGGCACCGACTTCATGCAGCAGGTCACCCCTGGGGCGCAAGAGGGCAGACGTGCCATGGAGCAGGAACGCGTGCGCAAGAACGTCAGACCGGCGGAGGAACCGCCTTTCCAGGTGGACCTGGACCGCGGAGTGGTGCGCATCCGTCCTGCTGGACGCGACGAGCAGGCACGGTAGGGCCGGATCCGCACTGCTGGTGACAGCCGCTCGGACTTCCTGCCGGAGGACGGGCGGCCGGAGGGCGGGCCGGCCGACGCTCCCAGGAGGGTGGAACCATCGGCCGAAGCTCGGCCACGAGCACCCTGCTGCGGTTCCCCAACCGGGCCGGGCCATGCCGGGCCATGCCGGGCCATGCCGGGGAATATTCCGAGAGAACTTCGCCGGTGCCCAGGCATGATCTCCCCCAGATCTGTCCCGATCGCCGAGAGGATCCGCTCATGCAGAAAATACCCACCCTGTTCGTCCGTGACTTCGAAGCCCGCCCGGCCCACGTCCTCCCGGAGACGGCGGCCGACTGCGCATGGGTGCTCGCCGGCGAGGGGAGAGCCACGCGGAAATACGACGGCACCTGCGTCATGCTCGACCCGTCCGGGGAGTGGTGGGCCCGGCGCGAGGTGAAGCCCGGCAGGACTCCGCCCCCGAACTATGTGGTGGTCTCCACCGACGACACCACCGGCAAGACGATCGGCTGGGAACCCATCGGCCAGTCCTCCTTCGCGAAGTACCACGACGAGGCACTGCGAACGGGCGCCCCGGCCGACGGGACGATGGGCACCTTCGAGCTGATCGGGCCGAAGATCAACGGGAACCCGGAGCGCGTCGAATCCCACCGCCTCGTCGCGCACGCCGACGCGGCAGACATCTCCATGCCTGCGGAAATCACTTTCGAGAGCATTCGGGAACGCGCGCTCGCCCTGGCCGCCGAGGGGTGCGAGGGCATCGTCTGGCACCACCCGGACGGACGGATGGCGAAGATCAAGGGCAGGGATTTCCCGCGAACCTGATCCCAGGCCGGTCGTGCTCCGTACCTCCCCGCCGGACCGACGGGACGCAGCAACGGCGGGACGTATGAGACGTATGAGACGTATGAGACGTATGAACAGCGGGATGCGTGAACGGCGGGATGCCGCAACACCGGGCCGCCGGAACGCCGGAACAGCGGGCGGCTGCGCGGCAGCCGTCCGGCACAGTGGGCCGAACTGATCGGCCGCTTCCGGCAGATGGCCGACGGTGAACGCGCCCGCAGGGTGGAGAACACCGCGGTGGGGCGGCGCGTCGACATCGCGATGATCACCGACGACGAATGCGGTGTCACCGAGAAACCGAGAAGTGGGTGCGCGGCTGGAACGAAGCCGAGCACCGGCTGGGTTTCCGCGTCTTCGGCGTGGTCGTCGGCGCCCCGCCCGCCGCCCGGGCCGGCTCGGTCCTGGATGCCCCGTGCGACAGCCTCCGCTCCATCGAAGACTTTCACCCACGTCCCTGCCGCCGCCGATCTCTGCCATGTGATCTGACCCGAACCACCCTCAGCATACTGAGTATGCTCACCATATGAAGATCACGATCTGCGGGCTCGTGGTGGGGGCCGGGTTCGGTGCGGCCACCTCGCTCGTCAATGGGCTCTCCTCGCCGTACTCGGCGCTCGGCGCCCCGCTGGTGGGCACCGTCTGGGCCGGCATCGCCAAGGTGCTCAGCCTGGTCGTCGACCTCGGCTGGGCGTGGGCAGCGCTCGCTGTGGCGATGGGGTGGCTCGCCGGGTCATGGAAACGGGCTGCCGTGACCGCGGTACTCGCACTGGTCGCCGCCACGACGGCGTACTACCCGATGGACGCGTTGCTCCGGGAGGAACCGTTGGGGCTGTACTGGCCGGAGATGCTCAGGTGGTGGGCGGCGAGCGTGCTGTTCGGTTCCGTCCTGGGTGTGGTGGGCGGGGCCGTCCGACGGCCGGGCGCGATCGGCTTGCTCGCCGCGCTGACGGTGCCGGTCGGAGCCGCGGCGCAGATGATCGTGCTGCCGCCCCGGCCGGGCATCGGGTTCGCGCGGGAAGGTGCGCTGGCCACGGCGGCCGTCTGGGCGGTCGTGGTGATCGGTGCCGGTTGGGCCCTGCACCGTTTCGTGACCGCGAGGCGTGCGGTGGCCACCGGGTGACGCCCGTCAGATCCGTCTCCCGAGCACGCCCCGGCGCTTGCCGGGATCGGCGGGCGCCCTCGCATCGCGTCGCGTACCGCGCGTCGGCCGCAGGGGCAGCAGGCACGCCGGCAGCAGGCCGAGCGCGGCGAGTCCGGCCAGGGTCAGCAGGGCGGGGCCCATCGCCGGGGCGGACGCCGCCACCTGCCCGACGCCGGACGGGTTCGTGCGCATGGTGCCGGCGGCTATGGCGATTCCGAGTGTCGGGCCGATGTTCACTGCGGTCTGCTTGAGCCCACCGACCGCCCCGGCATATCCGGGGGGCGCGTCGCCGACGACCGTCCCGGTGGCGGTGACCATCACTGCGGCAAATCCCGCACCGAGCACGGCGAAGGTCGCGCCGGTGACCGTCCGGGTGGTGGTCGGGTCGACCCGGGACAGGCCCGCGATGCCGAGGGCGACGAGGAACGTACCGGCGATCGCGGTACGGCGCGGGCCGTACCTCCGCAGCGCGGCACCGGCGGCGGGGGCGCCGAGAATCATGAGCGCGGTGAGCGGAAGCACCCGGAGGCCGGTGGCGAGTGCGTCGAGCCGGAGTACGTCCTGGAGCAGGAACGTGGCCACGAACAGCGCGCCGAACATGCCTCCGGTGGTGACCAGCAGAAGCGTCATCGACGCCGTCACCGGTACGGACCGCGCCACGACGAGCGGCACGATCGGGTGGGAGCGATGGCGTTCGTGGACGACGAGCACCGCCGTGAGAGCGACGTAGGCGGTCAGGCCCACCACGGTCGGCGGGGCGGTCCACCCACGGGACGGTGCGTCGGTGAGCGTGTGGACGAGGAGGGCGAGCAGGGTGGCGCCGACGAAGTCGGGGCGGGAGTCGACACGTTCGGGCACCGGCGTCCGGACGGCGAGGGCGATCGCGAGCGCGACAGGGAGGTTGCCCCAGAACACCGCGCGCCAGCCCAGGTGTTCGACGAGGACGCCGCCGAGTACCGGACCGGCCCCCGCGGCCACAGCGATCGCGCCGGTCCGGACGGCGACCGGCGTATCGAGCCGGTGCGCCGGATGGGCCAGCCGCAGCAGCGCCGGCGTCGCCGGTTGCAGGAGCGCGCCGAACAGGCCCTGGAGGGCGCGCAGCGCGATCACCCAGCCGACGTGGGGTGCGAGCGCGATGCCTGCCGAGGCGGCGCCGAAGCCGAGGACGCCGACGAGCAGGAGCCGCACGTGCCCGTACCGGTCCCCGAGGCGCCCCGCGATGACCAGGAGCGCGGCCACCGCGAGCAGATAGGCGGTGCTCGTCCACTGGGCCTGTGCCACGGTCGCGCCGAGATCGTGGCGCAACCCGGGCTGCGCCACGAGCAGTAGCGTGCCGTCCAGGGCGACGATCATCGCGCCCGCCGAGCTGACCAGAAGCGCGAGGTGCGGCCGTAAGGTCCGGGTCATGCGCGCACCGGGCGAGATGCGCGTCGAGTGCCGCATCGACAAGCCGGTCGAGCACGACGCCGCCGGGTGCGTCGTCGGCAGGTGGGACGCCGGATGCATCGTCGGGCGCGGTGCCGGGCACGGAGCCGGACGCTGTGCCGGGTGCGTCGTCGGCCGGTGGGACGCCGAGGGCGAGTTGCAGGCTGCGCCAGGCCCACAGCTGGGCGATGCCGTGGAGGTTCGCCCAGAGAGCGGCGGCCGTCACGGCAGGCGCCGGCCCGGTGCCGGAGGGTGCGGCGGATACCGCATCCCGCTCCGTCCGGTACCTGGCGACGAGCCGGACGATCAACTCGTGGAGCGGCAGGGTCGATTCCCGCAGCCTCGGCCGGTCCGACGGGCTTCCTTCGCTGTCGAGCAGGTCGTGGCGGAACATCAGCTCGAACATGCCCCGGTGCTCCAGGGCGTAGGAGACGTACGTCCGCGCGAGGGCCCGCAGCTGGGCCCGCAGCTGGGCCCGCAGCTGGGCCCGCAGCTGGGCGCGCGGTGGGGCGGCGCCCTCGATCGCCGCCTCGAACCGGGCCCCGAGGTCCTCGAAGCCGCGCCGGGCGATCGCGGAGAGCAGGGCGTGGTGTGTGGGGAAGTAGAGGCTGACGGCTTGTCGTCCGTGCGGTATCACCGATGCATGCGGTATCCACAAGGGGGCGGGCTGACCGCCGAACGGCAGTTGTTCCGCGAGAAATTACGGCTCCAGGCGGCGGAGCGGTTCGCCCTGGGCGAGGCGAGCTCGGTGATCGCCAGGGACTTGCGGGTCAGCGTCCGCTCGGTGCAGCGA